>CAZDLX010000032.1:0-28101 GCA_964506005.1 uncultured Anaerolineae bacterium | reverse complement strand
GCGGACTGGATTGGCTGCCACTGCCACTGGCAGACCCAGCAGGAGCTGGACGACACGGCTTCGGGGCGCGTGTACACGCTGTACCGCGACGAGTGGCCGGGCCGTCTCCTGCTGATCACGGAGTTCAGCAACCCATCCCCTGATGTAACCGCGAAGACTAAGGCTGCCCAGTACGCGCAGTTCGTGAAGGATGTGCGCAGCCGGGGGGACATCGGTGCGGCGTTTGGGTTCGTCGTGTCGGCGGCGGCATACAACTACCCGTTCGAGCGCTGGCGCAGCGAGGCGGGCGAGATGTCGCCAATTGTCGAAGCAGTGAGAGACGCCACGGCAGGCGGTTAGCGGGAGGCCAGCAGCTCCATCTCGGAGACGTTGACCCTGTACGCATGCCCAGAGGCGTAGAATCGCACCTGCTGGATGATGGCAGGCTGCTGCTCAGGCGGCAGTACGGTGAACAGATTGCCCGAGCGGAATGTATACCAGCTCTGGAGCGTGATGCGCTCGTGCTCGCCGCGGCAGCTATCGCACGTCAGCGGGTATTCCAGCGCCGGATCGTGGTAGGCATAGAACCCCTGAATGTACTCGCGCTCGATGCCCTGCACGTCGATGTACCGCATGCGGATCATCATCGGGCATTCGGAGCCTTCCTGCCCGCACGTCGAGAGTGACTGCTCTTCCACGTAGAATGTGCCCCATAGCTCGAGGTATGAATACCCGCGCACGTCGCGATCCACGTCCTGGCGCAGCCCCGTCTCGCCGTGATCCAGCGTCAGCCCCGGCGAGTGCTCCTGAGACCGGTCGAGTGTGAGACTCTCCTGACCCGCGAAGACCCGGTTCAGGGCCGCCCCGGACGGCAGCACGCTGTCATCGTAGAACGTCCAGCTCCCGGCAAACGGCAGCAAGAAATCGCCGTTTGCCACCAGGCGTTCCTCCGCGGGGACTATCCCTGGCAGTTCGCTCGTGTGATCGACCGTCGTGCTGTGATTGGCGGGTACCTCGACCAGTGCGTTGCTGGTTGGCGCGGTCACATAGGCTGTGCCTCGCCGCACGGTGACGCGCGTGCGGTCCTCCGTCGTATCGACAAGATAGTGGCCCGGCTGCGTGATACGCACGTCGGCATGCGGCGTGGAGAGCGTCACGTCTGTTTCGTGGCTGCCCACGTCGAGCAGGCGAAGCTCGGTGCGGCCCGCAGCCATGCTGAGCTGCACCGTATACGGGTCATTGTTGAAGCCGAAGCGCGGGCCATTCGCGTCGAGCAGCGTGAGAGCAGTGTCGTGCAGCGCCACGACTGACGCAACAGGCAGCTCGCCCGCGTGCGTGGTGATGTGCAGGATCGCCTGCGAGGTGTCCGTGCGGACTTCAAACGGGAAGCGCTGGTCGGTGCGGCGGTCGGCGACGGCGGCTTCCTGCTCCGCGCTCGGTTCGAGCATCCGCACCGTGCCCCGCGCCGCCGTCAGCTCCACGTCAAGCCGGACGTCTGACTCGAAGAGGTACCACTGGATCAGGTAAATCGTCGCGCCGCACAGCAGGACGAACACCGTAAACGATGCGATCAGGACACGCCACGCGACCCGCTCAGGATTTGATCGCCTGGCGGAATCGGCGGTTGGCGCGGGAGTGGTGGTCGGGTCAGAAACGTACACGGAAGCTGCTGAACTCACCAGTGGGCTCGGCCCACTCAACGTCCACCGCCGCTACCAACGCGGCTGGCGGACCATTCCAAAGATACTGTACGAGTGCCTCCAACTGCTCGCGGGGCCCCTCTGCCATGACTTCCACGCTGCCATCACGCACATTACGCACCCAGCCTGTCAGGCCGAGTGCGGATGCCTGCCGTATGGTCGTCGCGCGGTAATGCACGCCCTGCACCATGCCTGACACAACGGCGTGCAGGCGTGCCGGGCCGGAAGAATCGGGCATGGTTAGTGTCTCCACCTGCCAGTCTGCGGGCCGCCGCTGTCAGGATTGCCGCCGGGCCAGCCGCCGGTACGGCTGCGGGGCTACAAAAAGCAGGGCCAGCCCCAGACTGACGAACCATACAATAAGCCAGGGCACGGCTGACAGGTTATTCTGCGGCGTGCGGGCTGCCTGGCTCAGAAGATCATTATGCCACTGACTCTCAAGCTGTGCCAGCGAAATCCCCAGCGCACGCTGCACGCCCGCCTGGCAGTCCATCCCATCCGCATAGGCAGCCAGCAGCCGCTGGGTATAGGCGGCACCAAACCGGTTGTCGATGTAGCGCATCACACTCTCGCTCTGGGCATAGGCGAGTGCTGTGTCGTCAGCGGCGAGGCCGGTGAAGCGCGGCGCGCACAGCGCCTCCAGGGGAAGCAGCGTGCCGCGATCAGCCGCCTCGTGCAGCCCACGCGACAGCGTGGGGTCTGCCTCGGATGCGCTCAGCAGCGCCAGTCCTTCCGCAAACCAGCCGGGGATACGCGCGGCTTCCGGCCCGGCGGCTTCCGCCAGGACGAGATGCGTCACCTCGTGGGGGATGTCGCGGCGCAGGCTGGCAATCCCTTCTGGCCCCGGCGAGGCGGCAACCAGCGCGACCCGGTATGCCGGGATCGCGTATGCGGCGACCCAGTCCTGAACGTTCTCGCCGTGCAGCCGGAGCGCCTGTACGAGCTGGGACAGCTCCGGGTACACGAAGACGTGGATCTCCGCCACAGAAGCCACGCCGAGCACACGGCGCGTCTGCGCGGCAGCCGTCACAGCCGTGCTCAGCGCCGCGTTCGCCACGTCGGGGCTGGCGCCGTCTGTGTAGACAGTGACACCACCCTGAGTCTGCACGGCCCAGGCCCACGGCACGGTGTTGTCGGCGTAGCTCAATGCGACGGGCCCGGTGGCGTACGGGTTACCTGCCTCGTCCTGAAAGACCCACTGGACCTGTAGCCGCGCAAAAGCCGGCAGGCGCAGCTCGGCGACCGGCACGCTGTGCGACAGCTCCACTCGCTGGCCGGGCGCAAACGGGACTTCTACTCGATATGGGTCGGCGAGGTGCTCGCCCTGCACTACGAGCGCGCCTCGCACCAGCGGCGCGGGGGCGCTGGCTCGCAGGTTGAAGCTGATAGCCTCGCCGTACGTTACGATCTCCCAGTGCTCGACGTCTGTGAGAGGCGTTTCCTGGGCGTGAGCGTGCGGCGGTGCGGCAAGAAGCGTGACGATTGCCAGGGTGCTCACTATCCCTGGCAGTCTGGAGAGGAGTCTCACGGCTAGCACCCTCGGTGGTGTGTCTGCGGCAACCTGCCCGCTACTCGTCGTCCGGGTCGGAGAGCGCGTCGAAATCGGAGTCGGCGAGGTCAAAGCCCTCGAAGTCGTCCAGAGCTCCGGGGTCGTCTTCGTCCATCTCGAAGATGTACGTGACGAATTCGCCTGTGCTCAGGACGGCGGTATTGACCGCGTCTTCAACGGCCTCCATCATATCGGGGTCAAGGTCCTCGTCGTCCGCGAAGTCCATCAGCGCGCGCTTGGCCTGCTCGCCGCCGATCTCGCCGAGCGACCAGATCGCCGCCTGCTGGATTTCGCGGTCGTCCTCGTACAGCATCTCGATGAGACGCCGCACGGCCCCCGAGAGGAACAGCTCGCCGGCCGCGCGTGCTGCCTCAAAACGCAGCTCGGCTTCGGGATGGTAGAGTGCATTGAGCACGTGGTTCTCCCAGCGCTCGTCGCAGCTTCGGCCCATCGCGAAGACAGCACTGGCCTGCATCCTGAGCTCCTGGTCCTCCAGCGCCTCCTCGATCAGGCTGGGGACTTCCTCGCGGCCTGAGTACGAAATGCTCTCAAGCGCGCGGCGGCGCACGTCGGGCAGCTCGCCCGGCTCCTGCCACACCTCAAGCAGGGCCAGCTCAACTTCGTCGGCGAGCGCCCTGGGGAACTCGTCAAGCTCACCGGCCAGCACAAAACGCCCGAGTGACTGGGCGGCCGCCTCGCGTACGCCGGCACTGGGGTCCTGCTGGAGCAGACGCAGCAGGTGGCGCATCGTCGGGGCCTCCTGGTTCTCCCACAGGGCCTCGACCGCGATGCGGCGCACGTCGTCGTCCTCATCCTCGAGCGCGAAGAGGGCAACGGCGGTGAAGTCAACCTCGAAGTTCACCTCGCTGAGATCCAACAGGCGTGAGAGCAGGAGCTGCCGCCGGACCGCGGGCACCCCCTGCCAGGCGGCCTGAAGTTCCGCCATATCCTCGGCGGTCGCGTTCGACAGCCGGTAGACGATCGCCGAGCGCAGTGGCTCATCCACGTCGCGCAGGTTGTCGATTAGATTCTGAAACGGTTCGTCGTAGTCAAACATCACTGTATCAGCGGATCCACAATATCCAGGTACATGAACGCAATCATGGCGGTCATCAGAATGGCGAAGCCGATGAAGTGAACCACGGCTTCACGTTCGGGCTTAATACGCTTGCCGCGCACTGCCTCGATCAGCACGAACAGAATTCGCCCGCCGTCGAGCGCAGGTATGGGCAGCAGGTTGGTGATGGCCAGCGCCAGGCTGATGAAGGCCGTGAGCTGGATGATCGGCCAGGCCGCGCTCTGGTCAATCGACGCTTCCATCGCCTGCCCGCCCATCTGGCTGATGCCGATGATGCTAACCGGGCGTAGGTAGCGGGCCGGGATCTGGTTCTGTATGATCTGGCGCGGCAGCTCGACGAAGGCCGCCATCAGCGTACCCATTTCCTCGATGGTGCGGCCAAACGCGCGGAAAGGCCCGTACTGCTCGATCTCATAGATGGGCTGCATCTGGATGCCGGTCGGCCCGTGGCCCTCCGGCCACTCGGTGCGCGGAGTCAGTGTCAGATCGACGAGGGCCTCATCGCGGCGAACCTCCAGCGCGATCGTCTCACCCGTGTGGGCGTAGATGTACTCGCGCAGATCGTCGTAGGTCATAATCGGCACGCCGTCGGCCTTGAGAATCACATCGCCGACCTCCAGCCCGCCGACCTCAGCCGGGCTGTCGGGCTCGATGAGCGTGACCAGCGCGCCCGGCTGTTCCTCGGGGGCGCCGATCATGAACATGACGAGCAGCAGCAAGAAGGCGATGATCAGGTTGGCTGCGGGGCCGGCAAACAGCGTTGCAAAACGGGCAGTTCTCGAGGCGGCACTCAGGCCATCGGGCACGCTGGGATCGTCCTCGCCGGCAGGCCGCATGAAGCCGCCCAGCGGCAGCCAGTTCAGCGTGTACTTCGTCCCGTTGCGCTCGAAGAGCGTCACCATACGCGGCGGGTAGCCGATGCCGAACTCCTCGACTTTAATCTTGAACAGGCGGGCGACAGCAAAGTGCCCCAGCTCGTGGAAAAAGATCAGTGGACCGATTACCACGATGAAGGACAGGATAGCCAACCCTGTGCTCAGCCCGATTGACATGACAGCGCAGCCTTTCTTTCGCACGCAGGTGCGAAACGGCAGACTTGTTTCTCGCTTACTCGATAACGATACCGCCCGTGGCGTCTGAATGCCATCCCCAGACCGCAGGATCGGTAACAGGGTAATTATACCTGCCGGGCTCGAAGTGCGGCAAAGCCGCCGGCGCCTATCACGGCTTTCTAACTCTTATCTTACAACAAAACGGGTGTAGAGAGGACGATGCCGCGCGTATCAAGGCAGCAGGTGGGCGGGGCCGCCTGGTACTGCGCTCAGCACCTCCAGCACGCCCTCGACGTCGCGCAGCCGCGCCTCAATACTGGCGGCATGGGCACTGGTGGTAATTACGTGGACGTTTGGCCCCGCGTCGATGGTGAAGGCCACCGGCAGGCCACCGGCGCGCCAGCGCTGCACGGCGTCGATCAGGGCAAGGGTAGGGGGCTGCCAGTAGACCAGCGGTGGGGCGGAGGTCATCATCACGCCGTGCATCATCAGCGCGTCCTGCTCGATAATCTCGGCGAACGCCGCGAAGTCCCGCTCGAAGATCGCGCGGCGGCAGACGTCAAGGCGGCGCGGGGTGTCGGCGACGCGGGCGCTCTGCAGCGGGGAAGTGGCGGCGAGGGCATGCCCGCCTGTCGAGCCAACGGCTTTGTGCTCACGGCTGACGATGGCAACAAGGTCCACGAGGTCCCAGTGTTCGGGCGGTGCGATGCTCTCAGCGTAGGACTCGGCGTCGGTGTCCGCCGCGTGCCACTCGACGAAACCGCCGGGCACCGACCGGCTCGCCGAGCCCGAACCCTGCCGCGCGAGCGTCGTGAGCTGCCGTTCGCCGAGCGCCAGCCCGAGAGCGGCGGCGGCGGCGACGGTCAGCGCGCTGAACGCCGAAGCCGACGACGCAATCCCGGTTCCCGTCGGAAATGTGTTGCGGGAAGTCACACGGGCGCGGAGGTTCACGCCCGCCAGAGCGCGCAGCAGATCGAGGTGCCGGCTGACCCGCTCCAGCGCCGCGCCAGCGGCAGGCTGGCCGTCCAGGGAGAGCTCGTCGGCGCGCAGGCCCGGCTCAAACTGCACGGTCGTGACAGTCTCCAGCCCGGCCAGATTCATCGAGATCGAGCCGTTAGCGGGCAGGCGCAACCCGGCATCACGGTTGCCCCAGTACTTGATGAACGCAATGTTGCTGTAGGCTCGCGCGGTCGCGGTGAGAGGGGCGTCCATAGCTGTCCTAGTCTGCTTCGAGGAGCGTGCCCGCACCGAACTCGGGCCGGGTAAGCGCGTCATGGACGGCGCCGGGCGGCCTGCCGTCGAAGATGCGGATGCTCAGGCCCGGTACAGCCACGCACAAGGCCAGCATCGACTCAACCTTGGCGGCCATGCCGCCGGTCACGTCGGTTTGCTCCGAGCCACCGAGCGCGGCGCGCACGTCAGAAAGCGTGCCCGGCGTGATGTGCCGGACGAGTTCGCCGTGCTCATCCCGCACGCCTTCATAGTCCCCGGCGAGCAGGATGCGGGCGGGCCGGAGCTGTTTCGCGAGGTACGTAAACACGTCCTCGGTGCTGACGATCGTGCCGCCGCGCACCTCGTCCACGGCGACGTCGCCGTGCACCAGCGGGATGAGCCCGTGAGCCAGCCCCGCGCGGATGGGTTCCAGCGCCATCGAGGTAATCACGCCGTCGCGGCACACGGCTGAAGCCGACGGCTGCACCCGGAACACCGGCAGCCCGGCGGCGTGGAAAGCCTCGGTCACGAGGTTGTTCAGCCGCGCGGCGACAACCGCGACTTCTGCGAAACCGCGCCACTGCTCCGGCGTCGCGACGCCCTGCCGGGTGCCATGGCGCTCGGCGGCATTGTGCCCGAAGCTGCCGCTGCCATGCCCGACGAGTAGGCCGGGCCGACCGTTCGCCTCGTATGCGGCGCGAATCTCAGCTGCGAGCCGGGCGATCACGTCCTGCCGGGCGGCTTCCGTGCCGGCTTTGTCGGTAATCAGCGACCCGCCGAGCTTGAGGAATGTCAGCACGCGCGCAGCCTCCAGTCTCAGGACACCGTCGTGTGGATGACGCGGACAGCCCCCGCAGACTCAAGGGCGGCAGTGACGCCTGCGGCATCGGCGGCCCGCACAAGCGCGATGAGGCTGCCCCCGCCGCCCCCGCCGGAGAGCTTCGCGCCCAATGCACCGGCTGCGACCGCCGCCGCGGCAAGTGCGTCGAGCCGGGCGGAAGACACGCCGAGCTCCTGCAGCAGGGCATGATTCTGCGACATCAGCGGCCCGAGCTTCTCGTTCGCGCCGCCCTCAATTGCCCGGTAGCCCGCCCGGACGACGTCGCCGATGCGGGTGAAGAGCGCCTCGTACCGCTCGGGCTCGCGCTGCCAGGCCACACGCACCGCCCCGACCGTCTCACGGGTAGGGCTCGGCATACCGGTGTCTGCCACGAGCAGGTGAAACGGCCTGGCGGCATGGAACACGCGCGGCGGCTGCCCGCGCAGGAAGTAGACCGGCTGCTCGTAGCAGACTACGGTGTTGTCGATACCGCTGGGGGTGCCGTGGTGCACCTTCTCGACCTCGTATACCAGGTCGGATAACTCGGCAGCCGAAAATGAGCGCCCAACGTACTCCCCGAGGGCGCGGGCGAGCGCCGCCGCAACCGCGGCTCCGCTCCCCAGGCCGCTGGCAATCGGAATGGTCGAGTGGAGTTCGATTTCGGCATCGGGCTCGGCAGCTCCCGCTGCCTCAAGGACGAGACGCGCCGTCAGCGACAGGGCGTTCATGGCTGCCATGGCCAGCGACAACCGCACGCCGATGTCCAACGCGTCGATGGTGAGACCCGCGCCGGGCTGGCCCGGCACGATGCGCGCCGTGGCCCGCAGGCTGCCGAGCGGCACCGCCAGCGCGGGCTGCCCGTAGACGACGGCATGCTCGCCGAGCAGGATGATCTTGCCGGGGGCGCTGGCCTCGATGGCTGTCATGATGGCAGGACGTACAATACGAGCACGACGGACAGCGCCCACAGCACAATGGCGATCTGGATGGGCCTGTCCTCAAGCACGACCTCGTCCGGCGCACTGCCCTCACCGCGCACGTGGATCAGGTACAGATAGCGGAAGATGCCGTACAGCACGAACGGCGTGGTCAGCATCATGGTGTGATTTTCGGGCAGGCCCTCGGCGCTGAAGGTGTAGAGCGCGTAGGTGAGCGTGGTCGTCGCGGTGACGATCAGGATGATCTGGTCGAGCAGGTTGAGGCTGTAGTGATCGAGAATGGCGCGCTGGTGGTTCTCGCCGCCGTCGAGCTCGACAAGCTCCTGGCGGCGCTTGCTGAAGCCCAGGAACAGGGCCAGCATCGCGGTGAAGACGTACAGCCACGGGGAGAAGCGCTCGGCGACGATCAGGATGGCGCCCGCGGCGACACGGATCAGGAAGCCTGCCGCAATCGTCATTACGTCGATCAGGACGATATGTTTAAGCCAGAAAGAGTACAGAAGCTGGATCAGCAGGTAGCTCGCAGCAGCCACGGCGAACATGGGCTTGACCAGGAATGCCAGCGGCAGTGCGACGACCAGCAGGAGAATAGCGGCTGCGATCGCGACTTCGCGGGATAGCTGGCCAGAGGGCAGCGGGCGCAGCCGCTTGCGCGGGTGCCGGCGATCCGCCTCCAGGTCGGCGATGTCGTTGATGATGTAGACCGCGCTCGTCATGAGGTTAAACAGCATGAATCCGGCGGCAGTCGTGAGCAGGAGCTGCGGCTCGTCGAGCTTGCCGTCGAAGAGCAGGGGTACGAACAGAAACCCGTTCTTTACCCACTGCTTGATGCGCATGGTCCGGATAAGCCCGGTAACCTGCTCACCGAATGTGCTGTTGACTCTGGTCTGGCTCATGCTGATTGCCCGGCTTGGCTGTCCTCTTCGCGGTGCCGCTGCGTTCCGAGCTATTATAAATCGTGGAGGGGCCGTGTCAATCAGTGAAGCTACCCAATCGCCTGTTGGGGAGAGATGAGCGAAGAAGGGACCGAAGCGGATGGTGGGACACCGGGGCAAGATGCGCCTCGACGAGCTTGTGGTGGCTCGCGGCTTGGCCGAAGACGCGGATTTCGCGCGGCGGCTGATCATGGCGGGTGAAGTCTACGTCGACGAGCAGCTTGTGACCCAACCCGGCACGCGGGTCCCCGCAGGGGCGGATATCCGGCTCAAAACGCGGGCGCGGTTCGTCAGCCGGGGTGGAGACAAGCTCGCGGCCGCGCTGGAGGCATACGACATCGAGCTCGCCGGGCGGGTCTGTGCCGACGTCGGGGCGTCGACAGGCGGGTTCACGGACGCGATGCTACAGGCGGGAGCGGCGCGGGTCTACGCTGTCGACGTGGGCTACGGGCAGCTTGCCTGGGAGCTGCGCCAGGATGAGCGCGTCGTCGTCATGGACCGCACGAACGCGCGGCACCTCGACGAACTGCCCGAGCCGGTGAACTTCGTCAGCATCGACGTGTCGTTCATTTCGCTGCGGCACATCCTGCCGCAGGTGCGCGGCTGGCTCTCGCCGGACGGTGAGGTTGTCGCACTGGTCAAGCCGCAGTTTGAGGCGGCGCGGGACGACGTGGGGGAGGGCGGTGTGGTGCGTGACCCGTCGGTGCATCGCCGGGTGCTTGAAGGCGTTGTCGAGCATGCGGCGGATGCCGGACTTGTGGTGCGTGGCCTGATGCCCTCGCCGGTGCACGGGCCCGCCGGGAACGTCGAATTCCTGCTGTGGGCGGATACCGGCAGTGTGATGGCAGACGTGAACAGAGCCGCGCTCATCGACGCGGCCCTGGCTGAAGCGTAGCCGGTAAGGGTCCCGGCCTAGTCAGGCTCGTAGACGGCCAGCCGCCGGTATGTCACGGCAATACCCTCGCCGAATGTATCGACAAACGGGCCTACGTCCCCCGCGGGCATATCGTCCACCTGAACGGCGTCTACCTGCCGGTTGTCGACATAAACGGTGAGCCGGTTACCCTGCGCCATGACGCCCAGTGTATGCTCGCCGGTTGAGGTGTCGATGCCGCCCGGGAGCTCGCCCATCGCCAGCGTGACATCCCCGGTATCGCTGAAGTCGTACAGCCGATAGTCGCCTGAACAGGTTACGGCGAAGGCGCGGAAGTTGTCGTTGTCGCGGAACTGGAACATGAGCCCGTAGGCGCTGGATCCCGGCGGGCAGTCACGCGGGGCGGCGGTGACCTCCGCGTAGAACGTGCTCACGTCGTCCTGCTGCGTGTAGACCCACAGCCCCCAGCTCGGCTCGACCTCAAACAGCAGCCCTTGATCGGTCGGGGTTGCGCGCCCGCGAATCGTCCCCTGGTCGGCGCTGGTGACTTCGACCCAGCCCGTACGGAAGTCAGTGCTGTAAATCTCATCGCCGAACTCAGGTGCGCCATCGCCGGAGGGCTGCGTCGCCGGGCGCCGGGTTGCGGTCTCGGTCGGCTCGCTGGTCTCCGTCCCAGTGGCCTCGCCAGTGGGAGTCTCCTCGTCGTCTCCGCCCGGTGTGTCGGTGTCGTCGGGCGGTTCGGCGGTTTCCTCTGCCGGGGTGGTCGCCGCGCCTGTCGGCGCGCCGGCGGTTAGCGTGGCTTGCGCCTCGAGGGTTTGCAGGCTGGGCTGCTCATCCTCCGACGCGGCAGGTAAATTGCAGGCGGCTGCGGCCAGCACGAGACAGGCCAGAACGAGCAATCCCCTCTTGATGGTCATTGGCAGCAGGCTCTCCTGGAATCACAATTCCCTTACAGCTAGTGTATGTTCGCCCCGCGCTTTGTCAACCTGACCCTGGCTCTGGTGTGTGCTGCTGTCACATGGGGAAGTAGGCACAGGTGCGGTAAAATAGGCAGGATTAGGAGAGGTATCTCAGCGCAGACAAGGTTGGTATGGACCAGTCCAAGATCCGGAATTTCTCGATTATTGCACACATTGACCACGGCAAGAGCACGCTCGCGGACCGCTTGCTTGAGCTGACTCACACCGTCTCCGACCGTGAGATGACGGACCAGGTGCTTGACGCGATGGACCTGGAGCGCGAGCGCGGCGTGACGATTAAAGCCAGCGCCGTACGGATGCAGTACGATGCGAGCGACGGCGAGATATACGAGATGAACCTGATCGACACGCCGGGGCACGTGGACTTCACGTACGAGGTCTCGCGGGCGATGCAGGCGTGCGAAGGCGCGATCCTCGTCGTGGACGCGACACAGGGTATCGAGGCGCAGACGCTTGCCAATCTACTCCTCGCACTCGACGCAGACCTTGAGATCATCCCGGTGGTCAACAAGATCGATCTGCCCGCCGCCCGGCCGGATGAGGTCGCAGAGGAGCTTGAAGAGCTGATTGGCATCGACGCCGCCGACATCATCCAGCTCTCGGCGAAGACAGGCGAGAACGTCGAGCAGGTGCTTGAGGCCATCGTGCAGCGCGTGCCGCCGCCTCAGGGCGACCCGGCCAAACCGCTCCGGGCGCTGGTATTCGACAGCCACTATGACCCGTACAAGGGCGTCATCGCCTACGTGCGCGTCGTCGACGGGCAGCTGGACAAGCGTGACGTGCTGCGCATGATGGCGACCCGGGCCGAGGTCGAGCCCATCGAGGTCGGGGTGTTTGCGCCGGTGATGAAGCCTACCGGTTCGATCCACGCGGGCGGGGTCGGCTACGTGGCAACCGGCCTCAAGACGATCCGCGAGGCGCGAGTCGGCGACACGATTACGCTGCGCGACACGCCAGCAGAGAAGCCGCTGCCCGGCTACCAGCAGGTGAAGCCGATGGTATTCGCGGGGTTGTACCCGGTCGAGGGTGAGGATTACCCGCTGCTGCGTGACGCGCTGGAGAAGCTGCAACTCAACGACGCCTCGCTGGTCTTCGAGCCAGAGACGTCGCAGGCACTCAACTTCGGTTTCCGCTGCGGCTTCCTGGGCTTGTTCCACATGGAGATCGTGCAGGAGCGGCTGGAGCGTGAGTTCGACCTGGACATCATTGCGACCGCGCCGAGCGTGGAATATCAGGTGCTCATGCGACATACAGGCGAGGAGATCGTCATCGACAGCCCGGCGGAGCTGCCAGACGAGGGCGAGATCGAGGAGATCCGGGAGCCCTGGATGCGCATACAGGTGTTCACGCCGACGGACTACATCGGCCCGGTGATGGAGCTCGTGACCAAGAAGCGGGGCGAGTACATCGCGACGGAGTACCTGGACCGCACCCGGGTGATGCTCTCATACGACATCCCGCTGGCCGAGCTGATCATCGATTTCTACGACTGGCTCAAGTCGACGACGCGCGGCTACGCCTCGCTGGACTACCACTTCCTGGAGTACCGGGCGGGCGATCTCGTCAAGCTGGACGTACTCGTGAACCACGAGCCGCTGGACGCGCTGGCGCTCATCGTCCACCGGGACAGTGCCTACCACAAGGGCCAGGCGCTGGTCACGCGGCTGAAGAAACTCATCCCGCAGCAGATGTTCGTCGTGCCGATCCAGGCTTCGATGGGCAAACGTGTGATCAGCCGGGCGAACGTCAAGGCGATGCGTAAGGACGTGCTCGCGAAGTGCTACGGCGGCGACGTCACCCGCAAGCGCAAACTGCTCGAACAGCAGAAGAAGGGCAAGAAGCGCATGAAGATGGTGGGGCAGGTCGAGGTGCCGCAGGAAGCCTTCATGGCGATCCTCAAACTGGACTCGGAGTAGGGGCAGAGTCCACAGGTTTCACAGAGGAACCGAAAAAGCTGTCCACGAATGACACGAATTGCACTAATGGTTGTAATGCACTTTCATTCGTGACACTCGTGGACAATCTGTACTTAACTCTGTGTCATCTGTGGACTCACCTTCCGCCGTTGGCAGTGGTGAGCAGGATGCCGTTGTACGACGGATCATGCAGCAGGATGCCCTCTTCGACCTGATGTGTCTCCACACCGGCGGCCTTGATGCGCGCCAGAACGGGCTCCAGGGCGGCCTGGTCGGGCAGTATGATGGTGAAGTAGCGCAGGCCGATGGCATCATCAGGGGGTGGCGGCGCGCCCTCGCCGAGCCACGTGTTAGCGCCAATGTGGTGGTGGTAGTCTCCCGCATTGAAGAACGCCGCCGTCTCAGCCAGGCCGCCCGACGCGTTCTCAAGGTCAAACGACAGGTTGAATCCAAGCACCTCGTGGTAGAACTGGCGCGTTGGCGGGATGTGCGCCACGTGCAGGTGAACGTGCCCGACTGCCGTGCCGGGGCCCGGCCCCTCCCAGGGGGAGGAATCCTCCTGAAGCACCTGCATAAGCTCGGCGGTGTTCAATGCCCGGTTGCGACGCATCATCTGCTCGAAAGAGGTTGGCCACCGCTCGCGCGGGAAATCCCAGGCCAGCTCGATGCCGTTGCCCTCGGCGTCGGGCAGGTAAATGGCCCAGTGGGTGCCGTGGTCCGTCATGCCCTGGATGCGGGTCTGCGTCTCGGCGATGCGCATGAGCAGGTGCGCGAGATCCCGGCGCTCGGGCACGAGGAACGCGGTATGGTACAGGCCGGTCGTCCGGTAGGCACGCCGTGCGCCGGGCACTTCCGTCAGGCGCAGCAAGTCCTCACCGCCTGCACCCATACCAGCGCTGCTGCCCTCCCGCCAATGGGTTTGTAAGCCGAGAATGCTCTCGTAGAACTCGATCTGGCGCTCAATATCGGCGGCAATGTACTGGACGTAACCCATCCGGGTCGCCGGGTGAATCGTGTTCCCGACCACGTCTTCAGGTTGTGGGGCGGTGGTCATAGCGTATCCTTTGCCCGGTGGCGGGCATTGTGGCCTTTCATGTGTTTGCAGCCTCAGGGTACTTGAGCAAGAAGCGGTGAAGCATCGCCAGGGCATGAGTCACAGCCCACACATTGGCGTCTGGCCTGTCGTTGAGCCAGTTGAATGTGCGGGTGCGGCTGCCATCTTCGGAGGCGAGCCCGATCTCGGTGCCAAGCTCGCCTGCAATGCCGCGCTCGCCGGTGCGCATGAACACAGCGACGCCGTACGCAGCACCGGCGCGCTCGCGGACGACCTCCGCGGCCTGCCGGGCCAGCTCGCCGAGCGGCAGGGTGAGATCAATGCCGGGAAGGTCGAGCTCTGCCAGCGTTGGGAAGGCACCGGCGCACGATGCGAGGGGTGCGTCCTCCGCCCCGGTGCCGCACAGCCGCTCGGCCAGCAGGCCGCCGGTGTCGACTTCCACCGTTGCCACGCCGGCGTGCTGGCCCCTGAGCAGTTCTTTCACCACGTCCTCGAGGCGCTCTGTGCCAGACCCGTAGATCCACGCTCCAAGCCTCGCCTTTACCTGTGCCGCCATGTCTTCGAGCATAGCGTCGGCGTCGGCTTCGGTTCGGGCTTTGGCTGTTACCCGGACGTCGGTCTGGCCGGTATGGGCGGCAAGTCCAACCGTCGGGTTGGGGTTGGTCATGAGGTCGGCGATGCGGGCGTCCACCTGGCTCTCCCCGATGCCGGCGGTCCGCAGCACGACGCTCTTGATCACCGCGGGGGCGTCCATGTGCTGGCGGAGATATGGCAGCACAGCGTGCTCCATCATATAGTGCATCTCGCGAGGAACGCCGGGCACGGTGATGATCACGCCACGTTCCGTCTCCAGGATGAAGCCCGGTGCGGTACCGACCGGGTTCTCAATGAGCGCTGCGCCGTCAGGTAGATAAGCCTGGCGGCGATTATTCTCGCTCATCTGGACGTTGAAGCTGCGGAAACGCTCCGCGATCTGGTCCAGCAGCGCCTGCTGGAATTCGAGCGAGCGGCCCGTCGCCCGGGCGATGCTCTCCCGCGTCACATCGTCGACGGTCGGGCCGAGTCCGCCGGTCGTGATGACCACATCTGCGCGGTTGAGCGCGTTATCGATGACCTCGGCAATGCGGCCCTCGTTGTCGCCGACGGTGGTGCGGTACAGCAGGTCCAGGCCTATCTGGCGGAGCTGCCGCGCGATGTAGGTCGCATTGGTGTCGTCGATGTCGCCGAGCAGAAGCTCGGTTCCTATGGTGATGACTTCGGCTCGCATGGTTCCTCACAGGTGTGGTGGGCGCGGCGCGCTCATGTGCCAGTTGCGCTCTGAGTATAGCAAGCAGGGCAGGGCGCTCGCACGGGCGGGCAGCAGGGCGCTGTGCTATCATGGTCGTGCGGTATGCAGCAGGCGGGAAGGACGCTGGTGACGACCACACAGATTGGCGAAAAGGGCGAAGCTTTCGCGGCGCTGGCGCTTGAGCGGCGGGGCTGGCTCGTCGTGGAGCGCAACTGGCGCTGTGCGGGCGGCGAGATCGACATCATTGCGCGGGATGGTGACACGTGGGTGTTTGTCGAGGTCAAGCTGCGCGGGGCAAACGCGTACGGCTCACCCGAAGAGGCTGTCACGGTGCAGAAGGCTGTGCGGCTGCTGCGGGCTGCCGAGGCCTACCTGATAGAGCACGGGCTGGACGACACCGCCTGGCGTGTGGACGTCGTCGCGATTGAGCTGGCAGCGAGCGGGCGTGTGCGGCGTCTGACGTTGTATGAGGACGCGGTACGTTTCGATGGCTGATGCGCCACCCCCGGTTATCGTAATCGTCGGCCCGACGGCGGTGGGCAAGACAGGGCTCGCGGTGCGGCTGGCGCAGGCGTTCGACGGCGTGATCATCTCCGCGGACTCCCGGCAGGTCTACCGCTACATGGACATCGGCACGGCGAAGCCGACCCCGGAGGAGCGCGCCGCCGCGCCGCACGTCCTCGTCGACTTCCTGGAGCCTGACGAGCAGCTCACACTGGCTGAATTCCAGCGCATGGCCTACGATGCCATCGACGCGGCCCATGTGGCGGGCCAACTGCCGCTGCTCGTCGGAGGAACCGGTCAGTACGTTCAGGCGGTAGTCGAGGGCTGGGGAATACCGCGCGTAGCGCCGCACCCGGCACTGCGCGCCGACCTCGCCGGCTTCGCGGCGACGTACGGCGCCGCGGCGCTGCATGCCTGGCTCGCCGATGAGGACCCCCCCGCCGCCGAACGCATCGACTACCGGAACGTACGGCGAGTGGTGCGCGCGCTCGAAGTGCTGCTCGTCTCGGGCCAGCCGATCAGCGAGGCACAACGGCGGTCGCCGCCGCCGTACACCGTGCTGCAGATCGGCCTCACTCGCTCACGGGAGTCGCTGTATTCGCGTATCGACGCACGCGTCGACCAGATGATGGAAGCGGGCCTGCTGCAGGAGGTCATAGACCTGCTCGCGCGCGGCTACGGCTGGGAGCTGCCCTCTATGAGCAGCCTGGGCTACCGGCAGTTCAGCGATTATCTGGCCGGGAGAAATAAGCTTGAGGCGGCGGTGCAGGCTATCAAGCGCGAGACGCGCCGCTTCGTGCGCCAGCAGGCAACGTGGTTCCAGAAAGATGACCCGGCGATCAGGTGGTATGACCTGGACGAGACTGACGCCACCGTCATCGTGGCAGAAGTCGCGACATGGCTTCGCGAGACCGGCTGGACTACGGGCGGCTCATCTCCACCACCATCTCGGCCGGGGAGTCCTGGCTGCGCAGAATCGTCAGGTTGTCTTCCACCACGGTGATGTAGTCCTGCGCAAAGACGTACATAGTGTAGTAGTTGCCGCGCGGCAGGCCGCGAGGTAGGCTGAAGTGCCCCTGCTGGTCGGTGATGGCCTGCGTGTGGATGTCGGCCTCGTCCCACGTATAGGTCGCGGATGTCTGCATCACGTCCAGCACAATCACCAGCGCGCCGGGTACGCCATCGCCGGTCAGGGCATCGTAGACATGCCCGCTGATCAGCACCTCGTCGCTTTCTGCCTCAAGACCCGTGACCGGTTGGGTGCCACTGCCCACCGATACGCTGGCGGAGAACATCGGCTGGTTGCGCACAAGAATCTCGACCGAGTAGTTGCCTTCGGGCAGCGGGTCGTCCGAGTTCAGGCTGATCCAGTAGTCCGCGCCCTCCACGCCGGTGGTCCAGCGCTGAGTGCTAGAGCCAAGCAGCCTGCCGTCGAGGAACCAGCGGTAGGTCCACTCAAGCCCAACCGGCATTGCGTCCCAACTGGCGAAGGCGTACAGACTGTTGACCCCCAGCGGCATCGTCATGCCGCTGCTGCCTACCTGGCCATCAGGCAGGCCCTCGCGGTCGATGTCACTTGAGATGCGGGTGCCTTCGAAGATCCGCGGCTGGTTGCCGGTAGCCGCCGAGCCGGCAAGCGTGATGTCGCCGGTCGCAGCCAGCCGCTCGCCGATGTAGAGCTCCAGCCGGTAACGGCCCAGCGGCAGGCCCTGGCTGTTGATCGCGGCGACCTGATGCTGGCCTGACGGGCCGGCTTCCCAGATGCGGGTCTCGTCAAATACCGGCGATCCGTCGAGGTACCAGACCTCGCGCCAGGCCTGCCCCTCCAGCATACCGTCGAACTCGAAGTCCGCGTTCACTCGCTGCACGCCGGATGGGAACAACACGCCGCTGCCCACGGCTTCGCCCTCACCACCCGGCAGACTGAAGCGCAGACCGCTGAAGCGCTGTGCATCCGGCGCAGCGCCGACCTGGATGGACTGGGCTGCGGCGATTTCGCCGTTGAGCAGAATGGGGAATTCGTAAGTGCCGTCGGGCCAGGTCTTGCCCTCCGAGCCGACGTACCACGTGCCGTTCGGGCTGCCACCCCAGCTCAGCGGGCCGAGGCCAAACTGCGGCATTGCGACGCCGTCGCGTGTTACCCGGATCTCGTAGGGCGTGCCGGCAGCGAGGTTGGCATGGTCGAAGAAGAAAAACAGGCTCGTGATGCCGGACGGCGCTGCAGTGATGACATCAGCCGGCTGCCCATAGTCCGTCAGCCCCGTCGAGAAGAACAGCCGGCTTACCGATGGCTCGCCGGCCTGCGGGGTGGCCAACGCTCCTTCTGCATGGTCGAGGCGCAAACCGCGGGTCGCGGCTTCGACGAGCGGGCGGGCAAAGACAATCGGCCGCACAGCGGTGATATCGCCCCCGATGGGTACGCAGCTGTCGGCATCGGTGATGAGACCGTCGCGCGTGTCATCCTGAATGCTGAGGCACATCGGGCCCGGTGAATTGCCGTCCGTGCCCGGCGCGCTGGTTGGGATGCCCACGAGCTGGCCCTCCGCATCGTACGCACCGCCGCCGCTCATGCCTCCCTTGAGTTCCGAGTCGGTGCGCAGCCAGGCCATGCCGCTGCCGCTCTGCTCCGCCGTAATGCCAGTCACCACACCGTCGATTTGCGTGACGCTGGACGCGCCGATGTCCGGGTAGCCCACGAAGGCGAGGCCACTGCCGGGCAGCAGTGTAGAGGGATCGCCGATGGAAACAGCCGGCAGATTAAGCGTCTCTGTGTCGATCAGGCTGCCATCCAGGCTGCCCGTAATCTGGAGCACCGCCAGGTCGAGCGCCTGGTCAATCGCCAGCGGCTCTGCAACGTAGGTCGGCACCGGCGGCTCGTCGAGACGCACAGGCAGTGAAACGACGATGCGCTCGCCGCGGCATGGACCCAGAGACGTCGCCAGGTGCGCATTGGTCAGGATGAGACCGTCTTCCTGGATGACCGTGCCCGACCCGACGCACGAGACGATCTGCGTACCAGCCGACTCGTAGGTCTGCATAAGGAAGACAGTTGCCCGCCGGGCCTGCTCACCCGGCCCGAACTCCGGCTCGTCGTCCTGCGCGATGGCCTGCGCCGCCAGCCCGAGAGCCACCACCAGCAGGGCGGCAAGCAGCGGGGTGAGGCGCTTCAGCAGCGGCAGCATGCGTGAGGGATGTGTCAGGCGCAACATGGATCCAGACTCAATACCGGAGGGCGGCCAAAAGGCTCTGGAAGTCGTCGTAGTGGGTGGCAAACGCCTCTTCGTCAGCCATGTAGGTGACGACAATCGCCCGGTCGGCATCGCGAATCACAACGTCCATCCCCAGCACGACGGTCGGCAGGCGCTGTACGAACGGGTTGGGGTCGGCATCGACGAAGGTGAAGTTCATCACGGTGAAGTCCTGCCCCGCGATGGTCTGTTCCTGCACGCTGACAACCCGGTAAGCGGCAAGGTCCGTCGAGCGCTGGATGGTCAGGCCATCCAGCACGTTGCGGATCGAGGTCTGGCCACCGGCGGGGACGGTTGCGATGCGGTACTGGGTCTTGAACGGGCGGCCCTTCGGGTCACGGATGCGTACGACGTAATCGCCACTTTCGTCGATGAGCCAACCGGCGGGGTAGGCCGCCTCGATACCTGCCGCCCGGCTGACGTATGTCCACTCCTGTCCGGACGCGCGCTGGCGCATCGCGATGCCTACACCGACGGCGAGTAGGGTCAGCAGCACGACCAGCACGGCAGAGACGCGGTCGTTGCGGGTCATCCCCGTCTGGACTTCTTCGAGCTGATCCTCCCAGTCCCAGGTTACGTCGCTCATGAGGACTTCCTCTCGATCCGCGCCCGGGTTAGAGAGTTCTCGCGGCGGAGCAGCCCAAAGACAGCGGCATACGTGGCCAGCAGCGTGCCGAACGTCAGCACAAGACCTGGCCAGGGGCTGAAGCCGTCGGTTGCGAGATTCACGCGGATGTTGTTCAGCTCCACGCCAGCGTACATCAAGAAGCCATTGAGAAAGGCTGAGAGCGCCACGCCGATGGTCAGGTAATAGAAGGGGCGATCTTCGAAGCGGTTAATGCCGAGGAAATAGCCGATGATGAGACCGGGCACCAGGAAGGCACATGTCTGCGCGAACAGACGGAAGCTGCCGTTAACCAGCGAGACGCCACCGTAGTCCAGCACAAAAATGGTGTTGAACGTCGCCGCGTAGCCCCATGCCGCGACGAGCGAGAAGATGATGCCGTCCACGCGCCGCTCAAAGGCGGGCGTCTGCCAGACGGTATAGCGAATGATGGCGTACAGCAGGAAGGCATGGATCGACCCGCCCAGCAGGATATTGGCGAGGAGCCGGTTCACCGGCGTGGCACGAGCAAGCCAGGCATCCAGGTCGATGAGCTCATACACCAGGGGGTGGGCAACCGCGACTGCGATAAGGGCCGAGAGCACGAAGACAGTCGGCAGCAGCGGCGAGACTTCGACCTGGCGCGCGGCGGCAAGCCGCGTCAGGAAGAAGAGCCACATCAAGCCCGGCAGAATAGACAGCGCCACGCCGAGCACGACGCGCGGCCTACCCGTTACCTCGAGGTCGAACAGCAGGCCGGCGACTGCGATCGCGATCACAACCGCGACCAGCAGCCCGAACATGAAGACGCTCGTCTGCCAGAGCGGCTGGACGTCATCGACGAAGCTGTTATAGTGCTGCTCACAGTAGATGCGGCCACCATACTCCAGGCGCCTCGCCAGCCGGCGACCGCACACCGTACAGTGACCATTGAGTTCGGTCTGCATGCGCGCCATTGTACCGCCCCCACCATTTCCTTTCAACGTGGCCTACGGTATGGTAAGTACATGCGGCCCAGACGCCCCGCTGTTGTCGCGACCCTTACGCTGCCTTATAATCTGCACCGGCCCGAGGAAGGCGTTGTGTCACATACCAGGTTGAACAGGAGAATCGATGCTGGAATTGAAGGGGTCGTCGCGCTGGTGGTGGTTGCCTGCGCTGCTCGTCGTAGCTATCAGCCTGCTGGTCGCCGGCTGTGCGGGGCAGAGGGCTGGCGCAGAAGGCACCTCTGAGATCACGTACGGCCTGACGCTGGTACCTTCCGGTATTGACCCGCACATCCATGCCAGCTCAGAGCTTGGCATCCCTCTGCGCAACATCTACGACACGCTCGTGTACCGCGACGCCGATACGCTGGAGTTCGTACCGGGGCTGGCGTCCGGGTGGGAGATCGGCGACGACGGCCTGACGTACACCTTCACGCTGCGCGACGACGTTACCTTTCACGACGGAACGCCGTTCAACGCCGACGCCGTCCGCGTGAACATCGAGCGCATCCTGTCAGACGACGCGAACTCGCTCAAGGCGGCAGGGCTGATCGGCCCGGTGCAAAGTGTCGAAGTTGTCGACGAATTCACCGTGCGCTTCAACCTGAGCGAACCGTTCGCGCCACTGCTCGATGGTCTGAGCCAGCCATATCTGGGCATCGCGTCGCCAGCTGCGCTGCAGCAGTACGACACGGCGACCTACCAGTTCCACCAGGTCGGCACGGGGCCTTACCGCTTTGTCGAGTACGTGGTCAACGACCGGCTCGTGCTGGAGCGCAACCCCGATTACGCCTGGGCACCGTCCGTTGTCGAGAATCAGGGGCCGCCTGAGATCGAGCGCGTGGTGTTCCGCTTCTTTACGGACCCGGCGGCGCGCGCGCTGGCTCTTGAGAGCGGCGAAGCCGACATCATGGGCGAGCTGCTGCCCACCGATGCGCGCCAGCTCTCTGCCGACGGCGTCATCGAACTCGAAGAAGTGACCGTCCCCGGCCAGCCGCTGGAGCTCATTCTAAATACGAACCGGGCACCGACGAGCAGCCACGCCGTGCGCCAGGCACTGATCCTGGCGACGGACCGGCAGGCGATCAGCCAGTCGCTGTATCAGGGTTACTCGCCCCCGGCTTACGGGCCGCTGTCTGAGACCACGCTGTACTACGAACCGGCGGTGCAGTCACAGTACCCCTATGACCCCGCGCAGGCAAACACCCTCTTTGACTCGACAGGCTGGACGGACAGCGACGGCGACGGCTGGCGCGATGAGAACGGCACCCCGCTTGAGATCGTCGTGGTGGTGCCGCCGTGGGGGCTGTTCCCGGAAGCAGCCCAGCTTGTTGAGAATCAGTGGGAGTCGACGTTGAGCGTGCAGGTGCGGATCCAGCAGGTCGCGTCGTTCCCCATGCTGGCAGAGACGGCGGGCCAGGGCGAATACAACGCTATTGGCCTGAACTTCTCCAACCTGGATCCGGTTGTTATCAACCCCTCGTACCTCTCGACGGGCAGCCGCAACTGGTCACGCCATGCCGATGGCGAGCTGGATGCGTGGCTCCTCGCCGCCCAGGCGTCGATGGATGAGACAGAGCGGGCGACCCTGTACTCGCAAGCCCAGGCCCGGATCATGGAGCAGGCACTCGTTCTGCCGCTGCGCGAGCCGGTCAACCTCAATGGATACCGGCCCGAGGTAATCGGCCTGCACTTCGACGCGCAGGGCTGGTTCCCATATCTCACCGATCTGACCCTGGAATCTGTGGAGCCCTAGGCAGCGCCGCCCGTGATCCGCTTCATCGCCTGGCGGCTGGCCGGGGTGCTGCTCTCGCTGTGGGCCGCGGTGACTCTCGTCTTCTTCGCGGCGAACATCATCCCCGGCGATCCGGCTGAGGCGGCACTGGCACAAAGCACAGCCTCGGAAGACGTGCTCGAACGACGGCGGGAAGCGCTTGGCCTGAACGACCCGCTGGGCATGCGTTACTTGCGGTATATCGGCGGGCTGGCTGGCGGCGATCTGGGCGTCTCGTGGTCGCTCGGACAGGGGGTTGGAGAGCTCATCGCGGGGCAGTTCGCACCCACGCTCGCGCTGGCTGTGGCCGGGCTCGGGGTGGCGGTCGTCGTCGGTGGAGGGCTCGGGCTGGGGGCGGCGCTGGGCGAGGAAACCTGGCTCGGAGAAGTGAGCCGTGGGGCTACCGGTTTGCTCCTTTCCGTCCCGGTTATGGTCAGCGGGACCCTGCTCATCTGGGTGTTCTCAGTGCTGCTCGACCTGTTTCCGGCGACAGGCCAGGGCACGCCTGGGCAGCTTGTGCTTCCGGCGCTGGCAGTGGGGCTGAACACCTCGGCGGGACTCGCCCGGACGGTCGAGGCAGGCGTGCGCGCGGTGGCGCAGGAGCCATTCCTGCTGCTGGCCCGCGCCAAGGGTCTGCGCCGCTGGCAGGTGTTGAGCCGCCATGCCCTGCGCGTCGGCCTGCTGCCGACGCTGGACCTCATCGCGCTCCAGTCCGGCTTCCTGCTCGGCGGGACCGTCGTCACAGAGATTGTGTTTTCGCGGCAGGGGCTCGGGCGGCTGCTGCTGTTTGCCGTGCTCGACAAGGACCTGCCCGTCGTGCAGGGTATCGTGGTGCTGGCCGCTGTAGTGTATGGCGTGCTCAACCTCGCCGCCGACATTGCCAAGGCGTGGCTCGACCCGCGCATCCGGGGTGAAGTCGCATGACGCGGGCTTTGCGCGTCGTCTGGCTGGCGGTCTTGCTGATGATGGCAGGGGCGGCGCTCGCCGCGCCGGTCCTTGCACCCGGCGGGCCAGCCGGCGCTCCGGCGGGCGACGCCCTCCAGCCGCCCGGCGATGGCCACCCGCTCGGTACCGACCATCTGGGCCGCGACGTATTCAGCCGCACGGTGTGGGGGGCGCGGAACACCCTGGGTGCGGCTGCTGTGGCCGGCGTGGTCGCACTGACGTTGGCCGCGCTGACGGGAGTCGTGGCCGGCACGGTGGGCGGCTGGCTCGACTGGCTCCTGATGCGGGCCAATGACGTCGTGCTGGCGTTTCCCGGCCTGCTGCTGGCGCTGACCATCGTGGCGATCCTGCGTGTTGGCCTGTGGCAAGCGGCGCTCGCCGTAGGGCTGGCGCTGGTGCCGGTGTACAGCCGGCTTGTGCGCGCAGCGGTGCTGTCGGTGAGAAACAGGCCGTTCGTCGAGGCAGCGCGGACGCTTGGCGGCGGCCCGGTGTGGCTCATGCGGCAGCACATTCTGCCCAACATCGGCGGGGAGCTGGCGGCCTTCGCCACTTTGATCTATGCCTGGTCGCTCTTGAACCTGGCGGCGCTGGACTTCCTCGGCGTGAGTGGCTCGCCGTCTGTGCCGACGTGGGGCCGCCTGCTCGGGGAAGGGCGGGCCTACATCCGGGTCGCGCCGTGGATTGCGCTGCCGCCGGGGCTTCTGCTGACGCTGTCCGTGCTGGCGGTGATCGGTCTAAGCCAGGCATGGAGCAGCCAGCCTCATGAGCGCGCACGATAGACGCAGAAAACGCCTTCCTGCCCTTACAACGAAAAATGTCGCCAGAGGGTGGCGACACTTTTCGTTGAGGAGGAGAAGAAGGCGTCCGCACATATAGACTAACACAGCCCTAACCTTTGCATCGGACGAGAAATCGTCGCCTGCCCTACGGCAACCCTACGCCGGGCGACTTGCGGCTGTTCTGAGCGTGACGGTATACTTCCCCGCGTACCCGTTAGTAGTCAGGGCTCGCCGTCCCGATGCGACGTCTGCTCAGTGTCTCATTCCTTCTCAGCTTGCTGCTGCTGCCTGGAAACCTCATACCGCCGAATCAGCCGGTTCAGCAGACGGGGCTTGATCCGCAGGTAGAGGCTATTCTGGCAGGCATGGAGCCAGCCGAACGCGTCGGCCAGTTGTTCCTCGTCACTTATTTCGGCACAGACATCGGCCCCGATTCCGACGTTGGCCGGCTGATCAGTGAGTACCATGTGGGCGGCGTCGTTCTGCTGCATGAGAACGGCAACTTCACCGACAGCGACGATCTGCCGAGACAGGTTTACCAGCTTACGACGCGGCTCCAGCAGCTTGCTGCGCTCCGCGCGACCCTGCCCGAGGGCGTGGAAGATCCTGAAGACGACGAGCTGGCCGAGACGCAGTCCCCGCCCCTGATCACACCGCCCGACTACGTACCCCTGTTCATCGCAACCGAACACGAGGGCAGCGCATGGCCGCACCTCAGCCTGCTCTCGGGTATGACCGAGCTCCCCAGCAATATGGCGGTTGGCGCGACGTGGCGCCCCGACTACGCCGAGGCGACGGGTGTGGTTGTGGGCCAGGAACTGAGCGCGCTGGGCATCAACCTGCTGCTTGGCCCTGTGGCGGACGTTATGGAGACGCCCCAGCCGACCGCGCCCGGCGATCTCGGTGCGCGTGTGTTCGGCGGCGAGCCTGCCTGGGTTTCGGAGATGACGTCGGCGTACGTTCGAGGGGCCCACGAGGGCAGTGCAGGGCGGCTGGCCGTCGTGCCGAGGCACTTTCCCGGCTACGGCGGGGCGGACCGGCTGGCTTCGGACGAAATCCCCACCGTGCGCCGCTCGCTGGACCAGCTCGCCCAGGTTGACCTTCGGCCGTTCTACGCCGTGACGGGCATGGTATCTGACCCAGTGGCAGCAGCGGATGGCCTGCTCGTCGGGCATATCCGCTACCAGGGCTTTCAGGGCGACAACCTGCGTGCAACGACGAAGCCGATCAGCCTCGACCCGGTCGCACTGCCGGGCCTGATGTCGCATCAAGCGGTGTCGCAGTGGCGAGCCGACGGCGGGCTGTTAATCACTGATGCACTGGGCCTGGAGGGCGTGCGCCGCTATTACTCCCAATCCGAAGGGATCTTTCCGGCGCGCAGCATTGCCCGGGATGCGTTCAGCGCAGGCAACGACATTCTGTATCTGGGGAACTTTGGCAGCAATCCGCGGACAGACCAGACCTCGACGATCATCGATACCATCGACTTCTTCGTGCAGCAGTACGAGGCGGACCCGGCCTTCCGTGAACAGGTGGACACGTCAGTGCGCCGCGTGCTTCGCAAGAAGCTGGACCTGTATGGCGACTTCGCCCTGAGCAGCGTCATGGCGGATGAAGCAGCGTTGCAGAATGTAGGAGAAGCAGGCAACCTGACGCGCAACATCGCCCGGAGCGCGCTGTCGCTGCTGGAACCCGCGCCGGATCTGCTCACCGCACCTGAGCGGGGCGAGCAGATCATCATTTTCACAGACACGCGCCCGGCACGGCAGTGCCCCGACTGCGACGAGAGCCCACTCATCCCCGTGGATGCGCTGCGCACCTCGATCCTGCAGTTGTACGGCCCGCAGGCGACCGGGATCGTCAACGCGGGGACAGTGTCCGCCTTTAGCCTTGAGGAGCTTGCGAACTACCTCCAGTTTGGCCCGCAGCCTCAGGAGAGTGAGGATGGCGAGCAAGGCGTGGACCCGCTTGGCGTAGCCCTCTCCGCTGCCGACTGGATCGTGTTCGTGATGCACGACCTGGATCCGGATGTCCCGGGGGCGCAGGTGGTCCGGCGCTTCCTAGCAGACCCGCGGGCAAATCCGAATGCGCGGGTCGTCGCCTTTGCGATGGGCGCGCCGTACTATCTCGACTCGACGGAGGTCAGCAAGCTCACAGCCTACTACGCCCTGTACGGCTACACCACCCCCTTCGTCGATACCGCAGCACGTGCGCTGTTCCAGGAACTGCCGGCCCAGGGCGCGCCGTCCGTCTCGGTGCCGTCCATCGACTACTCGATTCTCGACGCCACGTCCCCGGACAGATCGCAGGTGATTACGCTGACGTACAGCATTCAGGGTGTTGTGCAGGACGGTACCCCTATGCCGTCAACGGCCCAGCAAGGGGACACCCTCGTCCTGCGGACTGGCATCATCCAGGACTACAACGGCCACCCGGTGCCGGATGGTACGACGGTCGAGTTCATTCTGAACTACTCCGACGAAGGCGTACGGACGACCCAGGCGCAGACGAACGATGGCATTGCGGAGTCCATGGTGGTCGTCGAGGGGCCGGGCGAGCTGCGTATTACAGCGGTGAGCGGTGAGGCGCGCAGCTCGGAAACCGTGTATCTCGTGGTATCCGAAACGGGCAGCGCGGAGATCGACGTGCTGCCGCCCGATATCACGCCGACGCCCTCGCCGACACCCACTCTCGAACCGCCCACGCCTGAGCCGACACCGGCAGTGGCGCCCACTCTGGAGACCGAGTCGACTCAGCCGCCCGATGCGGAAGTGAACAATGTCGACTTTGGCGACCTGTTCCTGGCCGTGCTTGGCCTGCTGATTATCGCGGGGCTCATTCTGCTGTTCGGCACGACAACCCACGACCTGAACTACGGGCTGCTGCTTGCGCTGCCAGCCGTCGTGTTTGGTCTGCTGGCGTACTCCTACTATGCGCTCATGCTGCCGGGGGCTGGCGGCTGGCGTGCCGCCGTCCCGAATGGGTGGGGGGCGAGCTTCGCAACGTGGGGTGGGGCGCTGCTCGGGCTGCTGCTAACCTTCGGTGCGATCTATGCGTGGGATCACTGGATCGTGATGGCGTTACGGAACCGGCAGCACCGGCAGCGTGGGTGAGAAAATCGTCGCGAGGATTGAAATGACGAGCATCCCCAGCGCGGCAGCGGCGAGCACCCGGTTAATCGGCGCGACGCTCTCAAGCCGGCTGTGTTCCTCCCGGTTGGGCCACAACCCGAGCGGGCTTGTGGAGAGCAGGACGTCGCGGAAAACGTCGATGCTTGCGGGGCGATCGTCGGGGTGCATCGCCATCGCCCAGAGTACGGCCTGCTCGGTGCGCAGGCTCAGAGCGGGATTGACCGCACGCGGAGAGGTGAGCTTCGCAGGGTGCAGGAAGCGCGCCTTTGCTTCCGCGGGCGGCTCGTTCGTGAGCAGGTGGTAGAGAGTCGCGCCGAGCGAGTATACGTCCGACCGCGGCTCTGTGTGCCCGGTATCTCCCCCGTACTGCTCCAGAGGCGTGTACAGGGCTGTTCCCCGCCCCTGTAAGATTGTCACCGTGCGCGCATCGTCCGGCACCATCAGCTTGACCAGGCCGAAGTCTACCAGCTTGATGACCCCTTCAGGCGTGAGCTTGATATTTGCGGGTTTGATGTCGCGGTGGAGGACGGGTGGCTCCTGGTTGTGCAGGTAGCTCAGCGCGTCGCAGAGCTGTGCGGCCCAGTTGAGCACCTGGCGCTCGGGAATGAACTTGCCGCGGCTCTTCGCCTCCTCGATCTTCTGCCTCAGGTCGGTGCCGGGCACGAAATCCATGACGAGGAAGTAGCGGTTGCCCTCGTTAAAGAAATCGGATACTTTAGGTAAGTTAGGATGGTCGAGACGGGCGAGAACGCTCG
>CAZDLX010000031.1:25559-28156 GCA_964506005.1 uncultured Anaerolineae bacterium | reverse complement strand
CTATTCTGGTGACGTATGCGAGCCGGGGAGGCGCGACGGCTGGCATCGCCGCGGCCATCGGGCAGACGCTGGCGGACCACGGCGCAAAAGTGGAGATTCTGCCCGTGCAGGACGTGGCCGATGTAGCGGCGTACGGGGCGGTCGTGATCGGCAGCGCCATCCAGCGCGGAAGCTGGCTGCCGGAGGCGATGGACTTCCTGCGCACGCACCAGGCGGCGCTGCGACAGCGGCCCGTCGCGCTGTTCCAGGTCTGCATGACGCTGGCCATGCCCGGCGCCGAGAAGCACCGCGAGTTCGTCGCGTCGTGGCTGGGCCCGGCGCGGGCGCTCGCCAACCCGGTGGCCGAGGGCATGTTCGCCGGGGCGTTCGACATCCACCAGGTGCCCTCCTTCGCGGACCGGCTGAAGTTCCGGATGAGCACGCTCCTCGGCGTGTGGCCCGACGGCGACCACCGCAACTGGCCGGCCATCCACACCTGGGCCAGCGAGCTGGTGCCTCTGTTGCAGCCGTAGGGCAAGGTAGAACGGACTTCGTAGGGGCGCAGCATGCTGCGCCCCTACCTGTTATCATCCGCGCAATTTCCCCTAACCCATTGAGAATAACCACAATCTAGGTTAAACTTATCACATCAACCGCGGCCCGCACCGGGCCGCTCAGGTGGAGATAACGCGATGCATACCTGCATGTGTCTGAGCCGGGGGCTGTAACCACCGGACTCGTCACACAAATCACAACTTACGTGCGGCTGAACCGCGCAGCGACTTCAGCAGCCAACTGACGAAGGTGGGCACACGCCCCACAGCGGGAACCGGACATGTCACCATGTACTGAGCGCCCGACCTTCCCCTGTCAGTTGGCTGTTTTTGCTGTTTGGGGAGGCCCGATTGAACCTAACCGGACCGTTTGAAGGAGTGACCTGTGAAGATCGCCGCTAACATCACCGAGCTTGTTGGTAATACTCCGCTCGTGCGCCTGAACCGCCTCACCGAGGGTTGCGCCGCCGAGGTCGTCGCCAAGCTGGAGTACTGGAATCCCGCCGGCAGCGTCAAAGACCGCATCGGCGTAGCGATGCTCGACGCCGCGGAGCGCGCCGGGCTCATCGACAAGGACACCGTCATCGTCGAGCCGACGAGCGGCAACACCGGCATCGCGCTGGCCTTCGCCTGCGCGGCGCGCGGCTACAAGTGCGTGCTCACCATGCCCGACACCATGAGCCAGGAGCGCCGCGCCCTGCTGCGCGCTTACGGCGCGGAGCTGATCCTGACGCCCGGCAGCGAGGGCATGGCCGGGGCCATCGGCAAGGCGACGGAGCTGGCTCAGTCCAACGGCTACTTCATGCCGCAGCAGTTCGAGAACGTCGCCAACCCGCAGATCCACCGCGAAACGACGGCGGAGGAGATCTGGCGCGACACCGACGGCCAGGTTGATATCGTGATTTCGGGTATCGGCACCGGCGGCACCATGACCGGCGTCGGCGAGGTGCTCAAGGGGCGCAAGCCGTCCGTGCAGATGGTCGCCGTCGAACCGACGGGCTCCCCGGTGCTCTCCGGCGGCCAGAAGGGGCCGCACCCCATCCAGGGTATCGGGGCGGGGTTCGTGCCCGCCGTGCTGAATACAGGGATCTACGACGAGGTCATCGCCGTGGACGCGGAGGACGCCTTCGACACCGCCCGCCGCATGGCGCGCGAGGAAGGGCTGCTCGTCGGCATCTCGTCCGGCGCGGCGACGTGGGCCGCGCTGCAGGTAGCCCGCCGCCCGGAGAACGCCGGCAAGCTGATCGTGGTAATCATCCCGTCCTCGGGTGAGCGCTACCTGAGCACGCCGTTGTTCGCCGACCTCGGCGGCTGACGCCGGGTTTGAAGTGAGAGAGCAGGTACGACATGTTTGACATGCTGCGACGTGACATCAAAGTATTTATGGAGCGCGACCCGGCGGCTCGCAGCGGCCTGGAGATCGTGCTGCTGTACCAGGGCCTGCACGCCATCTGGGCGCATCGCGTCGCTCACTGGCTGTGGTCGCACGGGCTGAAGCTGCTGGGCCGGATGGTGTCACAGATCTCGCGGTTCATCACCGGTATCGAGATCCACCCCGGCGCGCAGATCGGGCCCGGCTTCTTCATCGACCACGGCATGGGCATCGTCATCGGCGAGACGTCGGTCGTCGGCGAGGACTGCTCGCTGTACCACGGCGTGACGCTCGGCGGCACGAAGTTCGAGCGCGGCAAGAAGCGCCACCCGACGCTGGAAGACCGCGTCGTGGTGGGTGCCGGGGCCAAGATCCTCGGAGACATCGTGATCGGCTCGGACAGCCGCATCGGGGCGAACGCCGTTGTGGTCAAGCCCGTCCCGGCGAACTCCGTGGTGGTCGGCGTGCCGGGGCAGGTTGTGCAGCGCAGCCTGCCCCGCCCGGCGATGCCCGACCTGGAGCATGGCCGGCTGCCGGACACCATCGGCGCGACAGTCGTCTCGCTGATGCAGCGGGTCGAGGCGCTGGAGGAGATCGTCGAGAACGGCGGGCGGCCCGAGCCGGTGCCGCACCGCCCCGTCGAGCAGGTGTGGCAGGGGCAGGACTTCCAGATCTAGCGGGCGAAATCCCAC
>CAZDLX010000031.1:8899-25459 GCA_964506005.1 uncultured Anaerolineae bacterium | reverse complement strand
GCGATTCGCGGGTGGCTATACTCGACTCACCGTTGACCTGTGACGACGAGAATGGATGGCCCCGGTGAGCGCAGCGCCGACCGACGCCCTCAAAGGAAAAACGATGGTGACTTACGAGCGGCTCGTCGCCCTGTTCGGGGCCGAGCCGCTCGTGCCGCGCCGGGAGCCGATGCACGAGCTGATCTCCACGATGCTCTCGCACCGCACCACCCAGCAGAATGAGGCCACCGCCTACGCGAAGATGCGCGAGCGGTACCCCACGTGGGAAGAGGTTCGTGACGCGCCTCTCGACGAGCTGATCGAGACCATCGAGCCGGCGACGTTCCCCGAGGTCAAGGCGCCGCGTATCCAGGAGACGCTCGACATCATCATCCGGCAGCGGGGCGAAGCCTCCATCGACTTCCTTGCCGAGCTGCCCACCGAGGACGCCCTCGCCTGGCTGACGAACCTGCCCGGCGTGGGGGTCAAGACGGCGACGCTCGTGCTGCTGTTCTGCTTCGCCAAGCCGGTGCTGCCCGTCGATACGCACGTACACCGCGTCAGCGGGCGGGTGGGTCTCATCCCGCCGAAAATGGGCGCGACCGCCGCGCACGCGGCCCTGCTCAAACTGCTGCCCGAGGACGCCTACGTGCTGTTCAACTTCCACAAGGCGCTGCTCAAGCACGGGCAGCGGATCTGCATATGGCGCGACCCGAAGTGCGAGCAGTGCCCGCTGACCGACATATGCGACTGGTATCAGGCCAACCGGGCGGGGAAGAAGCGCTCGGCAAAGCGTTAGATTCGCCGAACAAGAAAAGATCAGCGCGGGGGTCAGTGACGTTGTAGGGGCAGGTCTATTGATGCGCGATGCGCAGCATCGACCGCATCCCGACCCGCCCCTATTCACTCACCTCCGTCGTCCGCCCGGCGGCTGCCTCGCATCACCCCGCGCTACGTACCGACGACCACGCCGCCGTCCACACGCAGCACCGCGCCGGTGATGAAGCTCGCCTCGTCGGATGCCAGGAACAGGTACGCGTTGGCGATGTCCTGCGGCTGGCCCAGCCTGCCGAGCGGCGTCCGGGCGCGCATCCCTTCGAGGATCTTCTCCGGCATCGCGGATAGGATCTCCGTCTGGGTGAAGCCCGGCGCAACAGCGTTCACGCGGATGTTGTAGCGGCCCAGCTCGCGGGCCCACACCTGTGTCATGCCGATCACGCCTGCCTTGGTGGCGACGTAGTTCGTCTGCCCGAAATTGCCGTCCAGCCCGACGACCGACGAGGCGTTGAGGATCACGCCGCCGCCCTGCCGGATCATGTGCGGCGCGACGGCCTGCGCGCAGTTGAACACGCCCTTCAGGTTGACGCTCACCACCAGGTCGAAGTCGGCTTCGGGCATCTGCTTGGCGAGCTCGCCGTCCTTCATCTTGACGAGCTGCCCGTCGCGCAGGATGCCGGCGTTGTTTACCAGGATGTCGGCGCGGCCAAAGGCCTTGACGACGGCGTCGACCCATTCCTGCACGGCGGCGCGGTCGGTCACGTCCACCTTGTAGAAGCGCGCGCCCCCGCCCAGCTTTTCGGCGGCCTCTTTCCCCTTGGCCTCGTCCACATCGGCGATCATGACCGCCGCGCCCTCGGCGGCGAAGCGCTCCGCCGTGGCCCGGCCAATGCCGCTCGCCGCGCCGGTGATGAGCGCCACTCTGTCGTTCAGTCTCATGTGCGGTGTTTCCCTCCGGCTATGTGAATGGTGTGAGTCCACAGATGCCACGGTTGACACAGAAAGCTTAAAGAGTCCACGAATGTCACTAATGTCTTTTCATTCGTGTTATTCGTGCCATTCGTGGATCAACTGTCCTTTTGCTCTTCATCTGTGCAATCTGTGTCATCTGTGGACTCGTTATCAGGCCAGGCGCTCGAAGACGGGGCGTATCCGTGTTAGAGCCACCTCGATGTTCTCCAGCGAGTTGCAGTAGGCGAGGCGCAGATGGCCCTCGCCGTAGCGCCCGAAGGCCGTACCCGGCAGCACGGCGACGCCGGCTTCTTCGAGCAGCCGTTCCGCGATCTCCGACGCGGGCGGGCCGAACGCGCTCACGTTCGGGAACACGTAAAACGCCCCCTGCGGGCACAGGCAGGTGACGCCGGGGATGGCGTTCAGCCCCGCGACGAGCGCGTCACGCCGGGCGCGGTAGGCCGCCACCATCTCATCGACCCAGTCCTGCGGCCCGAGCAGCGCTTCGAGCCCGGCATACTGTGTGAAGTGCGCGGTGCAGCCGACCGAGTGCGTCAGCAGCAGCGAGATGCGTTCGGCGAGGGCGGCGGGCATGATGCCGTAACCGAGCCGCCAGCCCGTCATGGCGTAGGTCTTGGAGAAGCCGTCCACGATGACGGTGCGCTCAGCCATCCCCTCGATGCTGGCGATGCTCGGCGCGTCCGGCGCGTCGTAGACGAGGCGCGAGTAGATCTCGTCGGAGAGCACCCAGGCGTCGGCCTGCTGCGCCCGGCGCGCGATGTGCTCCAGATCGGCGCGCGGGAGCACGCCGCCTGTCGGGTTGGCCGGCGAGTTCAGGATGATCAGCCGGGTGCGCTCGCCGACAAGCCGGTCAAACGCGTCGAGGTCGAACGAGAAGCCGCTCGACTCCACGACCGGCACAGGGACCGGCACGCCGCCCGCCACGCGGATCATCGCCTCGTAGGTCGGGAAGCCGGGGTCGGGGTAGAGCACCTCGTCCCCCGGCTCGACGAGCGCGAGCGTCGGGAAGAACAGGTTGGGCTTCGCACCGGGGCTCACCACCACCTGCTCGGGGCGCACGTCGATGCCCCGCCGCCGCCCGGCGTCCTCTGCCAGTGCCGCGCGCAGCTCGTGAATGCCGGGCGGCGGGTTGTAGCGCGTCCGCCCCGCGTGGATCGCCTCGACGCCCGCCGCGGTCACGGCGCCGGAGGCCCGGAAGTCCGGCTCGCCCAGCTCCAGGTGGATGATGTCGCGCCCGGCGCGCTCCAGCGACTGGGCCAGCGCCAGCACTTCGTACGCGCCCTCGGGCCGCAGGTGGGCTACCCGTTTCGCGAAACTCACGCTTACGTCCCCAGCCGTGCCATAATCTCGGCGTACTCCTCGTCCTTGATGCCGAAGTAGTTCTCCGGCTGCGGGAAGGCGCCGCTGTGCACTTCGTCAACGTAGGCCTTGAGCCCGTTGAGGATGACCTCGCCGGCGTTCCCGTAGACCTTCGCCATCTTGGGCGTGAACTTGGGGTACAGCCCGAACATGTCGTGGTAGATGAGGAGCTGGCCGCTGGCGCAGGGGCCCGAGCCCAGGCTGATGATCGGGATGCTGGCGCGCTCGGTGATGATCTCGCACACGCGGTCGGGCACGAGCTCCAGCAGAATGGAGAAGGCCCCGGCTTCTTCGAGAATTTCGGCGTCCTCGATGATGCGCATGGCCTGGGCCGCGCCCTTGCCCTGCACGCGGAAGCCGCCCAGCGCGGAGGCGCTCTGCGGGGTCAGGCCAAGGTGGCCCATCGCCGGAATGCCCGCCGCGACGATACCTGCCATGCGGTCGGCCATCTCGCGCCCGCCCTCCAGCTTGACGGCGTCGCAGCCCGTCTCGGCCATGAAGCGCCCGGCGTTGCGGATGGCGGTCTCGACGGAGGGCTGGTAGCTCATATACGGCATGTCGCCGATGAGCCAGACGTGGGGCGCGCCGCGCCGCACGGCCTGCGTGTGCCGGATCATGTCGTCCATCGTGACGGGCAGGGTGCTGTCGTAGCCGAGCATCGTCATGCCCAGGCTGTCCCCGACGAGTACCATGTCGATGCCCGCCTGGTCCTGAAAGTGCGCGGTTGGGTAATCGTAGCAGGTCAGCATCGTGATGGGCTCGCCCTCACGATACTTCTTGTAGAGCATCGGCAGCGTGACCTTCTTGCGCTCGGTTGTGTCGGTCATGGCAGTTGTTCTCCTTGTGCGAGGATAGTACCCGCCAGCGAGCGTTCAACTGGCTGCTTCTATGGTACAGCGATTACCTCGCACGGGGAAGTCGGCACTGGCGCAAACGGGCGGGACGGTGCACAATGCAGGCGTCACGATTCCCAGGGGCCTGACATGAACACAATCAGCTTCATTCTCAACGGCCAGCGCGTCTCCGCTGATGCACCCGCCGGTACACCTCTCATCGACACTTTAGCGGCTGTCGCCGCCCTGACGGAAACATGCCGCGCGTGTGACACCGGCGAGGCGTGCGGGGCCTGCATGGTGCTCCTCGACGGGGAGCCGGTTCGCGCCTGCCAGGTGACGGTCGCGCAGGCGGCGGGGCGGCAGGTCTGGACCATCGAGGCGCTCAACGACGAGGCCAACTGGAGCCCGCTCACGCTGAAGCTCGCCGCCGCCCGGCACGCGGCGAGCCCCGCCGCGCCGCCCGCCGTCGGGCGCGTTGTGGGTGGGAGCAGCCGCCGCGTCGACTCGCTTGGCAAGGTCACCGGGCAGACCCGCTACGCCGAGGACATCACGCTGCCGGGGCTGCGCCATGCCCGTACCGTGCGGAGCCCGCACCCGCACGCCTACCTTGTCGCGCTCGATACCACCGCCGCCGAAGCCCTGCCGGGCGTCGTGTGCGTGATCACCGCCGAACACATCCCCGGCACGAACAGCTTCGCGGGCTACAGCCGCGACGAGCCGGTGCTGGTGCCGGTGGGCCGGGCGGCGAAGATGCGCGGCGCGCCGGTCGCCATCGTGATCGCCGAGACGCCGGAGGCGGCGGAGGCGGGCGTTCGCGCCGTCAAGGCGGAATACCAGCCGCTGCCGCACGTCTACACCTCGGCGGAGGCGCTGGCGGAGGGCGCGCGCCCGCTGTACCCGGCGGGCAACGTGCTGAGCGAGTACGAGCACGTGTGCGGCGACGCGGGCGCGGCTTTACAGGCGTCAGAGGTTGTCGTCGAGGCGGAGTACCACACGCCGTTTCAGGAGCACTCGGCGCTGGAGCGCGAGGCGGCGGTGGCCTACCCTGACGGCGAGGGCGGCGTGACGGTGCTCGCGGGCACGCACGAACCGCACTGGAACCGCGACTGGGTCGCGGACGTGCTCGGCCTGCCGCCCGAGAGGGTGCGGTACATCACCCCGCCGACCGGCGGCTCGTTCGGCGGCAAGCAGGACCCGTGGCCCGCGCTGGCGGCGGGGCTGGCAGCCTTCGTGAGCGGCCAGCCGGTGCGCCTGTCGTTCTCGCGACACGAGTCGTTCGACGCGTCGCCCAAGCGCCACCCCTACGACGCGCGCCTGCGGCTCGGGGCAACGGCGGACGGCTGCCTGACGGGCATGCAGATCCGGATCGACGCCAACACTGGCGGCTACGATTCGTGCGGCTGGTACATCCCCGAGTTCGCCATCGAGGCGAGCGGCGGGCCGTACCGCTGGCAGGCCTTCGACGCGCGGGCGCGCAGCGTGTATACCAACGGGCCCAAGAGCGGGCAGTTCCGGGGGTTCGGCACGCCACAGTCCGTGTTTGTGCTGGAGTGCGCGCTCGACGAGCTGTGCCAGCGGCTCGGCGCCGACCCCGTCGAGTTCCGCCGCCGCAACGCCATCGGGCAGGCCGAGCCCTCGTTCCTCGGCTACCCGGTCGCAGAGTCGCTGGGCTTCGCGCAGGTGCTCGACGCCGTGGAGCTGCGCTACCGGGCCTATGAGGGAGAAGCGGCGGCGTTCAACACGGCCCACGCCGGCGGCCCCCTGCGGATGGGTGCAGGCTTCGCGGCGATGTGGTACCGCTTCGGCAAGTCGGGCTCGCTGCGCGTCGAGGCGCACGCCGAGCTCGCCGCCGAGGGGCGCTTCCGCGTGTACTGCGCCGCGCCAGACTACGGGCAGGGCACCAACACCACGCTGACCCAGCTCGCTGCAGAGGTGCTTGGCGTGCCGGTGGCGGAGGTTGAGCTGGTCAACGCCGACACCGCCCGCGTGCCCGACAGCGGGGTGCAGGGCGCGTCCCGCGCCACATACTGGGTGGGCAACGCGGTGGCGCGCGCTGCCGCCTCGCTGCGCCACCGGGTCGCGGCGGCAGCCTCGGAGCTGGTCGGCTGCCCGCCGGACGACGTCGCCTTCGCGGGCGGGGAGGCAATGTCACAGCGCGAGCCGTCGCTGCGCGTGCCGCTCGCCGAGGTCGCCGTTGAGCTTGACCGGCTGGGCGTACCGCGCCGCGTGCAGGCGGCGTTCGACCCCTCGCCGCTGTTCCCCGCGGAGACGCGGCCCTCCTACACGCCGCACTTCACGACCGGCGCGCACGCCTCGCTGGTGTTGGTCGATACGGAGACCGGGCAGGTGAAGGTGACCCGGCACGCTGCCGCGCACGACGTGGGGCGGGCCATCAACCCGCCGGATGCGGCCGGGCAGATCGAGGGCGCGGTGGTAATGGGGCTCGGCTCGGCGCTGTACGAGGAATACGTGCCGGGCCGGACGACGGGCTTCACGGACTACATCCTGCCGCTGGTCGATGCCATGCCGGAGGTCGAGGCGATTCTCGTCGAGGTGCCGGGGTTCCACGGCCCGCTCGGCGCGAAGGGGCTCGGCGAGACGGCGATGCTGCCCTCCACCCCGGCGATCATCAACGCCGTGTCGCGGGCTATCGGCGCGCGCCTCCGCACGCTGCCCGCCACGCCCGAGCGGGTGCTGCGGGCGGTGAGGGGTGGGACAGATTGAGCCTCAATTTTCCGCAGTAGCTTATGACGAGGCCTAGTAATCCGTAGGGGCGCAGCATGCTGCGCCCCTACAATCATGTCGCGCAAACGAATGGTAGGGGCGGGTCTCAGACCCGCCCCTACCATCACATTCGTGTTATTCGTGTCATTCGTGGACCAACACTGGCCTTGACCCCTACCCCACCTTCTCCTCAGCCCGCCGCACGATCAGGTCCAGCTCGGCGATCACGTCCTCGGGCAGCGGCTCGGGCTGGTGGCTGGCGATGAGCTTCTTGGCCTGCTTCACGGCGCGCTCGCGCAGGGTCGTGCCGCCCTTCGCCTTCCACGCGTCGAAGTTCTGCCGGTTGAGCAGCTTCGGGTAGAAATCCTCGCGGAAGTGGCGCAGCGTGTGCTCGCTGCTGACCCAGTCGCCGTCCGGTCCCAGCTCGTCGATCAGGTCGAGGGCCAGCGTCTCGTCGTCGATGGCCATGCCCTCGGTGAAGCGCTTGATCCACGCGATCAGCTCGTCGCAGATGACAAGCTGCTCGAACGAGGCCAGCATCCCCGAAGCGAGGTAGCCGACGTCGTGGATCATGTGCGAGCCCGCCAGCGTCTCGGTGAGAAGCGTGAGAGCCGCCTCGGCCGCCGCCTGCTCGTCGGGCAGCTTGGAGTCGCTGCCGCCGCCTAGCCCGAACATCGGAAGACCGTGGTAGTGAGCCATCTCCATGAACGTCACGCGGTTCTCGGGCGCGGCGTACGCGCCGACGAGCGTCCGCATGTCCTCCATGTCGTTCGTGCCGCCGCTGATGATGATCGGCGCGCCCTCCTTGACGAGCTGCGAGAGCACCACGCCGACGAGCTCCCCGGCGTTGGCCAGCGCCAGCGCCCCGGCCAGCGTCACCGGGCCGTTGAGCCCGCGCAGCACGACGGGGATGTAGCTGAACGGCAGCCCGATCTCCGAGAGGTAGCGCAGCTTGCGCAGCGAATCCCGGTTGTGGCGCAGCGGCGCGGTGACGTTGACGTAGCAGGAAGTGATCGGGTTGCGGCGCAGGGCATCCGCGCCCCCGGCCACGGCGCGGGCCATCTCCACCGCGTCAACCGTGCCGTCAAACTCCGGCGTGACGAACATGCTCGGCTTGGTGCTGTTCACCAGGATCTCGCGCATCTGGTAGCGGTCCAGCACCTCCGGCTTGACGTCCTGCGCCATGCAGAACGACATCACGAAGTCGATGTTGGGCAGCGCATCGCAGAGCCGGACGCCGCTACGCACGTCCTCCAGCCGGGCGGGGCGATGCTCGCCGGTCTCCAGATCGATCACGTTGGGGCAGTCGGAGCCGGGGCCGTAGAAGACGTTGTAGCCCTCCAATGGCATCACGCGGGTGCCGCTGCGGTCGCAGAGCACGATGCGCTTGGGCGCGGTGCTCAGGGCCCAGGTGACGAGATATGAGGGGATGCGGACCCGGTTGCCATCTGACACGTCCGCACCGGCCCGCTTGAGCAGGGTCACGGCTTCCTCGTCGTGCAGCTCGACGCCGGTCCGTTCGAGGATCTCAAGGCTGGCAGCGTGAATGCGCCCGAGCTGGTCATCAGACAGCTTGCGGAAGAATGGGGCCTGGTAGGCGGCGTAATGCGTTCTGAGCATGGCGGAGTTTCCTTTGGTTGCGGTTCGTGGCACAAGAGGTTGGCAGGGGCGGGTCTAAGCATGCGGTTGATGCAGTCGATGCACAGCGTCGACCGCATCGCGCGTCGCGCATCTCACCCGCCCCTACGATAATACGCAAAACGGCTTAATCTTCCAGCATGGGAATCTTGATGCCGTTGGCCTTCGCAAACTCGATCGCCTCCTCGTAGCCGGCGTCGGCGTGACGGATGACACCCATCCACGGGTCGGCGGTGAGCACGCGGGCCAGCCGCGCCGCGGCTTCCGGCGTGCCGTCGGCGACGATCACCTGCCCGGCGTGCTGGCTGTAGCCGATGCCCACGCCGCCGCCGTGGTGGAACGACACCCACGTCGCGCCGCCGACCGCGTTGAGCGCGAAGTTCAGCAGCGGCCAGTCGGAGATCGCGTCGGAGCCGTCCTTCATGCCCTCCGTCTCGCGGTTAGGCGAGGCGACCGACCCAGCGTCGAGGTGGTCACGCCCGATTACGATGGGGGCCTTGACCTCGCCGTTCGCGACCATCTCGTTGAAGGCCAGCCCGGCCTTGGCGCGCTCGCCGTAGCCCAGCCAGCAGATGCGCGAGGGCAGCCCCTGGAAGGCGACGCGCTCCTGCGCCATCTTCAGCCAGCGGATCAGGTGCTCTTTCTCCGGGAACAGCTCCATGATGCGGCGGTCCGTCGCGTAGATGTCCTCGGGGTCGCCGGAGAGCGCCACCCAGCGGAAGGGCCCCTGTCCCTCGCAGAACAGCGGGCGGATGTAGGCCGGTACGAAGCCGGGGTAGGCAAACGCATCCTCGACGCCGTAGTCGAAGGCGCGCTGGCGCAGGTTGTTGCCGTAGTCGAAGACGACCGCACCGCGCCGGTGCATGTCGACCATCGCCGCGCAGTGCTCGGCCATGGTGCGCATCGACTCGCGCTGGTAGGTCTGCGGGTCGCGCTCGCGGAGCGCCACGGCTTCTGCCAGCGTCATCCGGTTGGGTACGTACATCAGCGGGTCGTGCGCGCAGGTCTGGTCGGTGACGATATCGGGGATCATGTCGCGGCGCACCAGCTCGGGGAACACGTCACCCGCGTTGCCGATGAGCCCGATGGAGATCGCCTCGCCGCGCGTCCGGTAATCCTCCACCATGCGCAGCGCCTCGTCGAGGTCGTCCACCACCACGTCCACGTAGCGGGTGTCCAGCCGGCGCTGGGCGCGCCACGGGTCGATCTCGACAACCAGCCCGACGCCCTCGTTCATGGTGATGGCGAGCGGCTGCGCGCCGCCCATCTCGCCGAGCCCGGCAGTCAGCACGAATTTGCCCTTGAGCGAGGCGTCCTCGCCGTAGTGCTGGCGGGCCGCCGCGGCGAGCGTCTCGTAGGTGCCCTGCAAAATGCCCTGCGTGCCGATGTAGATCCACGAGCCGGCGGTCATCTGCCCGTACATGATCAGTCCCTCGCGTTCCCACCTGTCGAAGTTCTCCTGGGTGGCCCAGGCGGGGACGATGTTCGAGTTGGCGATGATCACGCGCGGGGCGTCGCGGTGTGTTCGCAGCACGCCGACGGGCTTGCCGGACTGCACGACGAGCGTCTCGTCGTCCTCAAGCTCGCGCAGCGCCTCCAGGATCGCGTCGAAGGCTGGCCAGCTGCGGGCCGCGCGCCCGCGTCCTCCGTATACGATCAGGTTGGCGGGGTCGCCCGCTACGTCGGGGTCGAGGTTGTGCTGGATCATGCGGTAGGCTGCTTCCTGCAGCCAGCCCTTGCAGTGCAGCGCGGTGCCGGTAGGCGGGTGGACCACCCGCTTCTCTTGAGTAGCCATATCGTCTCTCCACTCTCTCGCCATGCGGCGTCTAATGACCAGGCCAGCGACGCAGTCCAGACAGTCAGGTATGGTGCTGTGCCCCCCATTATAGGACGATCCGCGCGGCGGCACGAAACGAACCTTCAGGGGGCTTTCGGTGCCTCTTCGAGAAGCCGCCATGGCGCGTCAAGAACCCAGCAGCCATATTGTGATTTTTGTCACAATTCTGGTGTCATTTGCTACTGAGTAAGACGCAGCAGATGGCGTATCATACGCCCCGACGATGAAATTGACAGCTTTCGTCACATTAGTAATGAAAGGGATTGGCTGTGGCAGCAATCAAAGAGTTGGACCTGCCTTCAGACGACAAGCGATGGAAAATCGTTCAGGGAACGATGCGGCGCAACGGCTTCCGCGAGGATGCGCTGATCGAAACCCTGCACACGGTGCAACAATCTTTTGGCTATCTGGATGAGGAATCGCTGGCGTTCGTTGCAAGGTCGCTGAATGTCGCTCCGAGCCGCGTGATGGGTGTCGCGACGTTCTATCACTTCTTCCAGCTCAAGCCTGCTGGTGAGCACGTGTGCTCGGTCTGCACCGGCACGGCCTGCTACATCAAGGGCGCGAAGGACCTGCTGAAGCATCTTGAGACGGAGTTGGATCTGCGCCCTGGCGAGACGACAGAGGATGGCCTGCTCTCTCTGCTGACCGTTCGCTGCGTAGGCGCGTGCAGTGTCGCTCCGGCTGTGGTCCTGGACGGGGATGTTATGGCCGAAGTCACGCCTGAGGTGCTCGACGAGCAGGTAGAAAGGTTGAAGCAGCATGATGACAACGCATGACGAACTCGTCGCAGTTGGCGCAGAAGAACGCGCCAGGCAAGAGGCCTACACCACGCAGATCCATGTTTGCACGGCTGCCAGCTGCCTTTCGATGGGCAGCGACAAGGTGCTCAAGGCGATCTCGGACGAGGTGGAGGCCAGCGAGCACAAGGAGTGCTGCAAGGTTAAGGGCGTGGGCTGCATGGGGCTGTGCGCCGCCGGGCCGCTGGTGACGGTCGAACCGGACGAAGTGCTGTACAAGAAGGTCCAGGCTTCCGACGCACCCGACATCGTCGCCAGCCTGGGCAGCGAGCCTGTCGAGCGGTTGCGTGTGGACACCAGCCTGCCGTTCTTCGCGCGCCAGCAGAAGATCGTCCTCGGCAATACGGGCAGGATTGACCCCGAGCGCATCGAGGAGTACATCGCCGAGGGCGGCTACGAGGCGCTTGCCAAGGCGCTCACGACGATGTCGCCGGAGGACGTGATCCAGGAGATTATGACCAGCGGCCTGCGTGGTCGCGGCGGCGGCGGCTACCCGACCGGCCTGAAATGGGTCACGGTCGCCAAGGCTGAAAGCGATGAGAAGTACGTCGTCTGCAATGGCGACGAAGGCGACCCCGGCGCGTTCATGGACCGCGCGGTGCTAGAGAGCGACCCGCACCGGATTATCGAAGGCATGGCGATTGCAGGGTACGCCGTCGGCGCACAGAAGGGCTACATCTATGTCCGGGCGGAGTACCCGCTCGCCATCGAGCGTCTGAAGAAGGCGATCCGGCAGGCCCAGCGCATGGGGCTGCTGGGGCATGAAATCCTGCACACGCCCTTCAGCTTCAATGTCGAGATCCGGCTTGGCGCCGGCGCGTTCGTGTGCGGCGAAGAAACGGCCCTTATGGCGTCCATCGAAGGACGCCGGGGCAACCCCCGTCCGCGCCCGCCCTACCCGGCGGACTACGGCCTGTGGGGCAAGCCGACCAGCATCAACAACGTGGAGACGCTGGCCAATATCGCGCCGATCATCCGGAACGGCGGCAAGTGGTTCGCGGGCATCGGTACCGAGAAGAGCGCCGGCACAAAGGTGTTCGCGCTCGCCGGGCAGATCAACCACGTTGGCCTGATAGAAGTGCCGATGGGTATGACGCTGCGCGAGATCATCTTCGACGTCGGCGGCGGGATGCCTGCCGGTCGCCAGTTCAAGGCGGTGCAGACCGGCGGGCCCTCGGGCGGGTGCATCCCGGCTGAGTACCTCGACACGCCGGTGGACTACGACTCTCTGCGGGCGCTCGGCTCCATCATGGGGTCGGGCGGCATGATCGTCATGGACGATACTTCGTCTATGGTGGACGTGGCCCGCTACTTCATGGAATTCTCGATGGACGAGTCGTGCGGCAAGTGCATTCCGTGCCGCGTCGGGACGAAGCAGGTCTACCAGCTGCTGGGCAGGATACTCGACGGAAAAGCGACCTCCGCTGACGTCGTGATGCTGGAGGAGCTGTGCGACCTGCTGAAGAATACCAGCCTCTGCGGGCTGGGGCAGGCGGCTCCCAACCCGGTCCTGGCGACCCTGCGCTACTTCCGGGACGAGTACGACGCCCTGCTGCTCGACGACCCTTCAGCTGAAGCTGCTGCTAATGTCTCGAGGGACAACCATGCTTAGACGAACCACGATTAAGACACTCAAGATCGATGGACGCGATGTCGGCGGGCATGAGGACCAGACGCTCCTCGATCTGGCCCGTGAGAACGGGATCGAGATTCCGACACTCTGCCAGCTCGACGGGCTTTCCATCTCGGGCGCTTGCCGTCTGTGCATGGTTGAGGTCAAGAACTGGGGCAAGCTCGTGCCGGCCTGCGCGACTTACGTCGACGAGGGACTGGACATCGAAACCAACTCCGAGCGGCTGCAGGCCTACCGCAAGATGATCCTGGAGCTTCTGTTTGCCGAAGGGAACCACGTGTGTGCGGTGTGTGTCTCGAACGGCAACTGCGACCTGCAGGATATGGCGCAGCAGCTTGGCATGGACTACGTCCGCTACCCGTACCTGAACCCGATCCGCGAAGTGGACATGTCTCACGAGCGGTTCGTGCTCGACCACAACCGCTGTATTCTGTGCACCCGCTGCGTCCGTGTATGCGATGAGATCGAAGGCGCGCATACCTGGGACGTGATGGGCCGCGGCACCGACGCCCACGTGATCACCGACCTGAACCAGCCCTGGGGCGAGTCGATGTCCTGCACAAGCTGCGGCAAGTGCATCAACGTCTGCCCGACCGGCGCGCTGGTCGAAAAGGGCAAGCCGCAGGGAGAAATGAAGAAACGCCGTGAGTTCCTGGCTTACCTGACCAGGATGCGGGGCTGAGGAGGAATCGACGAATGAGCAAACCTACTCTTGCGACCGTCTGGCTGGATGGCTGCTCGGGCTGTCACATGTCGCTCATCGACCTGGACGAACGGCTGCTGGAGCTGGCGGCGGCAGTTGACGTCGTCTACAGCCCTCTGGTGGACCTCAAGGACTACCCGGAGCACGTCACCATCGCGCTGGTGGAAGGTGCGATCAGCAGCGAAGAGGACCTGCACAAGATCTACATGATCCGCGAGCGCACCGACATTCTGGTCGCCTTTGGCGACTGCGCCTCGGCTGGCAACGTGCCAACCATGCGCAACCCGTTCAAAGTCCAGGAGGTGCTGGATCACGGCTACATCGAGACAGCCGAGATCACCGAAGGCATTCCCACCGATGTGATCCCCGCGCTGCTGCCCTACGTCCGCCCGATACAGGAGTTCGTCAACGTGGACGTGTTCATGCAGGGCTGCCCGCCTTCGCCGGACGTGATTTACTACGTACTGACCGAACTGCTTGCAGGCCGCAAGCCGGACCTGGCAAACAAGACCCGGCCTGGGGCCTGAGGAGGCGACGATGGCACAGACTATCCTGATTGATCCCGTGACCCGGATCGAGGGTCACTCTAAAATCACCATCCAGCTGGACGACGACGGAAGCGTCGCCGACGCGCACTTCCACGTCACCCAGTACCGCGGCTTCGAGAAGTTCATCGAGGGCCGCCCGTTCTACGAGCTGCCCGCGATCATGGGCCGCATCTGCGGCATCTGCACCATCAGCCACGAGCTGGCGTCGGCGCAGGCCTGCGAAGCCATCATGTCGATCCGCGTGATGGGCACCGCGGCCAACCTGCGCCGCATCGTCAACCTGGCGTCGATCCTGCAGTCGCACGCGCTGAGCTTCTTCTACCTGTCCTCGCCGGACTTCCTGCTGGGCATGGAGTCAGACGCTGCAAAGCGCAACCTGTTCGGCCTGCTGGAGAACCACCCCGAGATCGCGCGGGATGGCGTCTTCATGCGCCGCTTCGGGCAGAGCATCATCGAACGGCTGGCAGGCCGCCGCATCCACCCGAACTGGATCCTCGCCGGTGGCGTGGCCTCGCCGCTCGACCCGGCGGTCCGGCAGGAGATTCTGAGCGAGATCCCGGAGGCCAAGAAGGTCATCCGCCGCACGCTCGACTGGTTCAAGCGGGCGATGGAGGACTACCAGGACGAGATCCGGACGTTTGGCAACTTCCCGACGGCTTACCTGAGCATGGTGAACGAGCACAGGCCGGGCCTGGAGATGTACCGCGGGCGTCTGCGCTTCGTTGACCACACCGGCAAGGAGATGGTGGACTTCCACCGCGACGAGTACCAGAGCTACATCGCGGAAAAGGTCGAGCCCTGGAGCTACCTGAAGTCGCCTTACTACCGCCCGCTTGGCTACCCCAACGGTATCTACCGCGTGGGGCCGCTGGCCCGGCTGAACGTGCACGAGGTGCTCGGCACGCCGGAGGCGGACCAGGAGTTCCTGGAGTACAGGGGGCTGGCCGGTACGTCGTCGAGCTCGTTCTACTTCCACTACGCCCGCCTGATCGAGATCCTCTACGCTGTCGAGCGCATCGAGGAACTGCTGAGCGACCCCGATATCCTTGGGAACCGCGTGCTGGCCTCGGCAAAGGCGAATGTGGAAGAGGGCATCGGCGTGACGGAAGCGCCGCGCGGCACCCTGATCCACCACTACAAGGTGGACGAGCTGGGCCGCGTCGTGTGGGCCAACCTCGTCGTCTCGACGACGCATAACAACCTGGCGATGAACCGCGGCGTGCTGCAGGTCGCGCGGCGCTACATCGACAGCGACCATCTCACCGAGGGCATGCTCAACCGCGTCGAGGCGGTCATCCGCACCTTCGACCCGTGCCTGAGCTGCTCCACGCACGCCCAGAACCAGCTCGCGCTGCACGTCGAGCTGCGCGGCCCCCAGGGGGAACTGCTGGATGAAGCCCGCCGGGGCGCGTAAGCCGCGGACGCTGGTCATCGGCTACGGCAACCCCATGCGAGGGGATGATGGGCTGGGCCGGGTGGTCGCCGACCACCTGGCCCGGCTTGCTTTACCTGGCGTGGAGGTGCTGTCGCTGCACCAGCTTACCATCGACCTGGCCGCGGTCGTGGCAGACTACGACCGCGTGATCCTGATCGATGCGCTGTCGGACGCGCCGCCGGGCGAGGTCCAGCTTGTCGAAGTACACCCCGAGAACTCTGCTCCCGGCATGAGCCACTACGTGACGCCGGGCGAGCTGCTGCTCGCGACCGGAGCGCTGTACGGCGCTCGCCCCTGGATGACGCTGGTTGGTGTCGGCGCGGAGACCTTCGACGGCGACCGGCTCTCGCCGGCTGTCGAGCAGGCGCTGCCGGCTGTGTACGCACAGATCGAGCGGCTCGTGCGGGGCGGGCACGAGCCGGGTGTGTAACATTCGCCGGACAATTCATTGTCCGGCTACACGGCAGCTTCGCTGCCGCTAAGTCCCCTGCCGGGGACGATTCTACGTAGCCCGGGAATTCGATTCCCGGGCGGAGGTGGCAGCAAGCCTACCCCGGGTTTGTAAGCCCGCCCCGCGTGGTACAATGTCCCCGAGCACAGCCCCACCATCAGGAGCGCCAGCATGCCGCGAGAATTCGAGCTGTACGACATCCGCGTGACGGTCGTCGCCATCGAGGGGCGATCCGTGTGCGGGCTGGAGGTCGGCGACTACTTCGAGGTAACGGAGAGCAGCCGTTTGCGCGTCCCACCCGGCAAGCACTTCTGCATCTTCGCGCTGAGCGCCGTGCTGCCGCTGATCCCTGCCAAGCAGCGCGCCACCGACCCCGGCGACTGGCTCGACCGCGACTCGCTCGTCGCCTGCCCCGACCCCGACGAACGGGTCATCATGCGTATCGAGCGGCTGGCCCCGCGCACGCTGGACAGCGACGAGCTGACATGACACACCGCGAGCTCAGCATCGCCCTGCAGACGGATAAGACCCCCGCCGAGTACGTGGCGCTCGCGCGGCTGGTCGATGGCTACGGCTTCGACGCGCTGACGGTCTACGGCGATCTGCCTTTCCATCCCCCCTTCGGGCCGCTGCTGCTCATGGCGCCGCACGTCGAGCAGGCGCGGCTCGGCCCGGCGGGCGTGTCGCCGGCGCGCATGGCCCCGGTGGACATCGCCGCGAATACGGCGCTGCTGGCGCTTGCCGCGCGGGGCGGTGCCTACCTCGGGCTGGTGCGCGGCTCGTGGCTCGCGGAGTACGGCGTCCGCGAGCGCGAGAAGCCGCTGCGAGCTATCCGCGAGACGGTTGAGATCGTGCGGCGGCTGCTGTC
>CAZDLX010000031.1:0-8889 GCA_964506005.1 uncultured Anaerolineae bacterium | reverse complement strand
TTGCGAAACCCCCGCATGCCCCTCGCCGCGATCCGGCGGCTGCTCTCCGGTCAGGCCGGCGGGTATGAGGGCGAGCTGTACCGGCTGGCCCCTCACGCCTGTGCGCCCTACCCGCTGCCCGAGCAGCCGGTCCCGATCCTGATCGGGAGCTGGGGGCCGAAGCTGTGCGCGCTCGCCGGGGAACTGGCGGATGAAGTCAAGGTTGGCGGCTCGGCGAACCCCGATGTTGTGCCGGTCATCCAGGGCTACATCGACGCGGGGCTGGCCCGCGCGGGGCGGCAGCGCACGGACGTCGGGATCGTGCTCGGCGCGGTGACGGTCGTGGACGAGGACCGCGAGGCGGCGCGGGCGCTGGCCCGCCGCGAGGTCGCGCTGTACCTGCCGGTGATCGCCGGGCTCGATCCGAGCTTCGAGGTGCCGCCCGACCTGCTTGACCGGATGCGCCATCACGTCAACGCCGGGGAAACGGAGCAGGCCGCCGGGCTGATCTCCGACGACCTGCTGGGCCGCTTCGCCTTCGCCGGCACACCCCGCGATCTCGTCGAGCACTGCGAGGCGATCTTCGCGGCGGGCGCGCGCCGCGTCGAGTTCGGCACGCCGCACGGCCTGCGCTCCGAGGCGGGCATCCGCCTGCTCGGCGAGCGCGTGCTGCCCGCGCTGCGGGGTGGCTGAGCAGGTCCACAACCAGCCTCCCACCCCCTCTGTCGGGCTTCGCCCGACATCTCCCCCTGAGAGGGGGCGAAGGTGCTGGCTGCGGCGGCTGACGACCGCACGGTGAACTGCCCCTTGCCCCCTTCCAGGGGGAAATGGCCCGTAGGGCCAAAGGGGGTCGGAGGTAGGTCAAGCGGTCTGGCAGGCCATTGCGCATGTGGTTGCTTAAGCGGACACAGAGCGCACCCCTACCGCTTGACGTAGATCTTCACCTCGCTCTCGGCGATCTCGTCGCGCATCACGCCGCCGCCGACCTCAATATCGTAGTTGTGCGTGTACTCGTGCCAGCCGCCGTCGCCGGGCCAGTTGCCGATCTCGACCTGGCCCTGGTGCTCATCCTTGATGTTCGCCACAACGACGACCACGCCACCCGCGTCATCCCAGCGCTTGAAGGCCAGCAGCCCCCGGTCGTTGTCCTGATGGATGATCTCGAACGTGTCGTTGTGCAGCGCAGCGGTGTTCTTGCGCAGCTCGATCAGGTAGCGGTAGCGGTCGCGGAGGCGGGCGTTGCGCTCGTTCTGCAATAGCGCCCAGTCGATGGGCTGCGGCTCCAACTGGCGCGGCGCGCTCTCCCCGAACTCCTGCCCCATCCACAGCAGCGGCAGCCCCGGCGCGGTGAGCAGCAGCGCCGCGCCCATCTCCATGCGCCGGAAGGCGGGGTCGTCCAGCACGCCCGCCTGCCCGAGCTGCCACATGATGCGGTCCTGATCGTGATTGTCGATATAGTGCACGGCGTTCAACGGGCTGGAATAGCCCTCGTTGCGCGGGTCCAGCACGGCGGCGATGCGCGGCAGGTCGTAGGGCTGGTAGCCGTGGTCCTCCCGCCCGACGATGGTGGCCATGATCTGCTTGGAGAACGACTCGTTCCACGCCGCGTCGAGCGGGCCGTCCGGCCCGGTGATCGTGGGGTCCTCGGGCACGTGCTCGGCGATGGTGATGAACGGCTTGATGCCGCCGACGCTCTGGTAGATCTCCGCCTGCAGCCAGTGCAGAAAGTCGTAGTGGTCGATAGCTGCCGTCGCGTCGAAGCGAATGCCGTCGAAGTGGAACGTCTCAATCCAGAACAGGATCGCGTCGTGGATGTACTGGCGGGCGGGCCACACGTCGAGCGCCGTATCATGGTGCTCGATGTTGAACTTGGGGCCCCAGTGCATGTGCTCGGGGTCGGGATTCTGCTCGTGGAACCAGTACGCGTAGTCGATGCGGGTGAGCGGGGCCTCCGACTCCAGGTGGTTGAACACGCCGTCGTAGATCACCCGGATGCCGCGCCCGTGGCACTCGTCCACCAGCCGGCACAGGTCCTCGGGTGTGCCGTAGGCGTTCTCGACGCTGAACAGGCTGCGCAGGTTGTAGCCCCACGACTCGGTGCCGGGGAACTCGTTGACGGGCATCAGCTCGATGGCGTTGACGCCCAGCTCGGCGAGGTAGTCCAGCTTGTCAACGACGTCAAGGAACCGGCCCTTGGGCCCCTCCTGATCGTCGCCCGGCCCGCCGGAGAAATCGCCGACGTGCATCTCGTACATCACCAGCTCGTGGTTCTGCGGCAGCGGCACGTCGTCGTGCTGCCAGTCGTAGGCGATGAACGCCCGCTGGCCATCCTTCACCGTGATCAAGCTGTTCTCGTAAGTATCGTCGGAGAAGCGTGTAGCCCGGGGGTCCGCCACCTGCACCGTCTCGCCCTCGCAGAAGAAGCTGCGCGAGACGAGCTGGAACTTGTAGGCGTGGTCGCCGTCCTCCAGCGGCACCCTCACGCGCCACCAGCCGTCGTCGCCGCGCGCCATCTCAATTGGCTGCCAGTCGTTCCAGCTGCCGAGCAGCGCCACATCCTCGTTGTAGGGCGCGAATAGACTGAACTCGATTCCTTTGCTTCCTTCAGACATCAAACTCCCTCGTGGTTACCGGCAAAAGCGGAGACAATCATCTACCGCCGAGTATAGAGACGCGGATGACCGTCAACAACAGGCGGCGACAAACGTCATTGACGCTCACCGGCAACGCTTCTATACTCAACGCGCTTGCAAGCTGTTGTCGTAGTCTGTTGAAGGGAGAATGGTATGGGGCTGAAGCGGGATGAGTCCGGGCGTTTGCACATCGAGACGCCGCTCATGGCCGAATCGCTGATGGACAAAGAGCTGCTCCAGTCAACCGAGGCGGAGACGGTCTTCCGGCCGCTGGCGAATCTCACCGTCCTGAAGCTCGGCGGGCAGAGCATTATCGACCGGGGCAGCAAGGCGCTGATGCCGCTGCTGGAGGAGATCGTCGAGCTGCGCAAAGAGAACCCGCTGCTCATCATGACGGGCGGCGGCACCCGCAGCCGGCACGCCTACGCCATCGCGCTCGACCTCGGCATGCCGACCGGCGTGCTGGCCAAGCTCGGGTCGAGCATCAGCGAGCAGAACGCGCTCATGGTCTCGATGCTGCTGGCCCCGTACGCGGGCGTTAAGATCGGCAATGACGACCTCGTGAAGCTGCCCTCGTATCTCGCCCTTGGAGCCATCCCGGTGATGCATGCCATGCCTCCTTACAGCCTGTGGGAGCAGCCGCCCGACGTCGGGCGCATCCCGCCCAACCGCACGGACGTGGGCACGTTCCTCACCGCCGAAGTGCTGGGCGCGAAGCGCTGTATTCTGGTCAAGGACGAGCGCGGGCTGTTCACTGCCGACCCGAAGAAGGACCCCTCGGCGGAGTTCATCGAGGACATCGAGGTTGGCGAGCTGTTTGCGCGCGACCTCGAAGACCTGCCGGTCGAGCGCGCGATGCTGCGGGCCATGCAGAATGCCATCAGCGTGACCGAAGTGCAGATTATCAACGGGTTGGAGCCGGGCAATCTGAGCCGGGCCGTAGCCGGCGAGTACGTCGGAACGCGGATTTATCGCGAGGCTTAACAAAGCAAACGCCGGGGGCGCGATATTTCGCGCCCCCGGATGCTCAGTCGTCGAGCACGAAGGTGCCGCCTTCGACTTCGAGGGCATGCCCCTCGCTGAGCGCGAGGGCGACCTGCCGCCGCGCATGGGTGACCATCCGCTGGAACGTTGAGCGGGAGATACCCATACGCTGGGCGGCATCTGCCTGCGACAGCCCTTCGAGGTCGGAGAGCCGCAGAGCCTCAAGCTCCTCGTGGAGCAGGGCCACCCGGCGCAGGTCGTTCAGCGCTGCGCCGGCGGGCTTGTAGATGAGCGAGCGCGGCTCGCGGCGGATGCGGCGGCGCTTGCGCGGGCGAGGCACGGGCCTCAGTCCGTGTCGTCCTGCCCGCCCTTGCGGCGGCGCCCGCGCCCGCCACCGTGACGGCGACCACCGCCGCCACCGGCGGCCTGCTCCTCGTCCAGCTCACCGCGGGGCAGGTACACGATCTCAGCGCCAACCTCCTCCGCGAGCTTCTCAAGCTCCTCGCGGCGGATGCGCGACTTGAATACCTTGAGGTCGGCGCCCTGTACGGCGACGATGGCGAAGCGCGGGCGTCCGGCTCCCTCGCCGACGTGACGGCGCTCGCGAACAAAGATTTTGGCCATTCGATGTTCCTCCATTGGGTGGCCCGCGCCGGCAGCGCGGAACACGTACGCATATTATGGGCATATGCCCATAACTAAAGATATATTCAGAAACGAGAAAAGTCAAGATGATCTACATCGGGCTTGACGACACCGACAACCTTGAATCGCGCGGCACGGGGCATCTCGCCCGCTGCATCGCGGCTGAGCTTGCCGGAATGGCGCAGGTCGTTGGGGTGACGCGGCACCAGCTGCTCGTCGATCCGCGCGTGCCATGCACGGCGAAGAACAGCAGTGCGGCGATTCACGTGCTGCCTTTCGACGGAACGGACCTCGCGTCGCTGGCAGCGCGCGTGCGTGCGCTGATGCTCGACGACTTCCAGCCCGGCAGCGACCCGGGGTTGTGCGTGAGCGAAGGCGCCACGCCAGCCATCATGGAGTGGGGGCAGCGCGCCAAGCAGGAATTTGTCTACCAGCAAGACGCGCGTGAGATCGCCCGCGAGGCTGGCGTCTACCTGGAAGGGCTCGGCGGCACCGAGGACGGCGTGATCGGCGCGCTGGCGGCGGTTGGGTTGGCGGCGGCTGGCAACGATGGCCGCTACGTCGTCGTCGGGCGCTCGCGCGAGCTTCACGGGCTGCTGCCCGTCGAGGCGCTGCTCGACGCCGGCATCGACTCAGTCCAGACCGAGGATGGCCAGCCTGTCACCAGCGGGCAGGTGCAGATCGAGAAGCTGCGCCCCGCGCTGCGCGGCGGGCGTCCGGTCGCCGTCGTGCGCCTGGTGGATGGCTTCTGGCAGCCGCTCAAGCTGGACTAGAGACGTTTTCCCTCACCCCGTCTCAGACGCTGCGCGTCCTCGACTCGCCCCTCTCCCACCGGGAGAGGGGCAGACCGGAGCATCCGAAGGATGCCGGTCGGGGTGAGGGTGAGGGCCCCTACCAGGGCGGGTCCTCGCCCATCTTGTCGTAGTACTTCTCGACCTTCTTCCGGATCTCCTGCTGGACATCGTCGGGCAGGTCCACGCCGCCCCTGCCCCCTTCGAGCACCTGCGCCACCGCGTAGATCGCGCGCGGCACCGCCTTCATCTCCCCATCGACGACGGTGGCAAAGGGCAGCTTGTAGCCCTGCTGCTGGTCTGCGTCGCCGGTGTTATAGGCGAAGTGCCCGCGACGCACGGTGTTGGCATCGAAGTCGTCGCCGTCGCCTGCGAGCTTGAACAGGGCATCGGTGGCCTCGTCACCATCCCATTCCCGGTCGGCGTCTGCCAGCGGCAGATCGGTTGCACCGGATGATTTCCACGACATCGTGTTATCCTCCCGCCCGGCGCGCCGCGTCAGCGCAGCACGCGCCAGGCCTCTTCCATGCACGTTTGCGGGTCGGCAGTTCCTTCCGACACACAGCTCAACCAGTAGTCAAAGTCAGCGCCCTGCGACTCCACGAAGGTGCGCGAGTTCGCGCACGCCGTCTGGTTGGCCGGGTCCTGGCAGTACACGACGCAGCTCGTACCGGCCTCGTAGGCGCAGGCGAGCGGCGGTAGCGGCAGGAAGGGCGCTTCAGGCGTCGATGTGGGGGTGAGGGTCGGCGGCGTGGTCGGAGTGAGCGTGGCCTCCGGCGTCGGCGTGAGGGTCATCGTCGGCGTGGGTCCGCCAAAAAGGGCGGGCATACCGCCCGGCTGCGTGCCTCGCAGCCAGAACAGCAGCAGCACGACCGCAATCCCGAACAACACCAGCGCGCCGATCAGCAGGAAGGCGATGCGGCTCGGGGCGACGCCGGCGTAGTCCGGCACGAACGCTTCCTCCTCCGTCACGAAGACCTCGGAGTCATCCGCGTAGACAGTCCGCTCAATGCGCGCCCGCGAGACGACCGTATCGTCGCGCGGCTGGTCGAGCTCCTCCAGCGGTGGGGGCGGGGCAGCACTCTCGTTGCGACCGCGAATCCGGTCGATGCGATCTTCGGCGGCGCGCCGCTCATCCCTCGGGTCGTCCTCGGAGAATACGTTTTCGTCGTCTACCATTACTGCTGGTCCTCTCGCCGCCGGGCGGCTCATCCATTTTGGCCGCTGTCTTACGTTAAGCTATACCGCCTCTGAATCGGGTTATCAAAGGAAAGGGACACCGTTTAGGATTTATTTACGCATGCTTTGGGACTTTTTTAGGCTCGGAATGTTAAGGTAAACATGATCTGCGTCTTTATTGGTACTGCGTCTTCCGCCCTGGGACACCAGGCGGGTGGAGACGCCCTCACACAGGAGCAAGTCCCACAAGATGGGTGAAGAGAAGCAGCAGCCTGAGCAGACGTTTCCGCCTCAGGAGCAGGACCAGCAGCCGGGCCGCCGGGAAGAGATGACCCCGCGGCCCAGGTCGGACGACGCCAGCTATCGCGGCAGCGGCAAGCTGCGCGGCAAGGTGGCGCTCATTACCGGGGGTGACAGCGGCATCGGGCGGTCGGCGGCTATCTTCTTCGCGAGGGAAGGGGCCGATGTAGCCATCGTCTACCTTGCCGAAGACGAGGACGCCGGAAGCGCCCGCAGCGAGGTCGAGGAGGAGGGCCGGCGCTGTGTGCTGATCAAGGGCGACATCGGCGACCCGGCCTTCTGCCGCGAGGCGGTCGAGCAGACCGTCGGCGAGCTGGGGCGGCTGGACATTCTCGTCAACAACGCCGCCGAGCAGCACCCGCAGGAGAGCCTGCTCGACATCAGCGACGAGCAGCTTGAACGCACCTTCCGCACCAACATCTTCTCGATGTTCTACCTGACGAAGGCCGCGCTGCCTCACCTCGAAGCGCAGGAGGGCAGCAGCATTATCAACACGACTTCCGTCACCGCCTATCGTGGTAGCCCGGGCCTGATCGATTACTCGGCGACGAAGGGCGCGATCGTGGCCTTCACCCGCTCGCTGGCCGAGAACCTGGTCGACAAGGGCATCCGCGTGAACGGTGTGGCGCCTGGCCCGATCTGGACGCCGCTGATCCCCTCGACGTTTGATGAGGACAAAGTCAAGACGTTCGGCGCCGATACGCCGATGAAGCGGGCTGGGCAGCCTGAAGAGGTTGCCCCGGCGTACGTGTTCCTCGCCTCCGACGACGCCTCGTACATGACGGGCCAGATCATCCACGTCAACGGCGGGGACTTCATCAGCACCTAGCGGCGGGAGAGAGCAGCATGCAGCTACAGGGCAGGGTGGCATGGGTGACGGGCGCGGGCTCGGGGATTGGCCGGGCGGCGGCGCTCGTCATGGCACGGGAAGGGGCGAAGGTCGCCCTGCTGAGCCGCAGCCGCGACGAGCTTGAGGAGGTCGCGGAGCAGGTCGAGGCGGCGGGCGGCGAGGCGCTGATCGTCGAGGGCGATATCTCCGCCGAGAACGACATGCAGCAGGCCGTCGAGCTGATCGAAGAACAGTGGGGGCAGCTCGACATCGTGTTTGCCAACGCGGGCATTAACGGCAAGTGGGCGCCGCTCGGCGAGCTCACCGCCGAGGACTGGGACCAGACGCTCGACATCAACCTGCGGGGCACGTTCCTCACGGTGCGGGCCGCACTGCCGCTGCTCAAGCGGCGCGGCGGCTCCGTCATCATTACGTCGTCAGTCAACGGCACGCGGATGTTCAGCAACAGCGGGGCCACGGCCTACGCCTGCTCCAAGGCGGCGCAGGTAGCATTCGCCAAGATGACCGCGCTGGAGCTGGCTAAGGACCGCATCCGCGTGAACGTGATCTGCCCCGGCGCGATTGAGAGCGAGATCGACGAGAACACCGAGCAGCAGAACCTGGAAGAAGCCCGCGAGCCGGTGGAGTACCCCGAGGGCCAGATCCCGCTGACGGATGGCAAGCCCGGCACCGCCGAGCAGGTGGGCGAGCTGGTGCTGTTCCTAGCGTCGGATGCGTCCAGCCACATTACCGGGACGGCGGTGTGGATCGACGGCGGGCAGTCGCTGCTGCAGGGTTAGCGGGAACGGGAGGAAGAGGACATGCTGAGAATTCTGGCTGACAGGTGGTGGGTGTTCCTGCTGCGGGGCATCGTGGCGATCCTGTTTGGCATCGCGGCAATCGCGTGGCCTGGCATCACGCTCGTGGTGCTGCTTGCTATGTTCGCCGCATTTGTGATCGTTGACGGCGTGCTCGACATCATCGCGGGGATCGCGGCCAGCGGGGAAAACGAGCGCTGGTGGCTGCTGCTGCTCGAAGGGCTCGCCGGGATCGCGGTGGGCGTCATCGCCATCGTGGCGCCGGTTGCCACGGTGCAGGCGCTGATCATTCTCGCCGCAGCCTGGGCGGTCGTGACCGGGGTCTTCGAGATCGTCACGGCGATCCGCATCCGGAAGCTGATCGAGGGCGAGTGGCTGATGATTCTGGCAGGCATCGCGTCGATCCTGCTGGGTATCCTGATCTTCGTGCGGCCCGGTGCGGCGCTCGCCGCCTTTGCGATCATCGTTGGCATCTACGCGATCCTGTTCGGCCTGCTGCTGATCGTTCTGGCGTTCCGGCTGCGCGGCCTGCGCGAGCGGAGCCGGGACGACTTTCCGGTTGAGCCGACTCCGGGCGTGGGGGTGTGAGGGGCTCTAGCAGAGAATGAAACATCTGCACTGAGGTCGCAGGTGCTGGGGAGGGGCGATGAACTTCAAGCTTAAAGACCTGTTTCCGCTCATAAAGGAAACGCTCAAGCAGTACGGCGAGGACAAGATCTCGCGGCTGGCTG
>CAZDLX010000030.1:26932-28384 GCA_964506005.1 uncultured Anaerolineae bacterium | reverse complement strand
GGGGCGCGACTACGAGGACCGCGTCGAGCGGGTGGCGCTGCGGCGGCTGCTGCCGCCGTCGGGCGAGCGCCTGCTGGAGGTCGGCGCGGGCTTCGGGCGGCTGTCACGGTTGTTCACCGGCTATAAGCAAGTCGTACTGCTCGACTATTCGCGCTCGCAGCTAGAGTACGCGCGCCGCGCCTACGGCGATCACGGCTTCCTGTACGTGGCGGCCAACCTCTACCACATGCCGTTCGCGCCGGGTGTGTTCGATGGCGCGGTGATGGTCCGCGTGCTGCACCACATGCAGGACCCGCCCGCCGCGCTGCGGTCGGTCCGCGATGTGATGTCGGAGGGCGGCACGTTCATCCTGGAGTTCGCCAACAAGCAGAACCTCAAGGCGATCGCGCGGTGGGCGCTGCGGCGGCAGGCCTGGAGCCCCTTCGAACGCGAGCCGGTCGAGTTCGTGGAGCTCAACTACAACTTCCACCCGGCTTACGTGCGCGAGACGCTGCGGGAGGTTGGTTTCGAGCCGGGGCGCACGCTGACCGTCTCGCACTACCGCATCGGCGTGCTCAAGCGGGCGGTGCCGACGCCGGTGCTCGTCGCGCTGGACTCGCTGGCGCAGCTCAGCGGGGATGCGTGGCAGCTCACGCCGAGCGTGTTCGTGCGCAGCCAGGCCGCCGGCCCGGACGAGCCCGCGCCGGCAGGGGCCTTCTGGATGTGCCCGGCGTGCGGCTCCTACGAGATGGAAGAGCAACCGGACGCGATCACCTGCACGGACTGCAGCACACGCTGGCTGAAGCGCAACGGCGTATGGGACTTCAAAGAGCCGGTTGGCGGGTAGACAGCGCAGCCTAAGCAAAGAGGCGGCTGCTCCAGCCGCCTCTTTGAGACTTCTTACCGCCTCGCGGCGGCGGCTTATGAACTGGCAGGCTCGGGGATCATGCCCTCAAGCACGCGCTCCATTGCCATGGTATGGCTGCACACGCCTCGCGACTGGAAGAAGTTGCAGTCACACTGCCACGTTCCCCTGTCAAAATACACGGCGTGCGAGTCGTTCTCGCCCGCAACCGTCACAGTGAACTGCTCAAACCGGATGCGATCACGCTCCTGCGCGTACCGTCGGGCCTTCTCGATCTTGCCGATCATGCCATAGTCCATCGGTTGTGCCTCCTGATGTCCTCAAGCAGCTTCAACGGTCTCTAATCAGGCTGGCGTGCACGTTCGTGAACGCTGCCTGTGCGTGCCGAAATCGCACTAAAACGAACGCGCACGCAGGGGGATTGTCCTGCGTGCGCGGTGTGCACTGGCTTCGCTGGTTGTCGCTATGGCCGCTACAACTCTCATAGTGGCTACAGTATAGGCAATCTCGGGAGATTCGTCAACCGCTCAAACCTGCCGACTCACCGACGATTCCCACTCGTTCTGAAACTCGCTCTCAAGCGGCCTGACGACGAGCCGCATAAGCTG
>CAZDLX010000030.1:11947-26832 GCA_964506005.1 uncultured Anaerolineae bacterium | reverse complement strand
GACAGCGTGCCGAACGGCTCGACGCCGGGCTGGTTGAACAGGATGATGGCACCCGCCGCCAGGCTCACCACGCCCGCTGTGGCGAGCGCGCCATGCACCGGCGCTTTGATCTCAAGGATGAACAGCACAAAGGCCATCACGATGAAGGCGATGCCGAGCCAGTTAACCGGCATCACGCCCAGCCCGTACAGCGCGAAGCCCAGGCTCGCCACGCCGACCACGCCTGCAGCCCAGCCGCCCGGCGTGCGGATCTCGACGATGAGCGCCGTCACGCCGATGCTCATGAGGATGAAAACCACGTTCGGGTCGGTGATGAGCATGAACAGCTCTTCGAGCCAGCTCATCGCGACGGGGAAAGTGCTCGCGCCGGCGGTGTGGAGCACCCTCGCCCGCCCGTCAACCTCGACCTCGAAGCCGTCAAGCTGCGCGAGCAGGCCGTCCACATCCTCGGCGATGAAGTCCACGAGCCCGGCGTCGAGCGCCTCGGACGCGCTGACCGCGCGGGCCTCCGTCACCGCCTCACCGGCGATCCGCACCGCGTCCGCGCCGCGCCGCTCGGCGAGGCTGCGCGCCTGGGCGCTCAGGTAGGCCTCGGCCTTCTCGCCGGCGGTGCTCGGCAGGTCCTCGCCCTGCGCGCCGACCGGGCTGCTGGCCCCGATGGCGGTCTCCGGAGCCATCGCCGCGGCATGCCCGGCGAGGGTGATCAGCAGGCCTGCCGAGGCAGCCTTCGCGCCGCGCGGCCCGACGAACACCACGACCGGCACGTCGCTGTTGCGGATATCCTGGATGATCTCGAAGGTGGTATTGACGTTGCCGCCGGGGGTGTCGAGCACAATAATCACGGCCTCCGCGTTGCGGGCGTCGGCCTGGTCGATGCCGCGCTCGATGTACCCGGCGAATGGCGGCACGACCGTGCCGCGCGCATCGAGCACGACGACCTCGACGCGGCCCTGCGCGCGGGCGGCGGGGATGCCTGCCAGCGCCGCGAGTGCGACGAGGGCTAACAGGATGGTCGCGGTGAGCCGCGCCATGCGGTTCATCATGTGCTCCGGTTCTACCGCTCTTGCGGACCTCAACCATATGTTCCACTCATAGGGTAACACGTTTGGGGGGTGTGTCAACGAGCGCCGTATTGCTGTCCGGTTTAGAGACCGGATATGCACGACAACAGCCCAAATGCATCACCTGACTCCTACCCCCTTTGTCCCTTCGGGACATTTCCCCCTGTTAGGGGGCGTAGAGAACTGGCTCTGCCAGTTCTCACAGGGAGTTGGCGTAGCCAACTCCACGAGGGCAGGTTTTCCGCGAGTCTGACATCCGCCACAACCAAAGCCTTCGCCCCCTGAAAGGGGGAGATGTCGGGCGTAGCCCGACAGAGGGGGTGGGAGGCTGGTCATGGAACTCTCCTTCAGCTGTCACGCAATGGGCGCAGGCATGCGTGCTGCGCTACTCAGCTGCCCAACACGCGCCCTTACCAATCCCATCTATCCCACCGATTGACGCCCGCCGGGCCGTCGCTATGATCCAGTTGCGGGCGTTGTCACACAGCAGAGGAGGCGCAGGGTGGATTTCACGCTTACGGAGGAGCAGCAGGCGGCGGCGCGGATGGTGCGGCGCTTCGCGCGGGACGAGATCGCCCCGACGATTACCGACTGGGACCGGCGGCAGGAGATGAACCCCGACGTGCTGCCGCGCATGGGCGAGCTGGGCATCCTCGGCATCTGTATTCCGGTGCGATACGGCGGGCAGGGCTTCGACTACGTGACGCTGGGGCTGGTGTGCGAGGAGCTGGAGCGGGTCGATACCTCGCTGCGCGTTGTGATGTCGGTGCACATGGGGCTGTGCAGCCTCGCGCTGCTGCAGTGGGGCACGGAGGAGCAGAAACAGCGCTTCCTCGCGCCGCAGGCCCGCGGCGCGAAGGTTGCCGGGTACGGGCTGACGGAGTCGGGCCACGGCTCGGACGCCGCACACCTGCAGAGCACGGCGCGCCGCGAGGGCGACGTATATGTGCTCAACGGCGAGAAGATGTGGATCAGCCTGGCGACGAAGGCCGACCACTTCCTGGTCATCGCTCGGACGGACCCCGACGCCGGTAAGGCGTCGGCGGGGCTGTCAGCTTTCATGATCACCCGCGACATGCCCGGCGTGACGACCGGCGATATTCACGGCAAGCTCGGCGTGCGGGCGGGCTCGACGGGCTGGATCGCCATGCAGGACGTCGAGGTGCCGGTCGAGAACCGGCTGGGCGAGGAGGGCGAGGGCTTCAAGATCGCGATGTCGGCGCTGGACAACGGGCGCTACACCGTCGCGGCGGGGGCGACGGGGCTGATCCGCGCCTGCCTGGAGGAGTCCACCGCCTACGCAAAGGAGCGCCGCACGTTCGGCAAGCCCATCGCCGAGCACCAGCTCGTCAAGCAGAAGCTGGCGCACATGGCGCTGTGGTACGACACCGCGCGGCTGCTGTACCTGCGGGCGGGCTGGCTGAAGAATCAGGGCATCCGCAACACGCGGGAGACGAGCCAGGCAAAGTGGTACGCCACCGACCACAGCGTGCAGGCGGCGCTCGAAGCGGTGCAAGTGCACGGCGCGTACGGCTACTCCGACGAATACAACGTGGAACGGTACTTGCGGAACAGCAAGGGCGCGGTGATCTACGAGGGGACGAGCGAGATTCACCAGCTTATGCAGGCCGATTACGCGCTGGGGATGCGAGAGGATCGCCCGCTGCGCTGCGAGCTCCCGGCGTATGACGCGGACGTGTGGCAGGGGTAGGAGCCCTCACCCCCAGCCCCTCTCCCGGTGGGAGAGGGGAGGACTTTCCACAAATGACATGTAGGGGCGCAGCACTGCTGCTCCCAAATCAGAGTCCACAGATAACACAGAGAACACAGATGAAAAGCCGATAATCACTGATCCACGAATGACACGAATGGCACGAATGAAAGAACACAAAAAATCATTCGTGTTCTTCGTGTCATTCGTGGATCATTCTTTCAATCTGTGTTCATTTGTGGACTCCATTCATGGTGGTTATTCGCCACCGATTGGCATCGTGACGCCCATGACGTTCCAGCCACCGTCCACGAAGAGGACTTCGCCTGTCGTGGCGCTGGCCCAGTCCGAGCACAGGTAGACAGCGGCGCGGCCCACGTCCTCGGGCGTGATGAGCCGCCGCATCGGGGCGACCTGCTCGTGGGTGCGGTACATGTCGCGGAAGCCGGAGACGCCCTGTGCGGCGAGGGTCTTGATCGGCCCGGCAGAGATGGCGTTGACGCGGATGCCCTTTGGCCCGAGGTCGGCGGCGAGGTAGCGGACGCTGGCCTCGAGCGCGGCCTTTGCCACACCCATCACGTTGTAGTTGGGCAGCACGCGGTCGCCGCCTAGCGCGGTGAGCGTGACGACCGCGCCGCCGTTGGGCATCAGCGGGGCGGCGCGCTGGGTGAGCGCTACAAGCGAGTAGGCGCTGACCTCCAGCGCGGTGCGCCAGCCCTGGCGGCTCGTCGAGACGAACTCGCCTTCGAGGTCTTCACGCTCGGCGTACGCGATGGAGTGCACCAGCACGTCGATGGTGCCGTAGACCTCCGCCACGCGCTCGAAGAGGCGGTCTATCGCGGCGTCGTCCGTCACGTCGCACGGCTCGACGAAGTGCGAGCCGACGCTCTCGGCGAGCGGGCGCACCCGCTTCTCGAGCCGTTCCATCGCGTAGCTGAAGCCGACCTCCGCACCCTGCTCGTGCAGCGCCCGCGCGATGCCCCACGCGATCGAGTGCTTGTTCGCCACGCCGAAGACCAGTGCCGTCTTGCCGTCGTACAGACCCATGCCATGCCCCTCCATGCTGTGAGATGATCAGCCCTCATTATACTGGGCCGAACGCGAGAACACCGCGCGAGGAGCCGGGTTGCGGCTGAACCTCACCCCCGGCGCGTCTGTGACGCGCCACCCCCTCTCCGTGCCACGGAGAGGGGGAAGTAATCCATGAGTCAAGATACGATGAGGGTTGCGGCGGATTGGGCTGCGTGCTATCGTTGGCGGGCTGAGTGGAGTAGAGAGAGCGGGCATGATCACGAACCGGAAGCTGCTGGCCCTGTGGGGCGTCGCCGTGTTGGCCTATGCGCTGGCGATCCTGCTGGCGAGCCCGACGCTGGTCACCGGCGAGGCGCGGCAGCAGGCCGTGTATGAAGCTGTCACCGGGGCGATGTGCGCCGAGCGCGCCGCCTCGCCGCCAAAGGACAACGAGCGGACGCACAAGCCGCTGACCGTCGCCGAGCAGCGCGCCGCCGACCGCATCGCCGCCGAGTATGGGCTGACATACCGGGCCGTGTTCCTCATCTACGAGCGCGGCCAGGCCGAGGGCTGGGCGGCGGCTCCTTGCCCGGCCGGGTAGCTACGGCTGATCCAGTTGACAGCCTGCGATATAATTGTCCTATATGTTCAGGTGGCGCGAGCCGCCGAGAGGATTGAGCGAGATGTTTGCCGCCCGGAGTCTCAACCGCATCATGCACATGCGTGGCTGGCCGTTGCTGCGGGGGAGCGGAACCCCCGGCAGTTTCGGCGGCGCGCGCGTGCCTGCGTAGCGCCGCACGGCAGAGAGGCCGGTCGAAGGGCCGCCAGTTCCGCACTGGCGGTTTTTTCGTGCACCGGGCCGGCGCAAACGGAAAAGCGCCGCTGGCCCGGCTACAATGTGAGGGACAAGCTGGAGGAGAAGCAGGAACATGCCTGAGGAAACCATTCACGTCTCGGTCGCGTGGCCTTATGCCAACGGCGACCTGCACATCGGCCACCTGGCAGGGGCCTACCTGCCGGCGGACATCTTCGCCCGCTACCAGCGGCTCAAGGGGCGGCGCGTGCTGATGGTCTCCGGCTCGGACTCGCATGGCACGCCGATCACCGTCACGGCGGATAAAGAGGGGGTCTCGCCGCGCGAGGTGTTCGAGAAGTACCACCACCGCTTTTTGGAGACGCAGCGGAAGATCGGCATCAGCTACGACCTGTTCACGCACACCGACACCGAGAACCACCACCGCGTCTCGCAGGACTTCTTCCTGAAGCTGCACGAGCGCGGCCACCTGTACGAGGAGTCGCAGGAGCTGCTGTACGACGAGGCGGCGGGGCGCTTCCTGCCCGACCGCATGGTGGAGGGCACCTGCCCGTACTGCGGTTACGACAGCGCGCGCGGCGACCAGTGCGACAACTGCGGGCACCTGCTCGACGCCGTGCAGCTCATCGACCCGCGCAGCAAGCTGTCCGGCGAGCGCCCCGTGATCCGCGAGACGACTCACTTCTTCTTCGACCTGTCACGGTTCAAGGAGCAGCTTCACAACTACCTCAGCGACAAGGACTACTGGCGCTCGAACGTGCTGGCCTTCGCGCGGAACATGGTGGACGACCTGCGCGGTCGGCCCATCACCCGCGACATCGAGTGGGGGATCCCGGTGCCGCTGGAGGGCTGGGAGGACAAGCGGCTGTACGTGTGGTTTGAGGCCGTGATCGGGTACTTCAGCGCCTCGGTAGAGTGGGCGAACAACACCAACCAGCCGGGGGCGTGGCAGGACTGGTGGTACAACCCCGGCTGCCGCATGTACTGCTTCATCGGCAAGGACAACATCCCGTTCCACACCGTGATCTGGCAGTCCGAGCTGCTCGGCGTGAACGGCATCTACAGCGACGGCGACGAGCCGATCACGCTGCCATACGACGTGCCGGCGAACGAGTATCTTAACGTGCAGGGCGCACAGCTCTCCAAGAGCCGCAACTGGGTCATCTCGCTGCCGGACGTGCTGGAGCGCTACGACCCGGACGCGGTGCGCTACGGCATCGCGGCGGTGCTGCCGGAGGCTCGCGACACCGACTTCACGTGGGAGGACTTCGTCGCGCGGAACAACAACGAGCTCGTCGCGTGGTGGGGCAACCTCGTCAACCGGGTGCTGAAGTTCGCCCACAAGCACTGGGATGGCCGCGTGCCGGAGCCCGGCGAGCTGCGCCCGCTGGACGAGACGCTGCTCGGCAAGATCGAGGGCGGCTTCGAGACGGTCGGGGCGCTGCTGGAGGGCGTGAAGCTGCGCCGCGCGCTGGAGGAGGCGATGGGCCTGGCGCGGGAGGTCAACGGCTACCTCGACGCCGCGCCGTGGTTCGGCGTGGTGAAGGAGGACAAGCAGGCCGCCGCCACGACGGTCTACACAGCGCTGCAGGCCATCAACTACCTGAAGGTGCTGCTGTCGCCCTTCCTGCCGCACTCGGCGCAGGCGCTGCACGAGATGCTCGGCTTCGAGGGGCGGCTGTTCGGCGAGCTCTCGATCCGCGAGTTCAAGGAGACCGAGCGCGTGCACGAGGGGCTCGTTTACGACGGCACGGGTGCGATTGGCGCATGGCAGCCCGAGACGCTGCCGCCGGGGCAGGCGCTCGGCACGCCGGTGGCGCTGTTCCGCAAGCTGGACGCCGAGGCGGTGGTCGAGGAGGAGCTGGCCCGGCTGGGGGCAGGGGGGAAGTAGGAGGGACGCAGCATGCTGCGCCCCATAGCTGACAATTTAAGACCACCGACTATGCGCTTGACTCGCCTGTCGTGTGTCATGCCGCTGACCCCCTTTGGCCCCTTGGGCCATTTCCCCCTGAAAGGGGGCAAGAGGCGGTTCTCCGCGTGTCTGACATCCGCCGCAGCCAACGCTTTCGCCCCCTCTCAGGGGGAGATGGCGTTGCGTAGCAACGGCAGAGGGGGTCGCCGGTTGGTCATCACATAACCTTAAGTTGACACGAATAGGGTCCAGCATGCTGGACCCCTACAACCGGTGAGGGCTCGCGCCCCGCTTGCCATCGGCCAGCCCCGTGCCTATAGTCAGGGGACACTGCACGATTATCCGGTAATGTCGCAGCGCAGGGGAAGACGTGATGGTTGAAGACGACAGGGAGAACCCGGAAGAGAGCCCGTTCGAGGAGCCGGCAGGCGGCGAAGTGCAGCCCGATGAATCTCCGGAAGAGATCGACAAGGAGCCGGGCCGCCCGCGTGATGCCGCAGCGGAGGAGACGCCCGTCCTGGAGGACACGCCGACCGAGCCGCTCAAGCCTGCCGAGCTGATCCGGCCCGAGGCGGACCTGCCCGGTGTGAGGCCGCGCGAGGAGCTGGGTAGGGCAATCGCCGGGGAACAGGCTGAAGAACCCGCGGCGGACCCCGACCAGGAGCGCACTCAGAGGATCGACGACTGGGTGCCGGTCGAGAGGGCCGGCGGTGGGGCGGCACCTGACCAGCCGCCTGCGGCGGATCAGCGCGCCGAAGAGGTGCCATCGGGGTATACCGAGGCGGATACAGAGCCTGAGCCGCTCCCGGTGCAGCGCCAGTGGGCCTCGCCGGAACAGCTTGAGCAGCCCCGCACCGGCCCGGCGCCTGTCTCCGATGCCGGAGGCACGCCCCTGCCGCAGAGCAACGCCTTCGGCGTGGTGGGTGACACACTCGCGCGGGTGGGCATCACCGACCGCCGGACGCAGCAGTGGGTCGCCGCGGCAGTCGCGCTCGTCGTTCTGGGCTGCTGTGCGTGCTCGTGCTGGTTCCTGGCGGCGAGCGTGTTTAGCAGCTAGCGCGGGAGCTGTGTGGGCAAAAGAAACGGCTGGCCTCCCACTGGAGGCCAGCCGTTGTGTTCGTTAGAACATGGGCTACTGCGGCAGGCAGAAGAACTCCATGCCGCGCAGGATGGGCACGTCGCAGTACAGGTTGGCGGCGTCGATGTAGATCGCCCCGCCGACGAGCACACAGCAGAACAGCAGCGTGAGCGCGGCGCAGCTGATCACCAGCATGCGGTTGCGGTCAGGCTCTTCCTCGTCCTCGTACTCATAATCGTAGTCTTCATATTCCCGGTCGCGGTAGCGCGGCGGCGCCGGCTCATAAGCGGGCTGGCGCGGCGGCGGGTAAGCGGGCGGTGGCGCTGCCACAGGCTCGCGGTAGGCCGGTGTCTCGCGGTAGCCGGAGGCGACGGTGGCATCGTGCGGCGCGCCGACGATCTGGTAGGTCAGGGTGACTGTCTCACCCAGGCCAAGCACGTCGCCGTCGTAGAGCTGCTGCAGGCTGGAGATACGCTGCCGGTTGACGAAGGTACCGTTGGTGCTGCGCAGGTCCTCGATGGCGTAGCCGTTCGCCGTGCGGATCAGGCGAGCGTGGTGCCGGGAGATCTCCGGGTCGCTGATGATCACGTCGTTGGTGACATCGCGCCCGATGGTAAGCTTGTCGCGGTTGAGTTCGAACTGCTGGTTCGGCTGAGGCCCCCGCCGAACGATCAGCCGGTACTGAGCGCCTGACTGCACTGCTTCTGCCTCCTCGCGGATGGGTCACCAGTAGTGTCCACGTGATCATAGGTTTATTTAGGGGAAGAGTCAAACACCCGGGCGGCCCGATTACGGCACGAGCATGGCTGTGAGAACCGCTGCCGTGTCCGAGAGATCGTCGAAGATGACGTCCGCCCCGGCGTCCTCCAGCTCCGCGCGGCTGTTCCAGCCGGTCAGCACGCCGATGGTCCGCACGCCGAGCGCCTCGCCGCAGCGGATGTCGGCGGGTGTGTCGCCGACGACGACGATGCGCGGCCCCTCGAATGGCGCCCACTGCTCGCGCGCCCGGTGGACCGCCAGCGCCGCCAGCTCGGAGCGTTCCGTGGACTCGCCGCCAAACGCGCCGACCCGGAACAGGGTGGGGTCGTAACCCGCCGCCGCGAGCTTCAGGCGGGCGGTGGTCTCCAGATTGCCGGTGAGCAGGCCGGGCAGCACGTCATGGCGGGCGTTGAGCGCCGCGACGAGCTCGGGGCCGCCAGTGCAGGCGCGGACGTGGTGCCGCCCGTTGGACAGCCGCGCCCGCGTTTCGTCCGCGAGCGCCTGTGCGAACGCGTCGAAGCGTGCCCAGATGATCTCCGGCGCGAGGCCCGCCTCCAGCATCAGGTCGCGCACGATCTGGCGGTCGGTGCGCCCGCCGAAGCGGTATGCGTCGATGGGCCCGGCGGTGCCGTACACCTGCTCCAGGGCAGCCTGCATCGCCGCGCGCCCGGCTCCGTCGGGCCAGAGCAGCGTGCCGTCGATGTCAAACAGGACGAGGTACTCAAGCGTCATGGCGTGGCACCGTTTTTTCAGGAATAGTAGGAGAGGCGTTGGGTCCCCCGGCGGCCTGAGCTGCCAAAAAACTCAGTAAGTTCCCGTAATGATCTATAACGCCACACGGCGTTATGATGGGTTGGGGGCCATCGCCGGCTGCCCCCACGTGATTATACAGCACGCGCCGCCGGCTCTACGAACGGCACAGCCGCCAGGAATCAGGGTGAGGATGCATGACGAAACGCACGGCGAGATCAGCCGCCCCGCCCAGCAGGCCGCGAGCCCGCTCTCGCCGGTGCTGCGCGCCCTCGCCGAGGGCCTGGAGCCGCTTGGCCCGCTGGCCGCACAGCTCCTGTGGATCGGGCAGCCGGTGCTGGCCGCACTGGGGCAGGGGGAGGCGGCGGGTGAGCTTGCAGAGCGGCTGAACGGCACGGCGACGGAGGAAGGTGACGCGACATGAGTCAGGGGCTGTCAAGCTGGCTGGGCCCGGCCCTTATCGTGCTGGGGCTGCTCGGGCTGGCGGCATTTCGCCTCGCCGGGCGGCGCGGACTGAAACCTGCCCTGCGCCGGCTCGACGGCTATGAAGCCGTCCCGGAGCAGGTGGGGCAGGTCATCGAGAGCGGCGGGCGGCTGCACGTCTCGCTCGGGCCTAACAGCATCGTCGGGCGGGAGACGGGCGTCACGCTGGCCGGGCTGGCGATGCTCGACGCGACGACGAACGCCGCGGCAGCGGGCGACCGCCCCGTGCTGGCGACCACAGCGGATGGCACGGCACTGTGGGTGATGTCCGACGTGACCCGCCGTGCAGCGGCGGGGCGGCGTGCCGAAGGCGGCGCGCCTGCCGAGGGTGCCTTTCTCGTGGCGCTCGACAGCACGGCGCTCGCGGGCGGGCTGACGAGCCTGACGCGTGACGAGGACGTGCGCGCCAGCGTGCTGTTCGGCTCGTTTGGCCCGGAAGTCGCGCTCGCCGCAGAGGCGGGCCACCGGGCGAACATCCCGCAGACCGTCGCCAGCGACCGGCTCGACGCGCAGGCGGCGGGCTACGCCATGGCCGACCACCTGCTCATCGGCGAGGAGCTGTTCGCGGCGCGGGCCTACCTCGACGAGCGCCCGGGAGCGCTTGCCGGGCTGCTGACGCAGGACGTGCTGCGCTGGCTGGTCGTCGGGTTAATCGTCATCGGGGCGCTCCTGCAAACGCTGGGGCTGCTCCGCTAGCGGCAGAGAACGGCATGAAAACCATCATCCCCGTGCTGGTGGCGATCGGCGCCGCGCTGGTCGTCCTGCTGAGCACCATCATTCCGAACCCGGCGCTGCAGAGCGTGCGCATCACCTTCATCGACTGGGCGGTGACGCTGGCGGCGCTGGCGGCGCTGCTCGGCCTGCTGAACCTGCTCGTCGTCCATGGGCGGCGTATCGACGCGGGGCGGCCCGGCGGCGCGTACAGCCTGTTGACCGTCGCCGCCGCCGTGCTGACCTTCGCGGTGGGCGCGATGGAGTCGTTTTTGTCGGGCGGGCCGGTGCTCTTCGAGCCGGGGTCGGTGACGAACATGCTTTTTCGCGGGGTGGTCGCCCCGTCGATGGCCGCGCTGGCCAGCCTGGTGATGTTCTTCCTCGTCGCGGCGGCGGTGCGGATGGTGTCGGGCTCGGCGATGCGCGGGCGGCTCAGCGGGTGGTCGATGCTGTTCCTGGGTGTGGTGCTCGTGACGTTGGTGGGCGCGGTGCCTCTGGCGCTGCTCGGACCGGCCGGCGCACTGCGCGACTGGCTGATCCAGGTGCCGGCGAGCGCGGGCTCGCGCGGTATTCTGCTGGGTGTGGCGCTCGGTACGCTGGTCGTAGGCCTCCGCTTCCTCACGGGCGGCGAGCGCCCGTACGCGGAATAATGGGCAGGAGCCGGTATGTCCTTGCCGTCTGATTTCAACTTCACCTTCGACTGCCCGAAATGCGGCGAGCCAAACCCGCCGGGTGCGGAGTCCTGCAAGGCATGCGGCACGGCCCTCGGCGGCTCGCAGCAGCCGGAAGAACCCCGCGTCGCGCTGCCGGACTGGCTCCGTGACGGCAGCCTGTTTGCGCTGGCGGACGACGCCGGCGATGAGACCGGGGCCGGTGCTGCCAGTACGGAGCCGGCAGAGAGGGCGCCGGACAACTCGCTGCCCGACTGGCTCGCCGGGGCAAGCTGGGCGGAAGCGGAGCCGGATGTTACCGGGCGCAATCTGGAGGCCAGGAGCCTGCTCGACCTGGACGAACCTGGCGGAGACGCTGACGCGCCACTGGCGGCGTCTGAGGACACCGGCACCGGGTCGCTGGACGACCTGACGACGTGGTTTGCCCGGTTCGACGATCACGACGAGACGGCGCTGCCCGGCGAGGGCCTCGCCGCGGGCGAGGGCCTCGACACCGTCGCCGAGGAGACACCCCCGGCAGCGGGTGGCGAGGACCTGCTCGGGCTGGACGCCGACCTGTTCGCGGACCCGGCAGGGATGGGCGATGACGCGGCAGGCACGGACGTCGCCGCGGCGGATCCGCTCGAAATGCCCGACTGGCTGCGGCAGGCGGGGCAGCCGGCACCGCCTGCGGGCGCCGGTCAGGCCGGTGACGACCTGCTGGGGCGCATCCAGGGGCTGCGCTACGAGTCGATTACGGGGCAGCAGTCCGAGGGCGAGGCGCCCGGCGCGGAGACCGTCGGGGCGTTGAAGAACGTCTCAGGCGTGATCCAGCCGGAGATCATCTTCGAGGGCAGCACGCTTTCGGTGGGCCGCCCGGCCAAAGCTGCCGACGCGCGCGACGTGGTGATTACCTCCACCCAGGCCGCACAGATCGACCTGATCAAGCGGCTGCTCGCCGAGGAGAGCAGCCCGCCGCCGGCGCCAAAGGCCAGCCTGCCGCTGCTGCGCTGGGCGGTCACGCTGGCGATTATCGCGGCGGTGGCCCTGCCGCTGCTGGTGCCCGCCCTGGGGAGTTTCGGCACGCCGGGCGGCAGCGCCGGGGTCGGGGCGGCCTTCGAGACCATCGAGGCGCTCGCCGGGCAGCCCTCGACGGTTTTTGTGGCGTTCGAGTATGAGCCGGACACGGCGGCGGAGATGCAGCCGCTGGCCGAAGCCCTGCTGGAGCACCTCGCCGGGAGCGGCGCGACGATCTACGCAGCCAGCACGCACGTCACCGGCCCGGCGATGGCGCAGGCTGCGACCGGTGGCGTCAGCGGGCTTGACTGGACCAACCTCGGCTACCAGCCCGGCGGCGTGAACGCCGTGAACCGGCTGACGCTCGGAGCGACCCGGGGCATCGCGTCGCCGTTCGCGCTGGATGCCGCGGGCGCGCCGACCAGTGCGGACGTGTCGAGCCTGAACGCCGCCGACTTCGACCTGCTCGTGGTGCTCGCCGCGCAGCCCGACGACGTGCGGCTGTGGGTGGAGCAGGCCGGGACGCCGACCGGCATCCCGGTTCTGGCGGCGGTCAGCGCGCGCGGGGTGCCCGCCGTGCAGCCCTACGCCCAGAGCGGCCAGATTGCGGCAGTGATCGGCGGGCTGGGTGATGCCGCGGCCTACCACGCGCGGCTCGGCGGGGTGCCGCCCGCCGTGGAGGCGGCCCGGACGGCGCAGGGGGTCGGGGCGATGGTCGCCGCGCTGCTGATACTCGCCGGAGGCGTCGCCGCCGGTCTTATGGCACTGCGCCAGCCTCAGGAGCAAGCCTGATGACGCTCTCACCTGAAACCGCTGACCTGATAGCGGGCGCGCTCGGGTTTCTGTTCACGGTGGCGCTGCTCAGCTATCTCATCGGCGACAACCCGCTCTACCGGACGGCGCTGCACATCTTTATCGGCGTGTCGGTGGGTTACGCGGCGCTGGTGCTGATCCAGCAGGTGCTCGTCCCGCGGCTGGCCGAGCCGTTTGGCAGCAGCGATCCGCAGGTGCTGGCCCTGGCCGCCATGCCGCTGGCCCTGTTCGGCTTCCTGGCGCTCAAGTTCAGCCCGCGCATGGCACCGTTCGGCAACGTCAGCACCGCGTTTCTACTCGGCGTGGGGACGGCGTTGGCCGTCACCGGGGCACTGGCGGGGACGCTGGCCCCGCAGATCGAGTCGACGTGGCTCTCGATCCTGCCCGGCGCGCCGGGCGGCTTCCTGAACAATGCCTTGATCATCGGGGGAACGGTCCTCACGCTGCTGGGATTCCAGTTCTGGCTGCTGGGCCGCCAGCCCGCCGAGAGCGGCGAGCCGCGCGGGGTGATGGCGTGGCTGGCGCGCGGCGGGCGGGTGTTTGTCGTCGTGGCGCTGGCGACCGTCTACGGGGGGATGATCCTCTCCGGCCTCGTGGTCTTTCAGGAACGCCTCACAGCCGTGGTCGAGTGGCTTACCGGGCTGATCGGGTAGGGGTGAAGGCGAGATTATGAACCTGTTCGACGGGATACTTGAGGGCGAGCGGCACGACGAGCACCGGGTGGCGGTTGCCGGGCCGATCCTCGCCGTTGACGTCGGCTCGGTCAACACGCGGGCGGTGCTGCTCGACGTGGTGGAGGGCGGCTACCGCTTCGTCTCGCACGGGCAGTCCGCCTCGACGGTCGGCGCGCCGTGGAACGACGTTCTGGCCGGAGTTTACGACGTGCTGGGGCAGATTTCCGGCGCGACGGGCCGCGAGCTGATCGACGAGGACGGCGACCTGATCCGGGCGCTGCCGGGCGGTGGCCGCGGTGTGAGCGCCTTTGTGGCGTCGGCCAGCGCGGGCCAGCCCATCCGCGCGATCCTGTTCGGCCTGGTGCCAGGCTACAGCCTGCACAGCGGGCGGCGCGCGGCGGAAAGCATCTACCTGACGCTCATCGACACCTTCTCTCTCGACGACCCGCGCACGGCTGAGGAGCAGGTCGCGGTGCTGCTGAACGCCGCCGCCGACCTGGTCATCGTGGTGGGCGGCACGGACGGCGGCGCGTCAGGCGTGATGCGCGCCCACCTTGAAACGCTGCTGATGGCCTACGGGCTCATGAAGCCCGGCGCACGGCCCCCCGTGCTGTTTGCGGGCAACCACGCGCTGGCTGTCGAGTTTCTGGAGAAGGCGGATGCGCTCGGCTTCCGCCTGCTGATCGCCGAGAACGTCCGCCCCGCGCTGCGTACCGAGTACCTCGCCGATGCGCAGGAGAAGCTGGCATCGTTCTACGGCGAGAAGCGCGCGAACAACACGCCGGGCATGGGCGACCTCGCGAGCTGGGCCGGGGAGGGCATCGAGCCGACCGCGCACGGCTTCGGGCGCATCGTGCACCTGCTGGCGGGGCTGAACGGCGGCAACGCGCTCGGCATCGACCTGGGCAGCATGGCGACCAGCGTCGCGGCGTCCATCGGCGGGCGGCAGACGCTGAACGTATTCGGGCAGCTCGGCATGGGCCACTCCGCGAGAGAGGTGGCGCGGCTCATCCCGCTGGAGAGCTTCCGGCGCTGGCTGACGACAGACGGTGTCGAAGATGAAGACATCCTCAACTACCTGTGGAACAAGTCGGCGTTCCCGCATACCATCCCGGCGTCGCGCAGCGAGCTGGAGATCGAGTATGCCGCGGCCCGCGAGGCCGTGCGCTACGCGGTCACGAGCGCCCGCCAGAGCTGGCAGGCGGGCCCTGCCGGCGGCCCGCCGCCGCACTTCGACACCATCCTGCTCAGCGGCGCGACGCTCAGCCAGACGCCGCACGACGGCTGGAGCCTGCTCATGGCGCTCGACGCGCTGCTGCCTGCCGGCGTGTCACGGGTGCTGCTCGACCCGTACGGGATCGCGGCGGCGCTTGGCGGGGTGGCCCCGCTCAGCCCGCAGGCCGTGGTGCAGGCGCTGGACGCCGGGGCCTTTTACGATCTC
>CAZDLX010000030.1:7863-11937 GCA_964506005.1 uncultured Anaerolineae bacterium | reverse complement strand
CTGCGAGGCGCTGGCAGGCCGGGCGACGTGCTCAGCGGGACGCTCAAGCCGGAGGGCGCCGGAGAGCCACAGCCCTTCGAGGCCAGGCACGGCGAGATCGTCCGGGTGCCGCTGGCTTACGGGCAGCGGGCCACGCTGGTGTTGAAATCGGGAGGGGAGCGAAACCGGCGCAAGCTGACCGTGACAGGCGGCGCGCTCGGCGTGGTGATCGATGCCCGCGGGCGTCCGCTGCGCTTCCCGCGCGGGCAAGACGCTCGCCGCGAGCGCCTGCGCGCGTGGCAGCAGGCCGCCAACCAGGAGGAAACCCCGTGACGCAGCTTTACGCGTATGCGCGCCTCACTTCGTCCACCCGTACCCGGCGGATGCACCGGCTGCCGGGTGGCTCGACGCCGCGCGTGCTCGACGGGCAGATCGTCAAGGCGTCGGACTCGCTGGCCGTGCTGCAGACGGCGCGCGAGCACCGTATCGTGAACCTCGCCGATCTGCTGGGTGTCGAGCCGGCGTCGCTCGACGGGCTGCTGCTGAAGCATCCCGGCGACCGCGTGGAAGAGGGCGAGCCGCTGGCACGCAAACCCGGCTTCCTGGGCATCGGCGGGCGCGAGGTCACCGCGCCGGTGGCGGGGCGGGTGCTGTACGTCGAGGAGGGCCGGATGCTGCTCGAGGGCGAGCGCGTGCACATCGCCGTGCCCGCGACCGCGCCGGGGCGGGTCGTGGCCATCGAGCCGGAGGTCCAGATCACGGTTGAGACCATCGGCGCGGCGGTGCAGCTTGCCTGGGGGCAGGGCGGGCTGTCGTGGGGGCCGCTCAAGGTGATGGACGAGCAGCCCTCGATGGATACCGACTTCGGGCGATTTACCATCGACCACCGGGGGGCGATTGTCGTGATCGGCTCGCCGCTGACAGGCGCGTTCCTGCGCGGGGCGGCGGACATCCGTGTGCGGGGCTGCATCGCGTCCAGCGTGCCGGCTGGCCTGCTGCCCGCGCTGGAAGACGTCGAGTTCCCGGTGGCGGTGACGCAGGGCTTTGGGCGCATGCCGATGAGCCGCGAGGTGCTGTCGCTGCTGCGTGCGCACGACGGGCGCGAGGCGGTACTCGACAGCGGCGACGGCGCAGACTCGCGCGAACGGCGGCCTGAGATTATTATTCCTTCAGGCGTCTACCAGCAGAGCTCGGCCCGGTCAGAACGAGCGGCGCTGGAACCGCTGGCAGTGGGGCATAAGGTCCGCGTCCTTCAAGTTCCCTATTTCGGTAGAATTGGGACTATAATGGGGATGCCGGGTGAGCCGCGCCGGCTGGCAAGCGGCCTGTGGGCGCAGGGCGCAGTTGTGCAGGTGGAAGGCGTCGAACCGGGCAAAGGCGTCTTTGTGCCGTTTGCTAACCTCGAAAAGCTGGCCTGATTGCCGGGCCTCGCAGCGAATCGGTGGCAGTCAAAAGGGAGAGCCAACATGACGGACAACGATGATCTATACTTCAGCTTCGACGACGAAGAGGAAGAGGCCGCAGAAGAGCTGGCCGCCACCGAGGAGGCTGCCGAGCGCAGCAATCGCAGCTTTTTGCTCGGCGTGTCCATTCTGGCCGCCGTCTTTCTCCTCGGGCTTGCCGCCATCATCTACTTGCTGCTGACCGGCGGCCCGGGCGGCGGGGCGGTCTCGGATGCCGACCTGACCAGCCAGGCCAACGCGACGGCAGCCGTCATGACGCAGATGGCCGAAGAGGGCGCAGCCGTCAGCGAGGCGGCTGAAGGTGAGGCCGAAGCAGAACTCCCGCCGGCAACCCAGCCGGAAGTCCCGCCGGGCGCCGAGCTTGGCGACGAGGAACCCGCCGAGGGTGAAGGTGTCGTCGAAGGGGAAGTGCCCGCCCTGCCTGCCGGCGAGGAAACCGGGGAGGGCGCGCTCGAAGAGGGTGCTGAGGGAGAGGTCACCGAGGGTGAGGTCACCGAGGGTGAGGTCGCCGAGGGCGAGGTCACCGAAGGCGAGATTGCCGAGGGTGAGGAAGCTGTGACCGGCGAAGAGCCGGACGCTGCGGCTGAGGGCGATATCACCGAGCCGCCCGGCAGCGTTGTCGGCCAGGAGGGCGCAGCCGCCGAAGAGACCGAAGAGGGGGCAGAGGCTGGCGCTGAAGAAGAGGTCGGAGTCGCCGAAGCCGGTGCGGAAGGCGAGGCCCCCGAAGGCGCTGAAGCGGGTGCCGGGGAAGAGGCTGAGGGCACCGAGCCGCCCGGCAGCGTGGTAGGCCAGGATGCTGCGGCTGAAGAGACAGAAGAGGGTGAAGCGGCTGCAGAAGAAGAGAGCCAGCTCCTCGGCGGTGACGACGAAGCCGGGGAAGAGGCCGCTGAGGGTGCCGAAGGCGCGGCGGCTGCCGGGCAGGCGACGCCAACCCCGGGTTCAATCGTCGTGACGCCGCTTGGCGGGCCGCTCGGCGGGACGCCGGAGCCGACGGGTGTCGGCGGGCCGGGCCAACAGGAGACGGAAGAGGCCACGGCTGCGGCGACCCTCCCCGCGACGGGTTTCACGGGCGGCGGCGGGCTGTTCGGCATGGGGCTGCTGGCGGTGGCGCTGGTGGCAGTCGTGATGGTCGTGCGCCGGCTCCGCATGAGGTAGCACGCCAAACAGCACGAACAGACGAAAACAACAGTAGGGGCGCAGCATGCTGCGCCCCATAGCTGTCAAGTTAAGCGAACTGGACACGTTCGACAACCTACCCGGTCGCGTTGAGCGGCTCTCACCCCCTTCGGCCCTTCGGGCCACTTCCCCCTGCAAGGGGGCAGCAGGCGAATCTTCGCGTGACTACGATCAGCCGCAGCCAGCACCCTCGCCCCCTTTCAGGGGGAGGATGCCGTAGTTCGCGATGCGAACACTGGCAGAGGGGGTGGCAGGCCGTTCATCACACCACCTTAAGTTGATACGAAGGAGGTGCAGGCATGCGTGTTGGGCAACGGGAGTTGCGCAACGCGCGCCCCTACGTTATGTCACACCTGTGCCACCGGGCGGGTGATGGCTGCCGCGCCGTAGCCCACGACGCTGCTCGCACCGCCCCCGGTATCGGCAGATGTGCCGTAGCCGACAACCGTAACCTTTTCCGCGCCGAGCTGCCGCGCAGCTACCAGCACGGCGGCTATCGCACCATGACCACAGGCATACGCGTGGCCTGCCGCCTCGACGCGCAGCACGCCTGCCGGGTCGAACGTGGCGATCTGCTCCAGCATCACGGCGTCGAGCTGCCGGGCTTCCGCGTCGGGGTAGAAGTGCGAGAGATCGCTGCTGGCGACGAGCAGCGTGCCAGCCGCATCCCCTAACACCGCGGCGAGCGCCTCGCCGAGCGCCTGAGCCGCACGCGGCGACTGGTCGCGCAGCATGAGGGGCACGAACGAGAACGCGCCGGGCAGCGCCCGCTGCAGGAACGGCAGCTCGATCTCAACGGAGTGCTCGGGGTCGCACCGCGCAGGGGTGAGCGGCACCCGCTCCGCAAGCGCATGGAGCAGGGCCATGTCCACCGGGACGACCCCGAGCGGCGTCTCGTAGGCGGCGTGGGCAGTCGTGATCACCGCCCCCGCGTAGGGGTGGTGCATCGGCCCGACGATGACGACCCGATCAATGTACAAGCCCTGCACCGTCTTGAACGCTCGCGCGGCAACCGGGCCCGAGTAGCGGTGGCCCGCGTGTGGCACGACCAGCCCGACGACCTCGCCGGGAAGCTCAACCGCCGGGGCCTCTGCCAGCATGGCATCGATGGAGGCGGCGAGCCTCGCAGGGCTGCGCGGGTACCACTGGCCCGCGAGTGGCGAGGGACGAACATCTGGCGGTGGATGGTCGATCATGGGGTTTGCTGCTCCATGCCTGTAAACTTGAGGAGGCTGGCAGCCAGCTCAGCTTAAGACCCCCTCTGAGGTTGCTCCGCAACCCCATCTCCCCCTTTCAGGGGGCGAATGCGGCACGCCAACACCGTCGAGGGGGTTGTGCGCGGTAGTGCTGCCTGACGGTCGCAAAACGTGCTGCGCTGATTGATCTTATCGGCGTCAACTACCCTTATTGTACGCCCAAACCGGCCTCAGGTGCGGGCCTGGATGAGATACAGCAG
>CAZDLX010000030.1:0-7763 GCA_964506005.1 uncultured Anaerolineae bacterium | reverse complement strand
CCCTTATTGTACGCCCAAACCGGCCTCAGGTGCGGGCCTGGATGAGATACAGCAGCAGCGCGCCGAGCAGGATAACGAACGCGACGGTGGCGAGCACAGCCTGCAGCGGCTCGGTGGAGTCTTCGATGCGGACATGATCGGTGTACTGGTCGCGGATGGCGTAGCGCGGCGTGGTGAACCAGCCGAGCACCAGCCCGCCTGCCAGCCCGCCGAGGTGCGCCCAGTTGTCGATGCCGGGCGTGAGCCCGATCAGCAGGTTGATGGCGATGACCTGGATAATGCTGCGGATCTGGCGGCGGGTGTTGGCCAGTACGTGCTGGTTGCGGTACAGAAGGGGAATCCACGCACCGATCAGCCCGAACAGCGCGCCGCTCGCGCCGATGGAGTCGGCACGGCTGAGCGCGAAGCTGGCGATGGTCGCCGCGAGGCCCGACACGAAGTACAGTGCCAGGAAGCGGGTGCGCCCGTAGGCCCGCTCGATCTGCTGGCCGACAATGTACAGGAAGTAGCTGTTGAACCCCAGATGCAGGATGCCGCCGTGCAGGAACAGCGGCGTGATCAGCCGCCAGTACTCACCGTCGAGTATGGCGGCGTTGTTCTTGGCCCCGAGCAGTGTCAGCAGGCCGATGCCGCGGAAACCCATGCCGGTGTAGGCCATCACTGTGTCAACGAGAAAGACAGCCACGTTGATGGCGATGAGGATGTAGGTAAAAACCGGCGTCGTGGCGGGGAATGTGACGCGCCGGATTGTTCCGGGTGGTTGGGCAGGCGCTTCGACCTGCCCGGCCGGCGGCGGCGCGGGGACCGGCTCGCGCTCCAGCGGGTGGACCGGTCTGCCGGGCGGTTGATCGGGTTGGTCAGGTTGGTAACTCATAGCGCCTGTTCTATCATCTTGGGTACAGGTGTACCGGATTATACTCGGCGTTACAGGAGGAAGCACCGTGCCAGACTACGATTTCCGCTGCAAGGCCTGCGGGCACACGTTTACGGTGACCACCGGCAGCGTCGACGAGATCGACGCACTGAGCCCAACCTGCCCCCAGTGCGATTCAGACGACCTCAGCCGCCTCATACAGCGGGTCGGCATTCTGACGAGCGAGGAGACTCGCATGGAGCGGCTGATGGACCCCTCGCGACTGGCCGGGCTGGACGAAGACGACCCGCGGGCGATGGGCCAGCTCATGCGGGAGATGGCAGGCGAGCTGGGCGAGGACGCCGACCCCGAGATGCACGAGGTGATCGACCGGCTGGAGGCCGGCGAAAGCCCCGACTCTATCGAGCAGTCGCTGGACCTGGGCGGGGATGAGGGGCTCGGTTAGGGCACTCTACCCGGCTTCGCGCTCGGCGAGGCGCTCCATGACCACGCGCTGGATCTCCCGCTGCAGCACGTCGACCTCCTGCCGCCCGTCGAACTCCACCCAGCGGGCGGGCTCCGCCTCGATGAGCGCCCGGTAGCCGGCGCGCACCCGCTCGTGAAACTCCAGAGCCGCCGCGTCGAGCCGGTTCCACTCGGCGCTGTCGTCCGCCTGGCGGCGGCGCAGGCCGGTTTCCGGGTCCACGTCGAGGTAGAGCGTGAGGTCAGGGGTGAGGCCGCCCGTCGCGATGCGCGTGACGGTCCGCAGCATGTCGAGGTCGAGGCCGCGCCCGTAGCCCTGGTAGGCGTACGTGCTGTCAAAGTAACGGTCGCACAGCACGATCTCGCCGCGGGCGAGCGCGGGGCGCAGCACCTCGTCGACGTGCTGGGCGCGGGAGGCCGCGTAGAGTAGCATCTCCGCCCGGTCGACCATCTCCGGGAAATCAGGGTTGTGCACGACATCCCGGATCTGCTCCCCGACGCGCGTGCCGCCCGGCTCGCGCGAACGCAGGATGCGATAGCCCTGCTGGAGCAGGTACGTCTCCAGCAGGGCGATTTGTGTGGTTTTCCCGCAGCCGTCCGGCCCTTCAAACGTGATAAACATAGCGCCTCTGGGGCTACTCGCGGAACACCCGCACGTGACGGTGAGGCTCCTTGCCGTAGCTGGACGAACCGAGGTTCGCCTGCCGGATCATCTCGTGCTGGTGGCGGCGGATTCCCGCCTTCTGCGGTGACAGGTTAACCGCTTCGACCTGCCCTAGCAGGATGTCACGGATAGCTTCCTGCGCCTCGCGCAGGGCCTCCTGAAGCGGGCTGTTCTGATCGTCCGACTCCATGTCGAAGTAATCGGCGATGAAGTCCTCGATCTGGTTGATCGTGTTCGAGCGCAGCACGTAGATCGGCAGGCCGCGCTGCTCGGCGTCCGAGATCACCCGCGGGCGGCGCCGGTAGAAGTTCTTGAGCGTGAGCAGCACGTCGGCCTGGTCAAGCTCGTCTACGATGTTGATCGGCACCTTGTACTGGCTCGACGCCTCCATCAGCCGGTTGCGGGCGATACCGTACGGGAAGATGCTCACCTGCCGGCGCTGGACGGGAGCCGGTGTGCTGGGTGTGGCGCTCGCCGCCGGCTGGCGCGCCCCGCCGTTCGTGACGCGGTCTGTCTCCCGCGTGCGGTTGGGGCGGAAGCCGGCGGCCTGCTGCGGCTGTTGCTGCTGCTGGCGGCCCTTCTTCCCTGCTTTGCCGAACACGGGCACGGGCGGCGGCGTCTCGATGACGACCTCGCCGTCAGTGCCGCGCTTGCGGATCTCGATGGGCGGCTCCAGCCCGCGCAGCAGCGAGTCGACCGCCACGCCGACGTCGGGGTGGACGTACAGCGTATCCCGCGCAGCGATCTCGATCAGCACGTCGAAGGTCGGAGCCTGCCGGCGCTCGAGCACGGTCTTCTGTGTGCCGCGGCGGCGCGCCTCCTCGTCGGAGAGCGTCACGCTCTCGATGCCGCCGACGAGGTCGGACAGCGTCGGGTTCATGAGCAGGTTGTCGATGGTGATGCCGTGCGCCGTGCCGATGAGCTGCACGCCGCGCTCGTTGATCGTGCGGGCGGCCAGCGCCTCAAGCTCGCGGCCAATCTCGTCGATGACGATGACCTCGGGGTTGTGGTTCTCCACCGCCTCGATCATGATCTCGTGCTGGAGGCTCGGCGTCGGCACCTGCATGCGGCGCGCCCGGCCTACCGCCGGGTGGGGGATGTCGCCATCTCCGCCGATCTCGTTGGAGGTGTCCACGACCACCACTCGGTTGGACTCGGCGAGCACGCGCGCCGCCTCGCGCAGCATCGTCGTCTTGCCGACGCCGGGGCGGCCCAGGAACAGCACGCTCTTGCCCGAGCTGATGATGTCCTCGACAATGTCAATGGTGCCGAATACGGCCCGGCCCACACGGCACGTCAGCCCGACCACATCCCCTTTGCGATTGCGGATCGCGGAGATGCGGTGCAGCGTGCCGTCGATGCCGGCGCGGTTGTCGGCGTCGAACTCACCGATCTGAGTTACCACCGAGTCGATGTCGTCCTGCGTAACGTCCTGTTCGGCGAGGACCTTCTCGCCGTCGGTGTAGCGTGCGGTTGGCACGCGGCCCAGGTCGAGGATCACTTCGATCAGGTCGTCGTTGCGCCCGATCTCCATGATGACCGAGGCGATCTCGGGCGGCAGCACGTTTAACAGACTAAATAAATCGTCGGTTACTTGCTTCTGCGTCATACGTCCCAATCTATCTACCAATCTACAAGGTTGCAGGACCGCCCTGTCTGCTCCAGGGTGCATCCACAATGGAAGTTGGCAGCGCGATGCCCGCTTCTACCTTTTCGCCAACGTCATAGGTGCGGTGCTGCACGCGCGCTGCGGTCTGCCGGTACATGGCCGCCTGCGTCGTCAGCAGATCGAAGCAGGCACCCGACAGCGCCGATGCGGGGCAGCCCATGTAGCTCCGCACGCGGCAGTATATCGTGCGCTTTTCTGCCTGAACGGTGGTCAGCGCCGCGCTCAGAATCTGGCCCGGCAGCGCCTCCGCCTGGGGCGAGACATAAACCTCGATGAGGTCGGCGCTAGGCCCCTCATACACGGCGACCATGCCCGCCGGTCCGCGGCGTTCCGGGACGGTATAAAGCCGGTCGGCAGCCGTCACCGGCGGCTCGACATGCTTGATCAGGCTGGGCACGACCGAGCTGATCAGCGCAGGCAGGCTGTTGCCAGTGTCCGTCTCGACCGGGTTCAGCGTGGAACTTAGAGAGTCGATGGGCTGGGGTGGGCGGACCCAGATCTCCTGCCGGGTGTAGGTGGCGAACCCCGAGCGGCGCAGGATGACGAACTCCGGCGCGCTGGTGCCAACCTCGGCGATGAGTGTCACGACGCCGCGCTGGCCGGCCATGACGACCAACCCGTCCAGCAGCGCGAGCCACAAGTCCGCGCTGGCCCCATCGTCGATACTCGGCGCGATGTGGGCGAGGCGAGCATGCTGCTCGGTGTCGAGATAGTGGAGCTGGCCGAGAATGCTGGCCCCATGCCGGCGCACGACGTAGACCTGAATGCGGCCCAGGCTGGCCAGCACGGCGTGGCGCAGTGCGTCGTCGCCAACTGTCAGCCCGAGCTGTGTGTCGAAGTTCACGCCCTGACCGGCCAGCCGGTACACGAAGGGCAGATCATGCAGCCGCAGGGGCCGGATCTCAGTCACAACTGCTCCCACCCTGTGCCGGAATGACTGCCTGCGTACCTGGCATCAATAACGCTGCTCCCAAATAACTCATACGCCGAGGGATACTTCCCCCGGCGCCGCTGCTCCTCCATCCCCAATTGTAGCATACCTGCCAGCACTCGCAACCCACCTGCGCCGGGGCAACCGAGTTCTAATACATGGTTGATGCCCTGACTATGGCGCGCGGGTGTGTGCGGTGCAAGTGGGGCCCTCAGCCCTAACCCCTCTCCCGCCGGGAGAGGGGAAGCGGATGGGATGCGGGGAGCGGGTATGGTACGGGCGTCTCGTTGCAGAGCGCGATCCGGGCGAGTACAATCGACGGTGCCTGGCAGACCCGCCGGGAGATCGTTTATAACCCTCGACCATAGAAAACGGCATGGACCGGGAGGGACTATGGCAAAGCGACCTTCTCTCAACCTGTTTGGCGTACTGGTGATCACCCTGCTGGCGGTGTTCGTGTTTGGCGTGCTGCCGGCTTCTGCCCAGACGACGGGCCGCATCTCCGGCATTGTGTACTCGGATGCGAATGGTAACGGCGTCCGCGAGGCGGGTGAGGGCGGCGTTCAGGGCGTGCAGTTGAGCGTTACCTCCGGCTCGACCAGCTACAACGTGACGACCGGCGCCGACGGCTCGTTCAGTGCCGATGTCGCAACCGGCACCTGGACGGTCACGGTGACGTCCGTGCCGACCGGCTACTTCCCAATCGAGAACCCCTCGACAAACGCGACCGTCTCGGCTGGCGGCTCGGTGAGCAACCTTGAGTTCTCTATCGTGCCGCGTGTGGACACCGCTGCGTCGGCGGGTGACAATACGACCGATGCTCAGGGCGAGGTGCTGCCGGAGTCAGGCGGCGCGATCTCCGGTCCGGTCCTGCTTGGCGGGCTGGCGCTGGTGCTCGTGCTTGGCCTCGGGCTGATATTCATGGGCCAGCGTCGCAGCAGAACTCTGGACTAAGCACGGGGATACGACCGCTCCGGACCGTCTCCTGACGACATGGATTCTGACCAGACTTCCCGCAGCGCCCCATCAGCCGGTCTCAGACGGCGCAGGATCAGCCCGCTGACGGCTGCCGGGGCGCTGCTTGTTATTGTCGCCCTCACCGGCATACTCACCTACGCGGCGCTGGTCGTGCCCGCGCGCCTGGTGGCGGCCAGCGGCCCGCCGGAGGCGCTGCGACAGGCGGCGACCCAGCAGGCGCTCTCGCTGGCTGTCGCGGCAGAGGCAGCCGGGAACCGCACGCCGGAACCCGAATCGGCGGACGGGGACGAACAGCTTGCCGCCAACCCGCTCTCGACAGAGGGCGCGCCGGGCTCCGCAGACGACGACGCCCCCTCCGGCCCGACCCCGACTCTGCACGTGGCGGTTCCCTCGGAGCTATTGACGCCCACCGCCGAACCTACGGATGCGCTCTCCGTGCTGCCCGGCGTGGACGCGCGCTACTGGCTGAGCATCCCGTCCATCGGTCTTGAAGCGCCGATCGTACCGTTCGGCACCCGCGAGCGCGAGGTGGATGGCCTGCCGGTGGACAGGCTGCTGGTGCCCAACACCTACGCTGTGAGCTGGGACAACCGTTCCGCGGAGCCGGGCTTCGCGGGCAACACCGTGCTTGCGGGGCACAACAACCTCTTTGGCGCGGTGTTCGGCGAGCTGGAGAACGTGCAGGTTGGCGCGGAAATCGCCGTGTGGAGCGAGTACGGCGTGCTCTCCTACCGCGTGCAGCAGAGGCTGCTGCTCGAAGAGAAGGACCAGCCCCTCGAAGTCCGCCTGCAGAACGCGCAGTGGATGGCCGACACCCCTGACGACCGCCTGACGCTCATCAGCTGCTGGCCCCGCGAGACGTACACACACCGCCTCATCGTCGTCGCGACGCGCAGCGGGGGGTAGCGCCAGCGTCTCTCCGCAAGACCTCACCCCCGGCGCGTCTGCGATGCGCCCGCGGCACGGCGAATCCTGCCCATGGTCGCGCGAGACGTACACACACCGCCTCATCGTCGTCGCGACGCGCAGCGGGGGTAGGTTCCCTCATCTCGCTACAAGACCCCACCCCCATCCCCTCCCCGCCAGCAGGGAGGGGTGACGAACCGCCCCCGGTGGGTCTGCGGGCGGTGCCCCGCGGCATGGCGAATCCTGCCCAGTTAGGCCCAAAAGCATGATATGATGAGGGTGAACAGAGGCACGTTGATCCGCACAGGGCTGCCCTGAACGCAGCGGCAAGGAGGTGCTCAGATGCGTGCTTACATTCTGGTCAAGACTGACCCGCAGTACACGATTGAGGTCTATGACGCGCTGAAGAAGGACAAGTACGTGACCGAGGCCGCCGTGATCCACGGTCCGTTTGACTGCATCGGGCTGGTGGAACGGGCGCGGCTGGCCGATCTCAACAGTGCGGTGATGCGCATCCGCGAGATCGAGGGGGTAAAGGATACGACGACGTGTATCGTGATGCAGTCGTTCCGGCGGCAGGTTGAATAAGCCGCTCAGCGCGGAGTCGGGTCGTACAGAGCCTTGGCGATCAGCAGCGCGCCGAGCTCGACGGCGGCGATGATCAGCCAGGGGACTCGGATGGCCGGCCCGAGCAGGGAGTCGATGAGCCAGGCCAGCCCGGTGGCGACGATGATGATCGCCAGCAGGTACGTCAGCCAGCCGGTAGTCCAGCCGGGCTGCATGTCCTGGTAGATCGCCGAGCCGAGTAGAATCAGACCGGGGATGAAGAGCAGCAGGCCGGGCAGGATGGGGTGCAGCGTCACGTAGATGATCGCCCCCACGACGAGAACCAGACCCCATGTGAAGAGCTCGAAGCGGAGTTCGCCTTCCGGTTTGTTGCCTCGCAGCATGCTCATCTCCTCGCCGTTCTGACAGGCGCATCCACCCGTTGAGTATAGTGCCCGCGTGGCGAGGCGCAAGCTCCGCGCGGCACCGCCTGCGGGCGTGATATGTTACAATAGGCGCGCCAACGAACACCTGGGGGCATCCCGGGAGCAAGCAACATGACGATACAGAGCAGACATTCGCTCGGCGACGTCCTCGACAGCATGACGATGCCGGGCGTACTTGTTGAAACGGTTGACGCCGAAGCGAAGACGGTTCGCTGCCATGCCTGCGCGCACCGCTGCCTGATCCGCGAGGGGCGGCGCGGCATCTGCCAGGTGCGCTTCAACCGCGA
>CAZDLX010000029.1:12400-28450 GCA_964506005.1 uncultured Anaerolineae bacterium | reverse complement strand
AGGTACGGCTGGCGATCTCGCTGCACGCGGCAACGGACGAGGAGCGCTCGGCGCTGCTGCCCGTCAACCGCCGCTACCCCATCGAGGAGTTGATCGACGCGGTGGCGTACTACATCGAGCAGACGAACCGCCGCGTCACGTTCGAGTGGACGCTCATCGCGCACGAAAACGACTCGCCGGAGGTCGCGCACCGGCTGGGGCGGCTCCTGCGCGGGATGCTGGTCCACGTCAACGTGATCCCGCTCAACCCAACGGCTGGCTACGAGGGTGCTCCCTCCGACCCGGAGCGTGTCCAGCGCTTCGTGGACGTGCTGGCCGGCTACGGCCTCTCCGCGACGATCCGCGTGCGGCGCGGTATCGACGTAGACGCGGGCTGCGGCCAGCTCAGCACGGCAGTCCAGCGGGAGGGGTAGCCAGTTCCTGCATGGCGTGAGATGTGCGTAGGGGCGCAGCATGCTGCGCCCCTACCACCATGTCGGTACCATCGGTGCGAACGTACAGGCTAGCCGCCCCCACGGCTCCCCTACAAATCGTCGTCGAACAACCCGCCGGGCGCGGTGTCGTCCAGCGGCAGGGCGTCCTGCTCGCGGGCGAGCCGCTCGTCCATCTCCTCCTGGGCGCGGCGGGCCACGTCCTCGAAGGCCAGCTCGACCGTCGGATCGTCCTTCACACTGGGCCACTCGACCTGCCGCAGGCTCAGTTCCCCGTCGAGCCACTCCCACAGCTCGCGATTCTTCACCGGCTCTCCGGCCCTGGTGAGCCAGTTCCGCCGCTTCCAGCCGGTGATCCACTGCGTCGCGCCATTGCGCAGGTAATCCGAGAGGCTGTAGACGTGCACGCGGATGTCGGCGGGCAGGTCGCTGAGCGCGCTCGCGGCGGCGATGATGTCGAGCTGGTTGGAGGTGACTTCGTCCTCCTGCTCGACGATGAGCCGTTCCTCGCCCTCGTAGCGGATCGACGCCACCCAGAAGCCCTGCCCGCCGCGCGCCGAAACCAGCGTGTAGATCTCTGCGTCGGGCGGGGCGAGGGCACGCTGCGCAGCGTGGATGCGCCGGATCTCCGCCGTGGCGAGCGCGTCGGCGCGCTCGTTGTACACGTTGCCAGAATGCCCCTTGACCCAGCGCCACGTGATCTCGTGCGGCTCGGCCTGGCGCAGCAGCTCGCGCCACAGGTCGCGATTCTCCACCGGCTCCTTCTTCTTGCCGCGCAGCCAGCCGTCCGCCGCCCACTTCTTAACCCAGCGCGTCATGCCCTGCACCACGTAGGCGGAGTCGCTGTGCAGTTCAACCTCACACGGCTGGGTGAGCGCCTCCAGCGCGCTGATCGCGGCGGTGAGCTCCATACGGTTGTTCGTCGTGTGCTCCTCGCCGCCGGAGAGCTCCTTTACGCGGCCACTGGCCTCGTGGATCAGGATCGCGCCCCAGCCGCCCGGCCCCGGGTTCGGATCGGCGCCACCGTCGGTATAGCAGGTCACCCGCGATCGTGCTTTCGCCACTCGTCACCTTCCCCTGTTTCTGCCTGCGCGCCACGGCCCTTCAGAACTATTGCGTGGCCCCTACCCACATGTTAAACTCTCGGCACTATGAGCCCAACCGTCAGCATCGCACCTTCAATACTCGCCGCCGACTTCTCTCGCCTGGCGGAGCAGATCCAGGCAGCCGAAGCTGCCGGAGCCGACCAGATCCACGTTGACGTGATGGACGGCCAGTTTGTCCCTAACATTACCATGGGCCCGCTCGTCGTCAACTCCATCCGGCCCGTTACGAAGCTGCCGCTGGACGTTCACCTGATGGTGGACCGGCCCGAGCGCTTTTTGGAGGACTTCGCCCGCGCGGGCGCCGACTGGCTCACCATTCACATCGAGGCTACACCGCACACGCACTACGCCATCCAGATGATCCGCGAGCTTGGCCTGCGCGCCGGCATCACGCTGAACCCGGGCACGCCGCCCAGCGCCCTGTCTGGCATCCTGCCTTACGTTGACCTCGTGCTCGTGATGAGCGTCAACCCTGGCTGGGGCGGCCAGTCATTCATCGAGCGGTCCCTGCAGCGGATCGCCGAGGTCCGGGCGATGCTCGACGAGATCGGCTCGACAGCAGACCTGTCCGTCGACGGCGGTATCGGGCCCGGTAATGCGGGGCAGGTCGTCGCTGCGGGCGCGAATATGCTGGTCGCGGGCAGCTCGGTGTTCGGGCAAAGCGACATTGGCGCGGCGGTGCGCGCTCTGCGTGATGCCGCCCTCGCACCCGACCTACCCTGAGCGCAAGTCGGGGGAAACAAAAAGGGCCGGATGGCCCTTTTCATGTCGTGTCTGGAACGCGCAAGTAACGCCTAGCGAACCTTGACATCCTTATTGAGAGTCTTGAGGCACTTGGCGCACACGCTGATGCTCACCAGGCGATTGTCACGCCAGACCTTCGTCGTCTGGATGTTGGGCTTGAACTGGCGCTTGGTCTTGCGCTCCGAGAAGCTTACGTTGTGCCCGCTCATGGGCTTCTTACCACAAATTTCGCACTTAGCCATGTGATTCACACGCCTCTGATTATTCGTGTAATAGAGTCCGATTTAACCGGCCCGCAGACTCCGGAGAGGATACCTCACGGGCTGCGTTTTGACAAGGTACAAGTGAGGATGACAGACGAATCCAACGACAAGATCGGGTCGATCCACGTCTCCCCGACCGCGGTCGCGACAATAGCCAGCCAGGCACTGTTGACCAGTTACGGAGTCGTCGGCATGGCCTCGAAAACGGCCATCGGCGACCTTGCCGCGCAGATCACCCGCGACCCGCACCACGGCATCACCGTGACCTACCGCCACGGGCAGCTCGTCATCGATGCCTACGTGATCATCCAGCATGGCACGCGCATCTCGCAGGTAGCCAGCAGTGTCATCAACAAGGTGCGCTTCCAGGTCGAGCAGGCCCTGGGCGTCCCGGTTTACCAGGTCAACGTCTTCGTCCAGGGCCTGCGGATGGCCGAGGACGCCGAATAAGCACCTGGAGCAGTTAGAGGAAACAGCGAATGGATTCAACTACCGCGACTCGCTCAGATGCAGCGCGCACCTGCGACGGGCAGGCATTCAAAGTACTAGTGCAGGCCGGGCTGGCCTGGCTTGAGCAGAATTACGAAGAGGTCAACGCGCTGAACGTCTTCCCGGTGCCAGACGGCGACACCGGAACGAACATGATGCTCACCATGCGCAGCGCCTACGGCGAGATCGCCAACAGCGAAGAGACACACGTCGGCAAGGTCGCCGGGCAGGTCTACAACGGCGCGCTGATGGGCGCGCGCGGCAACTCCGGCGTGATCCTGTCCCAGCTCTGGCGCGGCTTTGCCAGGGGTGTCGAGCAGGACGCCGCTATCAGCGCCGATGGTCTCGTGCGCGGTTTTCAGGAAGCGGTGAGGATGGCCTACCAGGCTGTCCAGGAGCCCGTCGAGGGGACGATGCTCACCGTGGCCCGCGAGGCCTCGGAAGAAGCCGTGGAAGCCATCAAGAGCGATGCTTCACTGCCCGCCGTGCTGACGCGAGTCGTGGAACGCGCCCATCTGTCTGTCGCCCGCACGCCGGAGCTTCTGCCGGTGCTCGCGGAAGCCGGTGTCGTCGACTCCGGCGGAAAGGGGCTGGCCTACGTGCTTGAGGGAATGCTCCGCGCGATGCGCGGCGAGTCGCTGGTAGCGCAGGAGGCGGTGAAAGCAACCGAGGCCCTGCGAAGCCAGCTGATGCCCGAGGACGAAGAGGGCTATGGGTATGACGTGCAGTACCTCATCAAGGGCGATGGGCTGGACGTCGCGGCGGTGCGCCAGCACATCGAATCCATCGGCTGGTCGACGCTGGTCGTCGGCGATGACAATCTGATCAAGGTGCACGTGCACGTCCACAACCCGGGCGAGGCCATCGGTTACGGCGCGTCACAGGGGGTGCTGCTCGACGTGGTGGTCGAGAACATGCAGGAGCAGTATCAGACGTTCGTCACCGAGCGAGGCGGGCCGCGCCTCACCGCAGCGACGGCTGCGGCAGAGCCCTCGCCGCCGCACGTTGAGGAGGGCACCATCGCCGTGGTGACGGTCGCGCCGGGCGAGGGCTTAACGCGCATCTTCTACAGCCTGGGGGCTGCCAGGGTGATCAGCGGCGGGCAGACGATGAACCCCAGTACCAAGGACATCCTCGAAGCTGTCAACGGGCTGCCCACCGACAAAGTCGTGATCCTGCCGAACAACAAGAACATCTTCATGTCGGCAGAGCAGGCCGCGCAGGCGGCCAACGGCAAGGACGTCCGCGTCGTGCCGACGAAGACCATTCCGCAGGGCATCTCCGCACTGCTCGCGCTGGACCCGCACGGCGACTTGGACGAGACGGTCGAGATGATGGGCGAGTCCAGCGAGATGGTCGAAACCGGCGAGGTGACGATCTCGACGCGCAACGCCACGGTTGACGGCATCAAGGTGCGCGAAGGGCAGATCATCGGCCTGCACAACGACAAAATGGCGGTCGCGGGCAGTGATGTGACCGGCGTCGTCACCGACCTGCTCGCCAAAATGGGCGCCGATCAGTTGGAGCTCATCACGCTGTACTCCGGCGAGGGCATCAGCCGTGAAGAGGCAGAGGCGCTGATCGAGCACCTGACCGGGCTCTACCCTAACCATGAGATTGAGCTCCGTGAGGGCGGTCAGCCACATTACTACTACATCCTGAGCGTAGAGTAACGCGCCGGCAACCCGTACGGAAAGGTAGGAGCAAGTTGGCGAGGGTTCGAATCGTCACGGACAGTGCCGCCCGCTTCGAAGATCCCCGCTTCATCAAGGATTACGATGTAACCGTCGTCCCGCTGGAGGTCCACCTCGGGTCCGATACGCTGCGGGACGGCGTCGATATCGACGCCGAAGGCGTCCTGCGCTGGATGCGCCAGAACGACGCCGGGGTGCGTATCAGCGCGCCGCCGGTCAGCGCGTTCGAGAACGTCTACCAGGACCTGGGCCGCACAACGGACCAGATCGTCGTGCTGACCCACTCGCAGCGCTTCAGCCAGACGTATGCCAACGCGCAGGCGGCCCGCAGCGGTTTGCTGGGCCGCTACGAGATCGTCGTCGTCGACTCGCGCACCTCCTCGGCAGGGCTCGGCTACCTGGTGGAGGAAGCGGCGCTCGCCGCCTCACTCGACAAGTCGCTGGAGGACGTGATCCTCACGACGCGCAGCGTGCTCACGCGTCTGTACAGCGTGTTCTACGTCGACACGCTGGACCACATCAAAGAGGCGGGGCTCATCGGGGAGACGCAGGCGGCGCTCGGCACGATGCTGGAGATCAAGCCGATCCTCACGATTGAAGACGGGGCGCTGATCACGATGGAGAAGGCCCGCACGCACGCGCAGGCGGTTGACAAGATGATGGAGTTCGTCACCGAGTTTACCCACATCGAGCGCCTGTGCATCCTGCAGAGCACCACCCGCCTCACCGACCGCACGCGCATGGTTCAGGATAGGCTGGCGCTGGAATTCGCACGCCTTCAGACTCCCGTGCTGCTGTACGGCCCGCTGACCGCCTCGCAGCTCGGCCCGGACGCAATGGGCCTGGCTATTCTTGAAGGCGATGGCGACGACTACTAAACTCTCGCCCCTCGTCGGGGCGACGACTTCTTCACACCCGGACTGGACGCGCCATGATCGCCATCGTGACCGATAGCAGTTGTGACATCCCTCAGGAGCACCGCCAGGGCCCCGACCTCACCGTCGTGCCCGCGCTTCTCACCGTGGGCGAGCAGACTCTGCGCGACGGCGTGGACATCACACGCGAGGCGTTTTACAATCTGCTGCCCGGCCTGCCAACCATCCCGACGACCTCAGCGCCAAGCCCCGCGGCCTTCGTGGAAGCCTACGAAAGTGCCTTGAAGCATGCCGACCACGTCGTCGCGGTGATCACCGCCAGCAAGCTGAGTGGCCTGTTTAACGCGGCGAGGTTGGCCGCTGAAGAGGTCTCACCGGCGCGCGTGCACCTCATCGACAGCGGGCAGACCAGCATGGGGCTCGGCTGGGGGGCGCTCGCCGGGCTGGAGGCGGCCCGGCGCGGCGAGCCGGTGCAAGGTGTGATACACTCGGTGCGAGATACGCTTGGGCGCGTGCGGGTATACGCCCTGTTGAACACGGTGGAGTACCTCGCCCGGAGCGGACGCGTCAGCCTGGTGCAGATGGGGCTGAGCAACTTACTGGGTATCAAGCCCATCATCGAGCTGCGCCACGGCATCGTAAGCTCGCTCGCCCGGGTGCGGACGTGGTCAAGGGCTATCGAGGTGCTGGCCCGCCACACGCGCGCGCTCGCGCCGCTCGAACGGCTGGCGGTCATGCACAGCAACTGCACGGAGTGCGCCGCCGACCTGCTGGGGCGGATCGAGGCCATCCTGCCGCCGGGTGGCGCCGTGACAACCAGCGCGACGACGGTCATCGGCACGCACGTCGGGCCGGGCGCGGTGGGCATCGCAGCCGTCACCGGCAGGGCAGGCAGTTAAGCATAAATCCAGCGACGAGAACGGACGTCGAATCACGATTATGGCATCATCACTGCAAACGCTCATCAAGATCCTGAGGCTCGAACAGCAGAAGGGCTACCATAACAAAGCCGTCATCGGCGGGTTTGCCCGGTTCGCCTTTCACTGGGCCAAAGAGGCACACAGCCAGGCCCAGACGGACGAGCACCACGCACTGGTTGAGGAAATCGCGGGCCGGTTGCGGCAGTACGACAGCACCTCGGAAGGCGAGCGCCCCGCGCTGGTCGAGGAGATCATCGCACTGGCGACCGGCGAGGTCGCTATGACAGAGGCGCAGGCGGACAGTGCTTCCGCCGCACCTGCCCCACCCCCGCCCCGTGAAGCGCCGCCCGCGCCGGTCAGCGATGACGTCGGTATCGGCGAGGTCGAGGGCGACGAGAGTGAAGAGGAATTCGAGTTCGAGGTCTTCGGCACGTTCGAGCACGAAGAGACCGGCGAGGCCAGGGCAGTCCGCGAGCGGCGGGGGTACGTGTGGCAGCAGGAGCATCCGCTGCCTGTCGAAGCGCTGGACGCGCTCGACCAGCCGGTGCAGACGGTCAAGGGCGTCGGCGCGGCGCGCGCCGAGCAGCTCGAACGGCTCGGCGTCGAGACTGTCGGGGACCTGCTCATGCTCTTCCCCCGGCGGCACGACGACTACAGCCGCATGAAGCCCATCCGCCGGCTGAAGGTCGGCGAGGAAGTGACCGTCATCGGCGTGCTGGACCGCATCTCCAGTATCGGCACCAAGCGGGGCGGCACGCGGGTCGAGGCTTACCTCGACGACGGCAGCGGCGTACTGCGGCTCAACTGGTTCAACCAGCCGTGGCTGGAGCGCCAGCTTGAGGCGGGCGAGCCGTATGTCGTGAGCGGCAAGGTCGACCAGTATCTGGGCCGCCTCGTGATCAACTCGCCGGAGATGGAGCCCATCGACCAGGAGTCGCTGCACGCCGGGCGCATCGTGCCGGTGTACCCGCTGACCAAGGGCCTGAGCGGGCGCGTGCTGCGCCGCCTGATGAAAGAGATCGTTGACGAGTGGGCGCCGCTGCTGCCCGACCACCTGCCGCTGGACGTCCGCGAGCGCACCGATCTGATGGATTACGGCGACGCCGTGTCGCAGGCGCACTTCCCCGACTCCGCCGAGGACCTCCAGGCCGCCCGGCGGCGGCTGGCCTTCGACGAGCTGTTTCTGCTGCAGATGGCCATGCTCCGGCGCCGCCGCGAGTGGCAGAGCCGCGACGGCACGCCGCTGCACGTCGAGGACGGCTGGCTGGATGGCTTTGAGGGGCGGCTCCCCTACGAGTTCACCGCGGCGCAGCGCCGGGCCATTATGGACATCCGGCAGGACATGGCGAGCAACCGCCCCATGAACCGGCTGCTGCAGGGCGATGTGGGCAGCGGCAAGACGGTCGTAGCGGCCGCCGCCGCCGAGATCGCCGTGGCGAACGGCGTGCAGGTCGCCGTAATGGCCCCGACGAGCATCCTCGCCGAGCAGCACTACGCCACGCTCTCGAATCTGCTGGCAGGCGACGCCCGCGTCGCGCTGCTGACCGGCAACGTCAGCCAGAGCGACCGCGACGCGGTGTACGCGGGGCTGGCCGACGGCAGCATCGACGTGGTGGTGGGCACACACGCGCTGATCCAGCCGGGGCTGGCGTTCAAGCACTTGGGCCTCGCGGTCATCGACGAGCAGCACCGCTTCGGCGTGTCGCAGCGCGGCGCGCTGCGTGGCAAGGCGCAGGGCGGCAACCCGCATCTGCTGGTCATGACCGCCACCCCGATCCCGCGCACCCTGGCGCTGACGCTGCACGCCGACCTCGACCTGACGGTGATCGACGAGATGCCGCCGGGCCGCACGCCGATCCAGACCCGCATCCTGCAGCCCAAGGAGCGCGAGCGGGGCTATTCTTTCGTGCGCGGGCAGATCGAGAAGGGCCACCAGGCTTACATCATCTGCCCACTCGTCGAGGAGAGCGACAAGCTGGACGCCCGCTCCGCCATCGGCGAGTACGAGCGCCTGCAGAACACCATCTTTCCGGACCTGCGCGTCGGGCTGCTGCACGGCCAGATGAGCGCCGAGGAGAAGGAGGCCGCCATGAGCGCCTTCTACCGCGGCGAGGTGGACATCCTCGTCGCGACCACGGTGATCGAGGTCGGCATCGACGTGCCAAACGCGACGGTCATCATGATTGAGGACGCCAACCGTTTCGGGTTGGCGCAGCTCCACCAGCTTCGCGGGCGCGTCGGGCGCGGCGGCGGGCAGGGCTACTGCTTGCTGCTGTCAGACCAGGCCTTCATCGACGCCGACGAGCGGCTCAAGGCGGTCGAGGAGACGACAGACGGCTTCAAGCTGGCCGAGATCGACTGGAAGCTGCGCGGCGCGGGCAACCTGCTCGGGCGGCAGCAGAGCGGCTACAGCACGCTCGACTTCGCCAGCCTCATCGACCCGCACCTGGTTGACGAGGTCCAGCGCGAGGCGCGCGCGGTATTCGAGCGCGACCCGGGCCTCGACGCGCCGGAGCACGCGCTGCTGCGGCACCGCGTCACGGAAATCGCCGTCGACGAGTTCGGCGACGTGAGCTAGCTCGCCGGCGGAGGCAGACGGGATGCCCGGACCGCACCTCAGCTACTTCCTCTGCGCGACGCCGCGCAGCGGCAGCACGCTGCTCAGCGCGGCGCTCGCCAGCACCGGCCTGGCAGGCAGCCCCGACGAGTTCTTCTGCCACCTGCGCGGCTACGGCGAGTCCTACCAGGGCTGGGATTTCAGCGACTACGAGGCGTACATCCGGCGCGTCGTCGAAGCGACCGCCACGCCGAACGGCGTGTTCGGCGCGAAGATGATGGGCGGCTTTGTCGGCGACTTCGTGAGCCGTGTGCGGAGCATCCCCGCCCTGGCAGATCCCTCCCTGCCCCTGCGTGGCGCCCTCGACAGGCTGTTCCCGAACCTGCACCACATCTGGCTGACGCGCCGCAACAAGGTCCGGCAGGCGGTGTCGTGGTGGATGGCCACGCAGACGGAGCAGTGGACGTCTGAGCAGATCGCCAGGGCACAGCACGAACCGCGCTACGACTTCGCCGCCATCGACCACCTGGTGCAGGAGATCGTGATCCGGGAGGCCGCCCTGCAGAGCTACTTCGACGAGATGGAGGTCGAGCCGTACGTCGTGGTATATGAGGATTATGCCGCCTACCCCGATGCAACCGCGCGAGCGGTGCTGGCTTATCTTGGTGTGCCCGCCCCAACGACGTCGCTCACTGGCGAGGTGCGCCTCAAGAAGCAGGCCAACGAGATCAACGAGGCCTGGGTACAGCGCTATCGCGACGAGAAGCAGACCGGGTGGCTGCGACGCATCTGGTAGTGATATTTTCAAGATTGTTATGTTGAGCACGCGAGTGGAGACAACATTTTGGAGACACGTGCGATCTTCCCTGCAACCTTTGACCCCATTCACCTGGGGCATATTGACATCGCCATACGCGCCAAGAAGCTGTTCAGCGAGCTCATCGTCGCAGTGTACGACCGCCCGCTGAAGCGGCTGGCCTTCAGCCTGGAGGATCGCGTGGCGATGGTCGAAGAAGCCTTCGCGGGCGAGGAGGGCATCCGCGTGATGCCTTACAGCGGCCTGACGGTTGATTTCGCGCAGGAAGTTGGCGCGCAGGCCATCGTGCGCGGGCTGCGCGTATTCTCCGACTTCGAGCTCGAATTCCGCATGGCGCTGGCGAACAAGCGCCTCGCCCCCGAGCTGGAAGTGGTGTGCCTGATTGCCGGAGAGCAGCACATGCACCTGGCGAGCAGCACCATCCGCGAGATCGCTTCGCTGGGTGGGGATGTCAGCTCGATGGTCCCGCCGCACGTACATCGGGCACTGGTTGCGCATTTCCGCAGGCTCGGGGAGGACGCCGCCGGCTCGGTGGACATGGTATCGCTCAGGGATTAATCATGATATACTGGCGTATTAGGTAGCGTTAGCACAACACGACTGGAGGCGAGCCTTGGATATACAACATCTCGTAGATCGGCTTGAGGAGCTGTTCAACGACGGTCGCCGAATGCCCTTCACCCCCTACACCATGATCGAGGAGCAGCGTGCTCTGGAGCTGATCGACCAGATGCGGATCTCGATCCCGGAGGAGATCGAAAAGGCTAAGCGTGTTATCCGGGAGCGGGATCGCATCATGGCGCAGGCCAATGAGGAGGCGGCACGCATCCGCGACCTGGCCCGTGAGAAGAGCGAGACGCTCATCCAGCGGGACGCGATCACGCAGGCAGCCCAGGCTCGCGCGGCCAGTATCATCGAGCAGAGCCGGCGCGAGGCCCACGCGATCCGCGAGGAGGCGGACCAGTACGTGCTGGATGTGCTCTCGGACCTCGAGGATGCGCTGATGCGCACGGTGGGTGTCGTGCAGAACGGTATTAAGCACGTCAAGCACGACGCGCCCCAGCAGCCCGCCATGCCGCAGAGCCGGCCCGCCGAGGTGGAAACGCCGGGGACGCTTGAGCCAGCCGACGAGCCGATGCAGATCGAGCGCATCTCGTCGCGGCGGGAGTAGCTGCCTCGCCTGCGCGCTGGCCTCCAACAGCGCATGGCCCGAAAAACCGGCGTCGCTGCCGGGGTGGCACGCCACGCCGAATTCTTGAAGTTGGCTAACCTACCCGTTATAATAGTCATCTGCGCGCCCGCCTCGACGGGCGCGATTTCTGGACTGTGATATCTAAGGAGAGTCTGTCATGGGCGCAGTGCCAAAGCGAAAGCCCTCCAAGGGGCGTCGCGACCGTCGCCGCCAGCATGACCGTCTGCAGCCAATTGCTCTTGTCGCGTGCGAAAACTGCGGTTCCATGAAGCGCCCGCATACCGTGTGCCTCGAGTGCGGAACGTACCGCGGTCGTGACATCGTCGAGAAAGAGGAATAGGCTGCCAACCGGCGCGAGGCTGGCATCATGGTCGTCCAGACCGTGTTTCCATTTGGGAGCGCGGTCTTTTCGATTCCGGGCGGCGGCTCACATCGTGCCGCATGACGCGCTATACTGATACATGGTGCGCCCCGCACCCACCTCGCCGGGCGGTGGTGCTTCAAAACCCGGCGCTCAGATCTACCTGGAGGCAACTATGATCCTCGACGAAACCCGGACGTCCTTTCTCTTTCCCGGCCAGGGGTCCCAGTTCGTCGGAATGGGCAAGTCCCTCGCCGGCGAGTACCGCGTGGCCCGGCAGACATTCGCCGAGGCGGACGAGATCCTCGACTTCAAGCTGTCGGAGCTGTGTTTCGAGGGACCAGAGGACGTGCTGACCGACACCATCAACGCGCAGCCTGCACTGTACGTCACCGGGATCGCCGCCATGCGGACACTGTACGAGGCGCTGGGCGAGTTTTTCCAGCCGGCGTTCGTGGCGGGCCACAGCCTCGGCGAGCTGACGGCACTCACAGCCGCGGGCTCGCTGAGCTTCCCGGACGGGCTGAAGCTGGTGCGGCGTCGCGGCGAGCTGATGAAGGCGGCGGGCGAAGCTCACCCGGGCGGGATGGCCGCGGTGCTCGGGCTGGAGATCGAGCAGGTCGAGGCAGTCTGCGCGAATGGGCGCACCGGCGCTGGCGGCGTGTGCGTCGTCGCCAACGACAACTGCCCCGGCCAGGTTGTGATCGCCGGGGACGAGGAACCGCTCAACCAGGCGATGGAGGCGGCCCGCGAGGCGGGCGCGCGGCGCGTCGTACGGCTGCCGGTGAGCATTGCCGCGCACTCGCCGCTGATGTCCGGGGCGCAGGACGAGTTCCGTGAGGCGCTTGAGGCAACGCCATTCCAAGCGCCGCGCATCCCGATTATCGGCAATACTACGGCAGAGCCGCTGACGTCGGTTGAGGCTGTCCGCGCCGACCTCGGCGCGCAGCTTACGTCGCCGGAGCTGTGGACGAGCAGCGTGCGACGGATGATCGACGAGGGGGTCGATCAGTTCGTCGAGCTCGGCGCAAAGAACGTGCTGACGGGCCTGCTCAAGCGGATTGACCGCAACGTGCAGGGGTTCGTCGTCGATTCGCCGGACGGTGTGCGCGAATTACAGTAAACTAAGACTGATTGTGGCGCGCGCCTGAGTCCTGCGAGGGAGGAGACACATGTCGAGCGAAGCAATCCCGGCCCTGACCATCGAGCAGATGCGCGAGGTCGACCGGCTGATGACCGAAGAGTATGGCATTACCCGGCTCCAGATCATGGAGAATGCGGGGCGCCACCTGGCTGAGCTGACGCGCCGGCTGCTTGGCGGCGAGATCGGCGGCAAGAACATCACGGTGCTGTGCGGCGCGGGCAACAACGGCGGCGGCGGAATGGTCGCAGCGCGGCACCTCAGCAACTGGGGTGCGAACGTGCAGGTGGTGCTGGCCCGGCCCGTTGACGAGCTTCACGAAGCCACCGCGCAGCAGTGGCACACGCTGGGCAAGCTGCCCGTTGAGCGGATTGAGTATGATGAGGAAAATCCGCCCGACTTCAACGAGGCGATGGCCATCATCGACGCACTGATCGGCTACGGGCTGCAGGGCAACCCGTACGGCCCCAAGGCCAAGCTCATCGAGCAGGCCAACGGCACCGGCAAGATGATCGTCTCGCTCGACGTCCCCTCGGGGCTGGACGCGACGAGCGGCAGGCCCGGCGAGCCCTGCGTGCGCGCCGCCGTCACGATGGCGCTGGCCGTGCCGAAGGTCGGCCTGCTGAAAGAGGCCGCCCGCCCGTATGCCGGGCAGCTCTATATGGCGGACATCAGCGTGCCGCCGGTGCTCTACGAGCAGATCGGCGTCGAGAACCCGCGCACGTTCATGGTCAACAGCGTGATGCGCGTGCACGACGGCAATGCGCTGCTGGTCACAGGGATGCACCGGCTTGAGGGCCGCTTCGACCCCACGCTGCAGCACGTGCTGCGCCTGGCGCGGGGCGAGGCCCGGCGGGTACGCAGCCGGTTCGTTGGCACGGGGCATCTGCTCGTCGCGCTGCTCCGCAGCCAGACCTACGCCGGGAAGGTGCTGCGCTCGTTCTACATCGACGTTAAGGAGGCGCGGGGCATCGTCGAGAGCCGGATGGAGCGCTACCGCACCACGCGCCTGAGGTGGATCTTCCAACCCGAGATGTCGTCGCGCCCGGTGCAGATCATCGAGCAGGCCGCCGTGCAGTCAGAGCAGATGGGCGACGAGCAGATCACCGCCGTGCACCTGCTGCTGGCGCTGGTCGAGTACGACAAGGGCGCGGCAAGCCAGATCTTGCAGCGGTACAATATCACCCCGGACGAAGTTCGCCAGCGCGCGCTCTCGCCGACCTCCCCGTGGTCCCAGCCGCGCGAGCCGTCCGGCCCGCCACCGGCAACCAGCCCGGCAGCGTTTGAAGGTTAAGCCCGGCGATGGTAGAATCGCGGCGACTTCATCCCTGTTTCAGCGAGGGGAGCCAACCGGAATGAGCCATCTCGACGAGCGCGTCGCGATCGTCACGGGTGCGTCACGGGGCATCGGGCGCGAGGTCGCGCTGCTGCTGGCCCGGCGCGGGGCAACGGTCGTCGTCAACTACAACCAGAACGCCGGTGCCGCAGAGGACGTCGTCAAGGCGATTGAGAGCGAGAACGGCAGGGCGATGGCCGTGCAGGCCGACGTCAGCGACCTCGAACAGGCGCAGCGCCTGGTCAAGGCGGCTGTCGAAGCATACGGGGGGCTCGACATCCTGGTGAACAACGCCGGGACGACGCGCGACACGCTCCTGATGATGATGTCGGAGCACGACTGGGATGACGTGATACGCATCAACCTGAAGAGCGCCTACAACTGCTCGAAGGCCGCGCTGCGCCCGATGATGCGCAAGCGTTACGGGCGAATCGTGAACATGACGTCCGTCGCCGGTATCGCAGGCAACCCCGGCCAGGCGAACTACAGCGCCAGCAAGGCAGGGCTGATCGGATTTACCCGCGCACTGGCTCGCGAGGTCGGGTCGCGGAATATCACCGTGAACGCCGTCGCGCCGGGCTTCGTGCCCACCGAGCTCACCGAGACCGTGCCCGACGCCATCCGCGAGGCCTCCATCCAGCAGATTCCGCTGGGGCGCTGGGGCACCGCCGAAGAAGTGGCCTACGCGGTCGGGTTCCTCGTCTCGGATGAGGCCCGCTACATAACAGGGCATGTGCTGTCGGTGGACGGCGGCATGGTGATGGGCTAATGTCTGACAGTACTCAGCACGCAGCAGAGGTGACCGCAACTATGGAGCCACAGGATACCATTACCATCGCGCCCAGCGTGCTGCTGACGATTGCGCGGCACGCCGCCGAGAGTGTCAAGGGCGTGGCAGGTATGGGTCAGATCCCCGTCGACGTGGGCCGCCTGCTGCGCGGCCAGCCAATGGGGTCGGGCATCGTGCTGGAGATCGATGGGCACGACGTGCAGGTGGACCTCTACGTGCATGTCGACCCCGGTGTGAACATGCGCACGACCGGCGAAAACATCCAGCAGGCTGTCAAGCGGTCCATTCAGGATCTCGTTGGGATGGATGTAAAGGCTGTCAACGTACACATCGAGGACGTGAATTACTCTGCAAAGAAGTAACGCGACCTCGTGCGCCGCAACCAGAGGACCAGAGCTTGCAACTCCGTCGCAAAGCACGCCGCATTGCACTTGAGACCCTATATGAGATCGACTGTGCCGATCACCCCGCTACCGAGGTGCTTCAGCGGCGATTGACGGAAGAAGAACTCGATGCTCCGACCGTCACTTTTCTGTACGAGCTGGTGACGGGAGTCGTCGGCAACCATGCCGCGCTCGACCGGCTAATCCAGGAGTTCGCTCCGGAGTGGCCCGTCGAGCAAATGGCGATTATCGACCGCAATATTCTGCGCATGGCGATCTTTGAGTTAGTCGTCAGCCAGCAGACCCCGCTGAAAGTCGCGATTAACGAGGCGGTGGAACTGGCGAAGCTCTACGGGAGCGACAGCGCGCCGCGCTTCGTAAACGGCGTGCTCGGCACGCTCGCCTCGCGGCACAACGAACTCATCTCGTCCTTCCGGCGCAGTACTGAAACTGGGGAAGGCTGAACACGCGGGGTGACACAGACCACCCCGCCCACCTCACACACTACATGGACACCTTTTGCGGAATAGGCCTACCTGAACTCATCATCATTGCCCTCGTCGGCTTCGTGCTCATCGGGCCGGAGCGCACGCGCGAGCTGGCGCTGCAGGGCGGGCGGATGCTCCGCCGCGTCATGAAATCCCCGTGGTGGCGCGAGTTCACCCAGGTGACGGACGCGATGCGGAACCTACCGACGACCCTCGTACGAATGGCCGAGCTGGAGGAAGTACAGGCAGAGCTCCAGCGCGAGCTCCGGGATATCGATGCGCAGACACGCGTCAACATCGATATGGACTTCGGCGATTCCCGTACCGGCAAGCCCCCGGCGAGCGCAGCCACCAACCCCTGGGACATTCCGGTGCCGGAGGAGAGCAGCGCCGCACCACCGGAGACTGCCGGCGCGCCGGTAGAAGAGCCTCCGGTCGAAGAACCGCCGGTTGAACAACCGCC
>CAZDLX010000029.1:0-12300 GCA_964506005.1 uncultured Anaerolineae bacterium | reverse complement strand
AACCGCCGGTTGAACAACCGCCCGGAGATGAGGCACCGCCGGTCGAAGCACCGCCGGAGGCCCCCCTTCCCCCGGAGGCTGAGACGCCGTCACCTGAGGACGACGAGGACGGTGTCTGATGCCCGACTTCATCACGGACTTCCTCAATCGCTACATCGATCTCTCCTTCATTGACCGCCTGCCGATTCCGCTCGAAGCGATTCTGGTGGTCGGCGCCTTCAGCCTGAGCCTCGTGATCTCAGTCATCTCGCTCGTCCGCAGCCGGCAGTCCATCGCGCGTGCCGACGAGGACGAGAGCGACATGGGCGTGATCTTCGAGAACCCGGCGTCCATCCTCCCGCACGTCATCGAGCTGCGTAACCGGCTCATCCGGGCCGTTATCGCGCTGATCATCGGCACGGCGGTTGCGTCGCTGCTGGGCGGGCAGATCCTGGAGCTGGCTGCCAGGCCGCTCGGGCCGGGGGGCCTGGAGAACCTGCAGGCCATTCGCGTCACCGAGCCATTCAGCGTATTTTTCCGCGTGGCGCTGGTCGTCGGAGCCATTCTGGCGGCGCCCTACATCATCACGCAGATCTGGATCTTCGTGGCGGCCGGGTTGAAACCCTCGGAGCGGCGCATCTTCTACCTGGCTGTGCCGTTCGCGCTGCTGCTGTTTCTCTCGGGTGTGACGTTCGCCTACGTCGTCATGCTGCCGGTGGCGGTGCCGTTCCTGACCACCTTCATGGGCTTTAACGCCCATCCAACCGTCGACAACTACATCCAGTTCATCACGACGGTGCTGCTGTGGGTAGGCGTGGCCTTCGAACTGCCGCTGATCATGTTCGGGTTGGCCAAGGTTGGCATCGTCAACGCGGGGATGCTTGCTCGCAACTGGCGGATCGCCATCGTGCTGATCGTCATCGCCGCGGCGTTTATCACCCCCACGCCGGACCCGGTGAACATGGGCATCGTCGCCGCACCGCTGTTTGTTCTGTACCTGTTGAGCATTGTGCTGGCGCTGTTTGCCTGAGCGCCAGCACATTCCGCGGTTTAGCCGCCCGGTCGCACAGCCCGTGTGATGGCAAGGGCGAACCACCCGTTAGCCTGTCCCTTAGCATAGGAGCTGTCTACAATGTCTCGTACCCGAGTCGTCATTATGGGCGCCGCCGGCCGTGACTTCCACAACTTCAACGTGGCGTTTCGCGGCAACGACGCCTACGAGGTGGTCGCGTTCACGGCCACGCAGATCCCCGGCATCGAAGGCCGCCAGTACCCGGCGGAGCTGGCGGGCGACCTTTACCCCGAAGGCATCCCCATTTACGAAGAGAAGGACCTGACGCGACTGATTAAGGAGCAGTCCATCGACCTGGCGGTCTTCGCTTACAGCGACGTGCGGCACACTGACGTGATGCACAAGGCGTCAGAAGTTAACGCCGCGGGCGCGGACTTCCTGCTGATGGGCAGCGAGCGCACGCTGATCAAGAGCACCAAGCCGGTCGTATCGGTTTGCGCGGTGCGGACAGGCGGTGGCAAGAGCGAAACCTCGCGCTACGTCGCCGACGCACTGCGGGCGCTTGGGCACCGCGTGATCGTAATCCGCCACCCGATGCCCTACGGCGACCTCGCCAAGCAGGCCGTGCAGCGCTTCGCCACCTACGAGGACCTCGATCTGCACGAGACGACCATCGAGGAGCGTGAGGAGTACGAGCCGCACATTGACCGCGGAGTCGTCGTGTATGCCGGTGTCGATTACGAGGCCATACTGCGCGAGGCGGAGCAAGAGGCGGACATCATCCTGTGGGATGGCGGCAACAACGACCTGCCCTTCTACGCCCCCGATCTGCATATCGTGCTGGTTGACCCGCACCGGCCCAATCATGAAGTGCTCTACCATCCCGGCGAGGCAAACCTGCGGCTCGCCGACGTGGTCGTGGTGAACAAGGTCGACACAGCCGACTACGAGAACGTGCTCGCGGTGCTCAAGAACGTGCGCGAGCTCGCCCCCGGGGCGACCGTGGTGCAGGCCGCGGCTCCGGTATTCGTCGACGAGCCGGAGCGCATCACCGGCAAGCGGGTGCTCGTCGTCGAGGACGGCCCGACGCTGACGCACGGCGAGATGGCCTTTGGCCCCGGCGTCGTCGCCGCCCAGCGCTTCGGCGCGGCGGAGATCGTCGACCCGCGCCCCTTCGCGGTCGGATCCATCGTCAGCACCTACGAGAAGTACCCGACTACCGGCAAGGTGCTGCCGGCGATGGGCTACGGCGCGCAGCAGATGGCCGATCTCGAAGCGACGATCAACAACGCGGACGTGGACCTCGTGGTGGCTGCGACGCCCAGCGACCTTTCGCGCATCATCAACATCAATCTACCTGTCGTGCGCGTCCGTACCGAGGTTGAGGTAATCGGTTCGCCCAGCCTCGCGGACATCTTGAAAGAGAAATTCGGCAGCAAGTAACCACTGGATGAGTGCAGTTGCGTGTTGGGAGGGGCGGCCCGGTGGGCGCCCCTCTTTCTGCCAGAAGCAGCCTGCTGCTGTATAATCATCACCAACGCAAGGTCTGACACAGGTCGCAGCAGTGTCCGATTCCCCAGTGCACCCAAGACGTGAAGCCATTCTGCTCGGGCTCGTGGCAGTCGTCGCGGTAGCCGGTCTCATCGCCATTTACTTCGTGTGGACGGCCAACGTCAATACCCACCGGCTGCTCTACGGCGGCTGCCGGGGCGAGCGGGAGAGCCTGGCCGAGCGCGGCTACCCGGCGGAGGACGTTGCGTTCCGGTCACGGTTAGGTGTGGAGCTAAACGGCTGGTACACCGAGGGCGTAGGCTATCCGAATACCGCCATCATCGTGATCCCTGGCATCGGCAGTAACACCTGCTACGCGCTGCCTGAAGCCGAGCTGCTCGTCCAGGCCGGTTACAGCACCCTGATCTACGAGCAGCACAGCTGCGCAGACAGCATGCTGCCTGACACAGCCGGTCCGCAGGAGTCTCTGGGCCTGCTGGGCGCTGTCGACTACCTGGCGGCGCGGCCCGGCGTTGAGCGCATCGGTGTTCTAGGCTTCTCGGAAGGGGCGTCGGCGGCCATTCTGGCGGCGGCAGAGGAGCCGCGGATCGAGGCGGTGGTTGCTGTGGGCAGCTATGCCTCGCTGGAGGACCAGATCCTCGCCGTCCACGAGGGACTGAACCTGCACGACCGCCTCGTGCGCCGTTTGATGCTGTGGTTCATCGAGCGTGAAGGGGTTCCGCTGGACGAGGCGCGCCCCGTCGACGCCGTAGCGAGGATCGGACCGCGCCCGCTGCTGCTCATCCACGCCGGCTGTGACGAGGCAGCAGGCCGCGAGCTGGCTGCCGCCGCAGACCCTGAGACAACAGAGCTGTGGATCGTGCCGGAGGCAGACCGTGGCGGCCTGGCTCAGTTCGATACCGCGGCCTACCGTGACCGCGTCATCCCATTCTTCGACGCCGCCTTTGGCGCGGCGCCCGGCCAGGCGGGTACGGGCCTGCCTGCGACAAGTGAGCACCCATGGCCAACCGAGCTTTCCAGCGTGCCCTAGCCAGCCTCGTACACCCGCTGACCGCGGGTGCGGTCGTCGTACTGCTCGCCAACGATTTCATTCTCCGCCGCCTGTGGCCTTCCTGGCTGACGGGCAAGCTGGGCGACCTGGCGTGGCTCGTCTTCGCCCCGCTCGCCCTGGCTGCAATCCTCGCCTGGCTCATCCCAACACGCTGGCGCCAGCAGGAACGGATTACCGGCCTGCTGGCATTCGCGCTGACGGGCCTGACCTTCGCACTCGTCAAGACCGTCCCTGCGCTCCATACCGCCGGAGTCCGGGCTTATGAGGCTCTGTTCGGCGCGCCGTCGATGCTCCTCGTCGATCCGACGGACCTGCTCGCTCTGCCCGGCCTGCTCGCCGGGTGGGCGGTGTGGCAGACACGCGACACGGCGCCCAGCCCCCTGCCCCGCCTCGGGCTGACGGTGCTCACGCTGGCGGCGCTGGCAACGGTCGCCAACTCGTCGGCGCCAAACTACGGCATCGAGTGCGTGGTGCTGCAGCCCGACGACACGCTGCTCACCCGGACGTCATGGGGTGACTTCGGCACCTACCAGAGCCGCGACGGCGGCCTCACGTGGGAGGAAGCGCCACCGGGGCGTCAGGCCGATGGCTCAAGCTGCCAGCGCCACCGCGAAGCGTGGGAGCTCCGCCCACCGGACAGCGCCGGGGTCGTATACCGGCTGGGGCCCGGCACTGGCATCGACCGCTCGGTGGACGGCGGCCAGACGTGGGCGCGAGAGGTGAATCTGCAGGGCAGCGAGGCACGCAGCGCCTACCAGGCACTGACGGGCGAAGGCAACGTCATCGCCAGCGCCGGCCCGCTTGACGCTGTCGTGGACCCCGCGACCGGCAACGTCGTCGTCGCGATGGGCCACGACGGCGTTCTCACCCGCACGCCCGATGGAACATGGCACTGGGTGGCCGTCGGGCCTTACGAGCTTGAGCTGGTTGACAGCCCCGGCGAGACGCTGCACCTGCTCAGGGGCGAGCTGATCCTCGCGTTGGGCCTGGCTGCGCTCGTCCTCAGCACGCTGGCGCTGCTCGTCGACGAAGTGCACTGGCTGGGGCTGCCGCTGCCTCTGGCGGCCTGGGCCATCTGGGTGGTGAGCCTGCTCATGGAGCCGGCGCTCTCGCTAACCCCGTCGAACTACTTTGCCCTGTTCATCTTCGCCGGCATGGGGGTCGTGATCCTGCTGGCCGTGGTCTCTCTGGCGGTGACGGGGGTGCGCGCTTATCGCAGCGGCGGAGGCTGGCAGCGCGCGGCAGTCGCGGCGCTGCTCGCGGGGCTGCTGTTCGTGCTGCCCTACGTGCTGTGGTCGCTGGGCGGCATCCCACGCTACACGACGGCAACGCTCTTCGCGCTGGCCCTGAGCGCATCGGCGCTCGTCGGCGGCGCGGTATGGGTGCGCCAGAGCCTGCCTGCCGAAGTCCGTGAGCAGCGTATTCTCCGGCTGCGCGGCTGGGGGCGCACCTGAGCTTCTCAAATCACCTGACACAACGTGGAGCCTGAATGACGACACCTTCCCTTATCGTCCACGGCGGCGCGTGGGAGATTCCCGCCGCCGAACACCCCGCCCACGTCGAGGGCGTGCGCGAAGCCGCCGAAACCGGCTGGAAGCTGCTGCTCGGCGGTGCATCTGCCCTTGACACGGTCGAGGCAGTGGTTCGCATCCTCGAAGACAACCCCAACTACGATGCGGGCCGTGGCAGCCACCTGAATTCGGCGGGGCACATCGAGATGGATGCCCTGATTATGGACGGCGCGACGCTCGACAACGGCGCGGTCGCCGCCGTGCAGTCCATCCAGCACCCGATCAGCCTGGCGAGGCTGGTCATGACACAAACCGAGCACTCGCTGTTGGTCGGCATCGGCGCGCAGGCCTTTGCCGAGTCGGTCGGGGTGCCGCGGCTTGCGCCGGAGGAGCTGCTCGTCGGGCGGGAGCTCGAGCGCTGGCACGAGTGGCAGCGCAACCCCCGCCGCACCCGCGACGCATTCGCCGGGCCATCGCATGGCACGGTCGGCGCAGTGGCCCGTGACGTGCATGGAAACATCGCCTCAGCTACCTCGACAGGCGGCACGCCGAACAAGCTCTCCGGTCGCGTGGGCGATTCGCCTCTCATCGGCTGCGGCGGCTATGCCGACAATACCAGCGGTGGCGCGTCGGCTACCGGGCACGGCGAGAGTCTGATGAAGCTGGTGCTCTGCAAGACGGCCTGCGACCTGATGGGGGCCGGGCTGACGGCTCAGGAGGCCGCCGACGAGGTGATCCGGCGGCTTGCCGAGCCGCGAGTAGAGGGCCTTGGCGGCATCATCACGGTGGACTCGGAGGGGCGCACGGGCTGCGCGTTCAATACTCCGCACATGGCACGCGCCGTCGTGCTGCCGGGCGGGGAGATCGCAGCCGGGGTCATGCCATAGCCGGCTGCTGGCAGGATCGCACAAGGGGGCGGGCGCGGCAGCACCGCACTCGCCCCCTCTTCTGCTCAGACGCCTGCTACGGGCGGCCAGGCCGCTCGTTTGGCGGGATAATCCACTGATCGTCGTCGTCCGGATCGGCCTGAGACGGCTGCGCGCCCGGCATAATGGGGCGATTCTGGCCCTCGACGATCGGGCCCTTCGGCTTCTGCGAGGGCTGGCGCGCGCTCTGGCTCACATCCTCGGCGACGTGCTTGATCTCACTGGCCGCGACCGACATGAACTTCTTGATGCCGCTCCACACCGGCCCGGAAACGAAACGCTCGGCCTTGTCCAGCGTCTCCTGCATGACCTCCAGCACGTCGTCGTCTCCAGCCCAGTACTCGCGCAGCACGTCGGCGCCGGCCTGCCCCATCGCCTTGAACACGCGGTTCAGCGCGATCATACCCACGATGGCGTCGTCGATCAGCCCTGCGGGGCCCATTACAGCCTCGGGCATCAGGTCAACCGGCACGATGATATACGCCGACGCGGCAGCGATCTCGGCCTTGAGCCGCGGTGAGACGCGCGCATCGCCCATCAGGCGAACCATCAGCGCCACGATGTCGGGCACAAGCAGCACGTACTTCGTGATCTCCTTGCCAGCGCCCGCGCCCTGGGCCCAGGCAACCACCTTGCCCCGGATGCGCTGGTAGAAATCCTGTGCCTGCTGCGCGTTGTAGGTAGTGACTTCCGGCATCACGGGCTCGGGGATCACCGTCGGCGGCTCGTCGATGTCCAGGTAGCTGTAATCCAGACCGCGGATTGGTTCGGAACCCCACGGGCGTGGGCCGAGCTTGCTCTTCTTTGGGCTATCTTGATCGGTCACGTGGCTCCATTCCCTTCCAGTCTCTAACTACTGGTCTATACGCACAGGCGGGCATTTCGTTGCCGCACGGCTCACGTTTCCGGCTCGTCGTCGGGCGCAGGCACGTCGGACTGGCTATCCTGTTGCTCCTGGGCTGCCCCGCTGCTCCAGGCGACGCCTATCGCGGAGCCGATGGCGATCCCGAGCGCGATGCCCAGCGCCAGATTGTCCATCGCCGAGCCCAGCGCCACACCGAGCGCAAGGCCCACGGCGACGCCCGTCGCCATATGGTTGGCCTGCAGGCCGCCCTGTTCAGTCTTGTCGTCGCGTGGGTCCATGATCGTCAACCTCCGGCTGCGGTGCTTGCTCATCCAGTATATATCAGCCGCAGAGCTGCGACGAGGTCTGCGGGGGGCAACTTGGATCCAATTCGGTCATGCGGGCTGCTATAATCAAGCTTGCGGCCTGCCTTCCTGTGCTGACCTTACAACTGACCACCTGAGGAGACTGGAATGGATTTCTCGCCCAGTGAGGAACAGCGCCTGTTCCAGCGCGCAGTGCGTGATTTTGCCGAGAACGAGCTGGCCCCGTATGCGGCTGAGGTTGACGAGCAGCGGGAGCTGCGCTGGGAAGCCATCCGCCAGATGCCGAGGCTGGGGCTGCTCGGCCTGCAGGTCCCGGAAGCGTACGGCGGCGCGGGGCTGGACAGCGTCTCAGCGGCGATGGCGCTGGAGGAGATCGGGCGGGCGTGCGGCAGCACGGCGCTCTCTGTTGCGGCGCACAATGGCCTGTGCTGCGCGCCGATCGTGCGCTGGGGGACGGACGCCCAGAAGGAGAAGCACCTCCCTACCCTGACGAGCGGCGAGGTGCTCGGCGCGCTGGCGCTCACCGAGGCTGACGCGGGCTCCGATCTCGCGAGGGGCGTGCGTACCACCGCCGTACGCGATGGCGATGAGTGGGTGATTAACGGCAGCAAGATGTGGATTACCAACGCGCCGGCTGCCCCGGTCGTCGTGACGCTCGTCCGCACCAACCCGGATGCCGAGAAGCCATCACGCGGGCTCAGCCTGCTGCTCGTCGAGCAGGGCACGCCAGGCTTCGAGGTGGGCCAGCCCATCCCCAAGCTCGGCGTGCGCGGCTCGCACAGCACACCGCTGACGTTCGACGGGGTGCGGGTGCCCGCCGAGAACCTGCTCGGCGAGGAGGGCCGGGGCCTCCACCAGACACTCGAAGTGCTGGACGGCGGGCGCGTGGGCATCGCCGCGGTGAGCGTCGGGCTGGCACAGGCGGCGCTCGACGAGGCGGTACGCTATGTGCAGGAACGGCGGACATTTGGCAGTTTGCTCGCCGATCACGACGGCGTGAAGCTTAAGCTGGCCGATATGGCAACCCGGCTTGAAGCCGCCCGCCAGATGACGTACTACGCCGCGTGGTGCAAGGATCAGGGGCGTGGCTACACGAAGGAAGCTGCGATGGCCAAGCTGTTTGCTTCAGAGGCGTCGGAGTTTGTGGCGCGCGAGGCAGTCCAGCTTCACGGCGGGTACGGCTACAGCACCGAGTTCGCCGTCGAGCGCATTTACCGCGACCAGCGGCTCATGAGCATCGGCGAGGGCGCGAACGACGTGCTGCGGCTGGTCATCGGGAGCCGCGTGGCCTCGGGCTAGGGTCTGGTTGAAGAGACGAGATGATTCAGCCGAACCCCCTCCGCCGGCGTTCGCTGCGCCAACGCCGGCTCCTCCCTCTTGCAAGGGGGAGGAAAGAGCCGAGCGGCGACCGGAGGTCGCTGCGAGGTCAGGTGGGGGTTTTGATACACGCCCTAGCTCGCCGCTGCAGCCGCATCCTGGTTGGTGAGGTACACCAGGTACCAGCAGAACAGCAGCAGAAGCGGCAGGTCGCGGGCGTAGGTGGCATCCGGCGTCAGGGCGACTTCCGTCTCGTATTTGAGCAGCTTGTTGCGCATGTGGAAGTGGAAGACCGGGAACTCGTTGGGGTCAAGCAGCTCCCACTTCGTGCGCCACGTGTTTGCCGGGCGGAGCTCGTACCGGCGCTCGTCGTGAAAGACGATGGCGGCCGGCCCGCGCCATGTGTACGGGGCTTCCGCTACCAGCGCGCCGGTGGAAACCTCCTCCGCCAGCCCGCGCCGGTTCCAGACGCCCTTGCGATTGAAGGCCCACTCGCGCCCTGCCGCTCTGCCCAGCGCGCGGTCGGAGTACCAGCGCTCCCAGGCCAGGGTCGCGAACAGGTCATCCCCGGCGCGCAGCTCGAAATGCCGCCGGGAGCCCTTCGGCTGGGTCCACAGGAGCGTCCCGGGGCCGAACGACTCCAATGAGCGCATCGTTTCATCCGGCATCATAGTTCCTCCCTACCCTGCCGGGGCTAGTCGACGCCTGCAGCCGCCGCCCGCTCGCGGTGGAGCTGGTCGATCCGCGCCCGCACATCCATCAGTTGCTGGCCGTGAAGCGGGTAGCGGCTCAGCGCGAACAGCGCGACGAGAATGGCGATGATCGGCGCACCGGCCATCAAGAAGCGAAAGCCCCACACGGCGGAGACCGGCTGCACATCCAGCGCCGCGGAGTAACCGGTCAGAGGCAGTACCGTGGCGATGAGCAGCGCCTCGGCGGAGAATGCCAGGCGGATGATCGCCCCGTTCATGCCGAAATACATGCCCTCGCGCCGGCAGCCGACGATCAGCTCATCCTCGTCGATCACGTCGGAGATGAGCAGATCGGAGAGCATCAGCAAGCCCGGCAGCCCCAGCACGAGCACGCACGTGCCGATGATACCCACCGTGAAGTTGCTTGCGAAGAACACGATCACCAGGCCGGGGATGAAAGCCAGCGAGGCGAGAATCCACGCCCGGCGCGAGCCGGTGCGCTGCGTGATCTTCGTCCAGGCGTACATCGCGGGCACCGAGAGCAGGAACGGCACGCCGAGCAGCAGCGCCTCCTGCGTGGCCGCGTCCAGCCCGCCCGGGATGTCCTCTAGCCGCAGCACGTACTTGGCATAGAAGGGCAGCATCGCCACGACGATGTTGAAGATGAACTCCTTCGACAGGTTTGCCAGCAGGAACCAGCGGAAGCTGCGGTTGGTGAGGCTGGCCCGCAGCGCCTCGACCAGTGTGAGGCGTACGTTCGTCTCGTGAAGCTCGGTCTTTTCGTGGCTGCCGAGCAGCGAGATCCAGAACGATACCAGCGTCACCACGCCGAAGGCCAGCGCCATCGTGCGCCAGCCGAGGCTGTCCACGATGATCGGCGTGAGCGCCAGCGCGAAGATCAGCCCCAGGATGCTGAACACCTGCCGCCAGGCCGAGATGTCAGCCCGCTCGTCGAGGTTGGAGACCATCTCCGGGAACAGCGCCGTCCACGCGATGACCACGAGCGTCCACAGCGTGTCGAAGATGAACACCGTCAGCGCGAAGTACGCGACGAGCAGCCAGGTATCGGCCTCACGAGGGGGCAGCCACATCAGCACGAAGAAGATCGCCATCGGCAGCGAGGCAAAGGCGATGTACGGGATGCGCCGCCCGAAGCGCGTGCGCGTGTTGTCGCTGAGCTGGCCCATCAGCGGGTCGTTGAGGGCGTTCCACAGCCCGTAGAACAGCCAGACGATGCCGACAATGCTCGCGCTCAGGCCAATCTCGTCGATGTACAGAAACTGGATGCGGTTGTTGAACGCCTGGTAAGAGAGAGCCGTGCCGAGCGAGCCGGCGGCGTACGCGATCTTCTTCCAGTTCTTCATGCGGGGACGTGTGCCTCCTGGTGGGGCAAGTACAGCAGCAGGGTGATGTTATGGCATAACATACAGCGGAGTGCCCGCGAAGGCAAGGCGCACGAGCATGCCGCAGGGCAAGAAAAAGCGGGGCGTGGAGTTCACGCCCCGCTCGTGTGCTTACGCTTTGCGGAACCTGTGCCCGGCTTCGGAGCCGGGCTCCTCGTTCAGCAGATCAAGCGCATGCGGCAGGACCGGCAGAATGGCCTCCAGGTTCTCGCGGACGGCTTTCGGGCTACCGGGCAGGTTGACGATCAGCGCCCGCCCCCGGATGCCGCAGACCGCACGCGACAGCATCGCGTGGGGCGTTACCTGCAGGCTGGCAAGACGCATGCCTTCGGCCAGCCCCGGCGCGTCGCGCTCGATCACGTCCCGCGTGGCCTCGGGTGTCACGTCACGCGGGGCGAAGCCCGTGCCGCCTGTCGTGAGGATGAGGTCGAGCCCCGCCTCGTCAACCAGTCGCACAAGCTCGGCAGCGATACGCTCGCGCCGGTCGGGCACGGTGGTCGTCTCGGCGATATCCCAGCGAAGCTGCTGCCCCACCACCTCGGCGATCAGCGGCCCAGACCGGTCCTCGTACTCGCCCGCGGCTGCCCTGTCGCTGATGGTGACGATGCCCACGCGGCGCATCGGCTAGTCCTCGTCGTCGAGCTCAAGGAGCTCGCGCCAGGCCTGCTGGCCGCTGTCCTGGATACCGTCCTCGGTGACGCCGTAGTACACGCGGATCTTGCCGCCGTTGGTGCGCTGCGCGAGGTCGTAGCGCGTCTTGCCGGCGCGCGCATATGGCTGAACCAGCGCGATATCCCCGTGCCACTCAAGCTTATTCATGTTGATGTTGTGGTCCTCGCGCTGCGTGATGGCGTAGTGCCACAGCTTTCGCGCCGACTTCCGCGTGACGTTGCGCACGATGTTGCCGTTGCGCAGGTCGCGCAGGTGGTGGTAGTAGGTGTCGTTGCGCTTCTCAGTCGCCACGATCTCAACGCCGGTGCGCGGCGGCTCGGTGCCGCCCTCGCCTATTTCGTCGTCGTCGACCGGCGTTTCCAGCGGCGCGGGCGCTATCCCTTCCTCTACCGTCGCCGGCGGCGTATTGACCGGCGGTGCGGTTTGCTGCTGCTCGCCTGCCCCGCGCAGCACGAGCTGCACGATCTCGTCGCGCACGGCGAGGTTCGTATCCGTCTCGTCGCGCAGGTAAATCTTGTTGTCGTCGATGGCATACGGCGGGTCGTCACCGCGCGGGATCTGCACCCGGATGACCGGTACGCCTTCGGTCTTCGCCACGCTGATGCTGGCGTCAACCGGCGGCGTGATGCGGCGGTGAATCTCCTCGCGAAGCTGCTCGACGGACTGGTTGATGTCCTCGGGCAGCCCGATCGGCTTGACCTTCGGGTTCGCCGAGACGCCCACATACAGCGTGCCGCCGTTCGTGTTGGCGAACGCGCACACGTCGGCGATGATGGCATACAGCCGCCCACCCCGCACAGACATGCTCTCGTGGAACGCCTGCACAATAGACGGCCCTTCCTGGCGCGCCGCCGCCACGTGATCGTACGGCGTGTGGCTGCCCCGGTCGGGCCGCGTCAGCGAGAAGTCATTGCCCTGAAACACCGCGTACAGTGCCTCCCAGGTAAGCTCAGGCAGAAGGATCTCCGTCACGCGCTCGCCCACACCCAGGTTCTTCGGGTTGCGGGGGTCGCGCTCCAGGCGGTGCGCATCCGAGCCCTGGATGCAGCGCATCG
>CAZDLX010000028.1:0-28535 GCA_964506005.1 uncultured Anaerolineae bacterium | reverse complement strand
GGGCTCCCGCGTTTGAAGACAGCGCCCGGCTTGGGGTAGAATGCGGTACTATGCCCAACTCCCAGACCCATCTGGCCGCTGTGTGGTCGCTGCTGGCCCGGCCGCCGCTGCAGGCGGCTTTCCCTTGGTTGGGCGAGGAGCACGTGCAGTCTGCCCTGCTGCTCGGAGCCGTCGCGCCCGACGTGCGCGTTGTCAGCGGGCAGCTCCGCGAGGAGACACACTTTTTTGACATCCCAACCGGCGAGCAGCCGGGCCACGATGCGCTGTTTGCGGCCTGGCCTGTGCTGGCCGATTCCGCCGCGCTGGGGCACGAGCAGGCGGCATTCGTCGGCGGCTACCTGACCCACCTGATCATGGACGAGACGTGGGTCGAAGTCGTGGTGATGGAAGGGCTGTTCGTCGAGGGGCTTCAGTGGGGGCCGGGACATCCCAACTGGCGGCTGTACGGCCTGCTGATGACGTATCTGGAGTACCAGGCCGCCGAGCGTTTGCCGCCGAGGGCGGTCGAGCTGCTCGGCGAGGCGGAGCCGCACGGTTGGCTCCCCTTCGCGGCTGACGAACACCTGCGGGGTTGGCGAGACTACGTCGTCTCGACCATCCGGCAGGGCGGCCCGCGGCTGCTCTCCCGTATGTTCGCCCGCTCGACCGGGCTGAGCGAGGCCGATCTGGAGAGCATCGTGCTCTCCGAGGAGCGGATGGCGGCGGAAGTGTTCGAGCTGATCCCCCGCGCGCAGCTGGCCGCCTTCGAGGTGCAGACGGCGCAGCAGGCCGAAGCCGCAGTGAGCCGTTACTGGGCACCGCTGGCTGCGCCGAATGGTTAGCCAGGAGCATTCATCATCGTTAGGTTTCAGGAGCGATTATGCGCGTACTGGTTGTAGGTGGAGCCGGGTACATTGGCTCGGCGACGACCGCGCACCTGCTGAGTGCGGGTCACGAAGTGCTGGTATTCGACAGCCTGGTGAGCGGCTACCGCGAGGCGGTGCCCGAGGATGCGGCGTTCGTGCAGGGGGACCTCGCCGATTGTGATGCGCTGGCAGGCGCGTTCGACACGTTCCGGCCTGAGGCGGTGATGCACTTCGCCGCCTTCATCGAGGCGGGCGAGTCGATGCAGAAGCCCGGCAAGTACTTCCGCAACAACACGGCGAATGCTATCAACCTGCTCGACGTGATGGCGTCGCGCGGCGTGGGGCGCATCGTATTCTCGTCAACGGCGGGCGTGTACGCCAGCAAGGACGGGCCGCTTACCGAGGACGACCCCACCGGCCCGAGCAACGTCTACGCCGAGACGAAGCTCATGATCGAGCGGATGCTGCGCTGGTATCACGAGGTCTACGGGCTGCGCTACGCCGCCCTGCGCTACTTCAACGCCTGTGGCGCGATGCTGGACGAGGCGGGCCTGCCGGTGCGCGGGGAGGCCCACCGGCCTGAGAGCCACCTGATCCCGCTGACGCTGCAGGTCGCGCTGGGCCAGCGCGAGCACCTGTACCTGTTCGGCACCGACTACGACACGCCGGATGGCACCTGCATCCGCGATTACATTCACATCGACGACCTGGCCGCCGCGCACCTGCTGGCGCTCCGGGCGCTCGACACGCACACATCGCTGACGTTAAACCTGGGGAACGGGCATGGCTACAGCAACCGGCAGGTAATCGAGGTCGCCCGCGAGGTGACCGGCCATCCCATCCCCGTCATTGAGACAGACCGCCGTCCCGGCGACGCGCCGACGTTGATCGCCAGCTCGGACCGAGTCCGGGCGGAGCTCGGCTGGGAGCCCCGCTACCCCGAGCTTCGGGACATCATCGCCACGGCCTGGGCGTGGCACAGGACACATCCGCATGGCTACCAAACCGACGACCAAGCGTAAGACGACGAGCAGCGGACGCTCGGCGAGCAGCAAGAGCAAACCGAAGCGCACGCGCTCGACGAAGCCAGCCAGCGAGCCGCTGCCCGCCCGCATGATGCAGTTCGTCGTGCTGATCGCGGGGGTGCTGCTGTTCCTCGGCGCGCTTTTCGGCTGGCGCTGGGCGCTCGGCCTTATCGGGGTGGTCGTGTTCGCCTCGGCCTTTCCGCCGCTGCGGGCCACCGTGGATCGCTGGTTCGTGGGCAAGGCGAGCGGCGAGTCCGCGAATCAGGCGGCACTGCTGCGCATGATCGCCGGGGTGGTGGTCTTTATCATCGCCCTGGCGAATCTGGTGTGAGCCTGCGGTGCGCGTCGCGCTGAACGGCTGGTTCTGGAACCGCCCCGACACGGGCAGCGGGCAGTACCTGCGGCGGCTTGTCACCACGCTTGCTGGGGTCGCGCCGCGCCTGCAGATCACGCTGGTCGTGCCGGAAGGCTGGGAGGTCGAGCCGCCGGGCGAGTCGGTGAGCGTCGAGCGGGTCGCGCTGCGCGGGCGAGGGCACCTGGCGAAAGTCCGGTTTGAGCAGAGCAGCTTCCCGCAGGCGGTGGCGCGGGCCCGCGCGGATATTGCGCACGTGCCTTACTGGGGCGGCCCGCTGCGCAGCCCCGCACCGATCATCGTGACGGTGCACGACCTGATCCCACTGCTGCTGCCCGCCTACCGGGGCGGGCTGGCGGCGCGGCTGTACACCAGCCTGGTCGCAGCCTCGGCGCGCGGTGCGGCGGCGGTCATCACTGACTCCGAGGCGTCGCAGGCCGATATTCTGGCGCACCTCGGCCTGCCGGCGGAGCGAGTCTTCGCCATCCCGCTCGCCGCGGGCGAGCAGTACCACCCGCGCTCCACAGAGCTCGTCAACACCGCCGTCCGCGGCAGGTACAGCCTGCCCGAACGGTACGTGCTGTACCTGGGCGGCTACGACATCCGCAAGAATGTGCAGACGCTGCTGAAGGCGTATACCTACGTGCGCGACGCGCTGGGCGACGACGTGCCGTTGGTGCTCGCCGGGCGGCTGCCTGAGAAGGAGTCGCCCCGCTTTATCGACGTGGCGGGGCTCGTCGAGGCGATGAACCTGCGCGACACCGTGCGGGCCATCGGCTGGGTGGACGAGGGCGACGCCCCGGCGCTGTACCGGATGGCTTCGTGCTTCGTGTTCCCCTCGCGCTACGAGGGTTTTGGCCTGCCGCTGCTGGAGGCCATGAGCTGCGGCACGCCGGTTGTGGCGGCGGATGCGGCCTCGCTGCCGGAGGTCGTCGGCGGGGCGGGCTTCCTCGTGCCGCCGGACGACGCCCGGCAGATGGCAGGCGCTATCCTGGCGACGCTCAACCAGCCCGAGATGGCGCAGGAGCTGCGCGAGAAAGGCCTTGAGCGCGCTGCCGAGTTCTCGTGGACTCGCACGGCGATCAGGACGCTGGGCGTCTACGAGAAGGTCGCGCCGCACGCGCTCGATTAAACCCCCGCCCGGCCTAGTTAACTGTCACCGTGCCGACTCCGCCCTCGACGAACAGGTCGAGCTTGTTCTCCGCCGTGTCGTAACCCGGCGAGCGGTAGGCGTGGTCCCCTACCTGCGTGAAGTGGTCCCGATTCACGTTGATCGAGCCCAGGCCGCCTTCCACCTCGATCTGTGCGGCGACGCCCTCCGGGATGCGGATGAGCACCGTGCCGACCCCGCCCTCGACGCGGGCGCGGGTATGCCCGGCGCGCGCCGGCATGGTGAGCGTCACGGTGCCGACGCCGCCGTCGATGGTCAGGTCGGTGACGCGCAAATCCAGCATGTCAAGGTCAACGGTGCCAGCTCCACCGTCCAGCTTGAGGCTGATCGGCACTTCCCGCGACAGCGCGAACTGCCAGCCCAGCCCGCTCGTCCACGGGAATACAAATACCCCGGGGAACCCGTCGCCCGACATCTCCATCTTGAGATGCTGCACGGTACCCTCGCGCCAGGAGCGGTAATCCAGCCCCCCGCCGAAGTCGCCGATCATGAGCTGACCGGGCTCGGTTACTCCACGCAGGCGAGCCGCACCCGCCCCGTGATTGATCACGATGCGCGCCTGCTCCGCGCCGGCCAGCGGCACGGCGACGTGCTCCGCCTCAACACGGTGCCAGCCCCGGCTGACACCCAGCAGGATCCACAGGCCAAGCAGGATCAGAAAGGCGGGCCACAGGATCTGCCAGAAGTTAAAAGTCACAATGCCCAAGTTGGCGAGCAGCAGCAGGCCGCCGACGAGCAGGAGAACCAGTCCCCAGAATACGCCGCTACCTCTCATCGTCTCTTCTCCAGTTTCTACACACGAGTATCATAACCAGTATACGCAGCATTCAGACAGGAGGTTGTGTGCAGAACACGGAGGCCCCTCATCCCGACCCGAGCTTCGCTCGGCTCACCCTTCTCCCACCAGGGGAGAAGGGGCCAGTTGGGTCCCCGGCGAGCGTGGCCCCCTCGCCCCAGGCGGCAGGACGCGCAGCGTCCGGGCCGCAAGCACGCTTGCGTGCCGGAGTGAGGGTGGGCTTGAGGCGATGCAATCGCCTCAGGGTCGGGGTGAGGGGCGACGCTTCGCGCCGGCAGAGGGGGTGGTAGGCTGGCTACCAGTCACCCTGAGCAGACACGCATAGCGGCAGAGTGCATCGCACCCCCTTGCTGACGGCTTCTCCGGGCTGTGGTACACTTCGCGTGGGCCGTTCGCCCAGAATAAACCGCACCAAGTTCCGAGGTCTGGATGCACGAACCGGGTGGTCGCCTGACCAACCTAACCTTCCACAGTCTGGCGCTGCTCAAGCCCATGCGCCTGCACGTCTATCTGCCTCCCGGCTACCACACGGAGAGCCGCCTGTACCCGGTGGTGTATCTGCTGCATCCCTGGGGCGAGGATGAGCTGTTCTGGACGAAGACGCTGCGCCTGCACACCATCGCCGACCACCTGATCCAGGTCGGGACGCTGCCGCCGTTCATCGCCGTGATGCCGCAGGGCGATAAGAGCTTCTTCGTCAACGCCGAGGATGCTGGCGGCGACTTCAGCCTGATGCTCCAGCTCGACCCTGACTTCTTCGCGGGGGCGATGGAGGGCTACGGCGACTACGGCGACTACGTGCTCGACGACGTGATCCCGCTCGTCGAGCACCGCCTCAAGGTGCAGGCGAGGCGTCCTCACCGCGTGATTGCGGGCATCGGAATGGGCGCGGCGGGTGCTGCGGTGCTCGCCTTCACACACCCGCACGTGTTCAGTGCCGTCGGCATCCACTCCCCGGTGCTGTTCGACGGGGAACGGCTCGGCCCACCGTGGATCTTCGGCCTGGGCGACCCGCTCGCCTTTGCCGAGCGCGACCCGATCCAGCTTGCCCGGCGTCTCGATCCTGCCGAACAGCCGCGCATCTATCTCGACTGCGGGCGGCAGGACGAGCACAACGACCCGGTGCAGGAGCTCCACCGCGCACTGCTGCTGCGCAACGTGGCGCATGTCTACGAGCGCCGGCGCGGCGATCACACGCAGGAATACTGGCGTACCCACCTGGCCGAGTATCTCGGCTTCTATGCCGCAGGATGGTAACCACTCACATGATCACTCTCACCCACCGGGCACGTTTCCTCGCGCTGGCTGTGCTGGCGCTGACCCTGCTCGCCGCCTGCCAGCCGCAGGCTGCCGGCTCGCCGGATGACGCCGCCCTGCCCGGTGCCGCGCAGGATGCGGGCACGCGCGGCCCCGTCCAGACTCCGGCGCCCGTCACCACGCCTGAGGCTGCGCCGGACGAAGGGGCTTCTCTCCCCGAGGAGGAGCCGCTGCCCGCCGCCGGCTACTGGCTCGGGCCGGGCGTCCCGGCGTCGCTGAGTGAGGCGCTGGTGCCGACTTTCGAGCAGGCGGGGCTGCAGCCCGCCGGGGGGCCGGATGGCGCGCTGATCGGCGTGCAGGTGAACCCGCCCGCCGAAACGGCACTCACGGCACAGTGGGTTTACGCCATCGCCGCGCCGTTCCCGACCGTGGCTGATGACGTGGCGTGGCAGGCCGTGCAGCAGTACTGGCTGGCCGGCGATGCCAGCGGGCTGGTGGGCTTCGAGACGCCGCCGTCGCTGGTGCTCTCGCCGGACGTCGTCGATTGGCTGACCGCTGAGATCGGCCCGCCCGCCGCCGGGCTGGCGCTGCAGACCGGCGCGCCCGCCGAGCTTGAGGCGCTGGCCTGGGATGCTCGCCCCTCGCTGAGCATCCTGCCGTTTGAGGCGCTCACCCCGCGCTGGAAGGTGCTGCGCCTTGACGGGCAGTCCGTGCTGGACAAGGCGCTGGACGCGGCTGCCTACCCGCTAACGCGGACGGTGGGGCTCTCTGCCGCCGGGGATCAGGGGCAGCAGATCGCGGCCGCGCTGCAGTCGGGCGGCGTGTGGCCCGCCACCAACCGCGACCCGGCCCGCATGACGGTCGTGACCATGACGGGCGTCACGGCGCTGGTGCGCGCCACCGCCATGATGATGGAGTCGCGGGGCATCACCTACCCCGCCGATGCCATTCTGCCGTTCTTCGCCGACGCCGATATCCTGCACACCAGCAACGAGGTCTCGTTCTCGGCGAGCTGCCCGCCCCCCGACTGGGTTGGCCCGCCGCAGGACTTTTGCTCCGCGCCGCGCTACTTCGAGCTGCTGACCCACATCGGGCTGGACGTTGTCGAGCTGACCGGCAACCACCTCAACGACATCGGGACGCAGGCGCTGGCGGGCTCGCTGGGTATGTACAACGACAGCGGCATCGTGTACTACGGCGGCGGGGCCAACCTGGAGGATGCCCGCACGCCGCGCATCGTCAACGCGCCGGACGGCACGCGCATCGCCTTCGTCGGGTGCAACGACCCCGGCCCGGCCGGGGCTTTCGCCACGGCCGAGACGCCGGGTGCAGCCCCCTGCGACGACTGGGTGTGGATCACCGACGCCATCGCCGCGCTCAAGGCGCAGGACCAGGCCGACTTTGTGATCGCGACGGTGCAGTACTGGGAGGTCCCCGGCTACGCGCCGACCGCCGAGCACGTGGAGGACTTCGCGCGGCTGGCGACGGCGGGCGCGGACATCGTGGCGGGGAGCCATGCGCACCAGCCGCAGAGCTTCGCCTTCCAGGATGGCACGTTCATCCACTACGGGATGGGCAACCTGTTCTTCGACCAGATGGACTTCATCGAGAACCGGCAGATGTTCGCCGACAAGCACATCCTGTACGAGGGGCGGCATATCTCAACGGTGCTGTTCACCGGGCTGATGGAGGAGTACGCGCAGCCCAACCCGATGACGCCAGAGGACCGCGCCGCCTTCCTCGCGATGATGTTCGCGGAGAGCGGCTGGTAAGGGCAGGCTACTCCGCGGGCGGACCTGTCGGTGAACTCAAGGCTACCGACTCGCCCCAGCCCGGCTTATGACCCCCTTCGCCCCTCATCCCGATCCGAGCTCCGCTCGGCTCACCCTTCTCCCACCAGGGGAGAAGGGGACAGTTGGGTCCTCGGCGAGCGTGGCTCCCTCTCCCCGCTGTGGGAGAGGGGTGGACTTGAGGCGATGCAATCGCCTCAAGGTCGGGGTGAGGGGGTGGCACGTAAATCACTGGACCCCTTAGTTTAACGGCTAGGGGGCTCACTCCGCGGGCGGGCAGCGGACCTCGCCGCCGCTCGCCATGACGTAGTCCTCGATACGCGCCCACCGCTCCGCGCTGACGAGCGGGGCGAGTTCGGCGCTCGTCGGCGCGGCGACGACCTCATAGCCGGCGACCGCCCCCCCACCCGGCGTGCAGACAGGCAGCAGGCCCCAGCCCTGCAGGCGGGGGTCGTTTGAATCGAGTGCGAACACCGTCCGGTCAAGCTCGTGCAGGGCCGCCCCGGTGAGCTGGGGTTCGGCGTCCGCCCAGCGCAGGTAAGTGGGCGGCGGGCCGGGCGGCACGTCGATCTCCGGCGGCGCAACCATCGAGACGCGCGGCAGGTCGCTCTCCGCCAGCGAGAGGTACGTTACCGCCCAGCTGTAGTAGAAGTCGGCGGAGTTTGGCGGAGGCATCAGCACCCAGTCGCCGGGTTGTGCGCGTCCAAGCAGCGCTCGCGCGTTGACCTCGTAGGCAGTCTGCTGGCTCTGGTCCACAAGCGGGCGGTGCGTGTACAGGCTCAGCGCTACAGCGAATGCCGCCAGCGTCACCAGCACGACCGGGTAGGTGTGCCCGGCGAGCACCCGCCCGCGCAGCAGCAGGTCGTCGGCCTGCGGCCGGAGCGCCTCCCACAGCCGCCAGGCCCCATAGCCGACCAGGGGCGCGAAGATGACATAGGCCGGCGTCATGAAGTCGTGCCAGTCAGGGATGGCGTACGTCATCACGAAGAGGAGCTGCGGCGCGAGGGCCAGGACCAGCGTCCAGGCCAGCTCTGCCCGCCGCTGGAACAGCTCCCACAGCCCGACAACGCCGAGCGCCAGCCCCCACGGGAAGAACTGCCGGGCGAACAGCCCCGTCGCCTCCGGGAGCCGGGCTAGCACATCGCGGCGCGGCAGCGAGAACATCTGCCCCTTGAACGGCCCGCCGGTCAGGTAGTCGAGCAGGGAGCCCGCTTCCGAGGGGCAGTAGTTGCAGAACGGCGGGTTGGCGGCAACACGCAGCGGGACGTACAGGTACTGGAGCGCGCCGAGCGCGACAATCAGCAGGACGAGCAGCAGGTTGCGCGGGCGCAGCAGCATCGAGCGGTCGGTAATCTCGACGACGTACAGCACCGCGGGCAGCAGCAGGATCATACTCAGGTGGTTGCCGAAGCTCAGGGCATAGGCGACCATCGCCGCCCAGAAGAAGCCGCGCCGCCCCGTCTGGTGCCACGAGATCAGCAGAAACAGCACGAGCGCCACGTAGAAGGCGTTGAGCGCATACAGCTCGGCGATGCTGGCCTGGTACCAGAGGCGCGGCGACAGCGCCACCGTGAGGGCCACGTAGCTGCTCGCGACGAGGTTCTGCGACAGGCGGTAGGCCAGCAGGAAGAGCGCGCCGGTCATCGCGGCGGCGAAAATCGACGACATCAGGTTGAGGCGGTAGGCAGCGTTCGGGCCCGGCAGCAGATCCATCGCCAGCCTGCCCAGCATCAGGTACTGCGGGCTGCCGGGCGGATGGATGATCCCGCCGACCCGCGCGGCAATCTGCAGCTCCATGCTGTCCAACGAGGGGCCAACGCCGGGGTGCAGCGTGAGCAGAAACAGGCCCAGCGAGAGCAGGGCGAGTGCCACGGCGGCGACGATGATGAGCCCCGGCAGCGTGTCGTCGGGCGCGCGATTGGTTTCAGGCACGGCGGCGTCGGTTCCCTTTCCACGCGGCGAGCAGGAGTCGCCAGTTATGCGGTATTTTGCCCCGTACGGGTCGGCACGGCAACCGGAGGCGGGCGCGTTGTAAGCCGCCACGCCCTGTGCTACACTGAGCGCGCACCGGGCTTCCGGCGCGACGCCGCTCTGCTGAAGGAGTCGTAACACTGGCCGAGCACGACGACCCCTACGACGCCATCGTACGCTACTACGATGCGGAGAACGCCGACCTCACCGAGGATCTGCCCGCCTACCGGCTTCTCGTCGAGCGGTTCGGCGGGCCAGTGCTGGAGCTCGGCGCGGGTACGGGCCGGGTTGCCCTCGCGCTGGCGGAGCTCGGCATGCAGGTTGCCGGCGTAGAACCTTCCGCCGCGATGCTGGAGCGGGCCCGCGAGCGCGCGCAGGGCAGCCCCGCAGGGAACAACATTACCTGGCACCAGATAGACGCCGCTAGCTTTACGCTCGACCGGCGGTTCCGGCTAGCCATTATCCCCTTCGGCGGCTTCACGCACCTGCTTACGCAGGACGAGCAGCTTTCCGCGCTGCGGCAGGTGGCTGCCCACCTGGAGCCGGGCGGCGGTCTCGCCGTGGACGTCGGGAACCCCATCGGCGCGCTGCGCGGCGACGATCTGCCGGTGCTGGCCTACGAGCGCACCTTCCCCGACCCGCAGACCGGCCAGCCCGTGATGCAGCAGTGGCTCAAGACCATCGACCGCGCCACGCAGGTCGAGGAGATCACCTGGGTCTACGACCGGGTCGCGCCGGGTGGCGAGGTGTTCCGCAGTGTGGTGCCGATGAAGATGCGCCACACCCCCGCGCCGGAGATGCGGCTGCTGCTCGCGCTCGGCGGCTTCCGCGATGTCGAGTTCTACGGCGATTACGATTTCAACCCCTACAGCGAGGAAAGCCCGCGCCTGTTCACGGTTGCCGCGCGGGGCGAAGCCGATCTATGAGCCTGCGATCCCCCCGAAGCGCGGCGCTCGGTGCCGGGCTGCTCGTCTTGATGCTGGCTGCCTGCCGGGCGGCCCCACAGGTTGCGACAGCGCCTGCCGTGACCGCCACCGAGCCCGTCGAGGTTGGCCCGACCGAAACGCCAGCGCCCGCGCCTGCCCGCACGGCGGCGCCTGCGCCCACGCCGACGGAACCCGCACGCGAGTTCCGGCCCGCCGATCATTCCTCCGGTGTATTTGGCCTTTCCCTTCCCGCGGGCTGGGAGACGGTCGACGAGTCGACCGGCGAGCGGCTGCTGGTGCGCTATTTGCCGCCGCCGGGCTACGGCAGCCGCATCCGCGTGGAGGTCACGCACGAGGGGCCGCAGACGCCCGGGCAGGTCGGCGCGCTGGTGGAGCGCTACGTGAGGCTGCATTACGGCTCGGGCGCCGCCTATGAGGAGATCAGCCGGGAAGATGGGCCCGACGGCGAGACGCGGCTCACGTTCCGCTACGACGATGGGCAGGGCGGCGCCGGGCAGGAGACGGTGATTCTGCGGCAGGCGGGGCCGTACTTTGCCGCCCTGAGCGTCTTTCTGGCCGGCGACGACGCGCCGCGTCTCACACAGGCGCTGGAGACGGTGGAAAGCAGCTTCCGCGTCGAGCCGCTGGCGCAGTGGCGGCCCGGCCCGGTGGCCGTCAACCCGGCAGAGCTGATCATCGCCAACACGGCACTGTGGGAGCCGGAAGAAGACGCATCGGGCTGGGTGTACTCCGGCGAGGTGTCAAATGTCTCGCCGGGCGCGGTGACAGACGTCGAGGTGCGGGTCGTCCTGTGTGACGCGCGCAGCGTCGTGGTCAGCGAATACCGGGGCGAGACCGGGCTGACCGTGATCCCGGCGGGCGGCTCGTCGCCGTTCGCGCTCCGGCTGGGCGATCTGGCCGCGGGGCTCTCGGTGTGTTCTGAGCAGGCGGAGGCCGTTGCCGCACCGCAGGATACGCCCGTCACCACCGCGCTGCAGGTGGAGGCAGGTGCGACCGGCGATGCCGAGACCATTTTCGTGCAGGGGCAGGTTGCCAACCCCGGCCTGGCCTCCGTGACCGATGTCAGGCTGGTAGCAGCCGCCTACGACGGGGCGGGGCGGGTGGTGGGCGTTGCGACCTCACCGCTCGGCGTGGGGCTCGTATTAGAACCCGGCCAGGCAGCGCCGTTTGAAGTCTCGGTGACAGCACTGGACGCCGAGGCTGCACGGACGGTCGTGCTGGCCGAGGCGCGCATCATCGTGGACCAGAATCACTCTCTTGCTCCCGAAGAGGACGAGGGATGAAATTTGGCGTCTGCGGACAACCCCACTAAAATTACGGCGAACCTGACGCGAGTGCCGGAGTCGGCTCGAAACGTCTCGCTGAGGACGAGCAGGAACCCACATGAAACTTGACGTCGGCTACCAGACTGACCCCGGCCCCCGCAAGGGCGAGAACCAGGACTCTGTGCGTGTAGCCTCCCTACCCGATCAGGACGGTATACTGCTGATCCTCTCCGACGGCATGGGTGGCGCCCGCGCGGGCGAATACGCCAGCCGCCAGGCCGTGGACGTGATCCAGGCCGAGCTGCTGCGGAAGCCGCACCTTACCCCCGATAACGCCCTCGAACGACTCCACGAGGCGGTGATCGCCGCCAACGACAGCATCTTTGAACAGGCGCAGGAAACGCCCGAGCGGCGCGGAATGGGCTGCACGATTGTCGTGGCTTTGGTGCTCGGCGAGCAGTACTGGGTGGCGAGCGTCGGCGACAGCCGCGTTTATGTGATACGGGACGGGCAGACGACGCAGATCACCGACGATCACACCTGGGTCAACGCGCGGGTGCGCGAAGGCGTGATGACACACGAAGAAGCCGCCAACAGCGCGATGCGTCACGTGCTCGACCGCGCGCTCGGCACCCGGCCCGGCGTCGACGTGGATGTGTGGCCTGGCGAGCCGCTTGCCCGGGGCGATGCGCTGCTGCTGTGCTCGGATGGGCTGTACGGGGTGCTCTCCGACGAGCATATCGCCCGCATGGCGATGGCTTACCCGGCCCAGCAGGCCGCCGAGACGCTGGTACGCCAGGCGCTCGCCGCGCACACACACGACAACGTTTCCGTCGTGGTGCTGAAGGCGGAGTAGTCCGCGGGCTTATCGCCAGCGATCCTACCCAATACGCTCTGGCTGTAACCCTGTTTAACCTGCCACCCTGGCCCACGTATCGAACAAGACGCTCCTGAACCGCCCGGCGTCCGTGATGGTGCTCGGGAGTGTCACGGCCGCACCGGCGTCCCCACCAGCCGGTGCGAGCGCGCCCTGCTCCAGCTTTGCAGCGTGCAGGTCGAGCCGAACCTGCTCGCCCGAGAACAGCTCAGGGTGCGTGACGAACACTGCCGGGACAAGGTCCCACAGGTAGAAGCGCAGCTCCCCGGTGTAGGCACCGAACGCTAACAGCCAGCGTCGGACCGTTCGCCTGAACACTGGCCGCCAACCGCGGATGTGGCGCAGGTCCCGCCAGTTGAAGGCGGCCTGCAGGCAGATCTCCGCACTCATCAGGGTAACCGGGCAGGGTGCGGCGAGTACACTCGCCGCCGCTTCGGGGTTGGCGGAGAGGTTCAGCTCCGGGAGCAGCCGCCAGCCGAGCTGAAGGGGCTGGCGCACGCCGCCCATGCAGGCGATCCGCTTCACGTTGTGGAAGAACGCCGGGTCGAGTTTGGCGGCGGCGTGGAGGTTGCCGAGCGGGCCGGTCGCCAGGACGGTGATCTGGCCGGGGTGCTCGGCGGCAACCGCGGCGAGAAATTCCGCTGCCTCGGTGGGCGGCCTGTGCCGGGCGGCCTCGCCCTGCAGCACGGGTATCTCGGAGCGCCCGATCTCATCCAGCAGCCAGCGCGTCTGCCCGGTGGCCTGCTCCGCGGTTCCGTTGCCGAAGGTGGTCGTCACGCCGAGCAGCTCGATGTCATCGCAGCCCAGCAGGTACAGCAGGGCCAGCCCATCGTCGATCTCCTTGAGCGGCAGGCCCAGCGTATTGTCGCAGTCGAGGATCACGCGTTCCACAGGCAGTCCGGCCGGTTTTCAAGGAACGGGTCGAACACGCGGCGAAGGAAGCCCGGCTCCAGGTAGCTGCTGATCTTGCGGAAAGTGTCCTCGTTGCGCAGAACGTGCTCGCCCGTGTGGTAGGCGACCCAGGCCATTGCCGACCAGCAGATGCCGCGGAGACAGTTAAACGGGTCGCGCAGCCGGACCCGGTCGGAGATTGTGTCGCGCAGGTGGGCATCTGTGATGGCTGCGCGGTACGCGCTCAGGAAGGTGCGGCGTTGCCGGGCGGTCATCCAGAAGTCGGTCTTCCACAGCGTCGTCGTCGGCACGGAGAAGTGCGACAGATCCTGCGACGGGTCGCCCCACAGCGGTTTTTCCCAATCGACGAGATGCAGCGTGCCGCGCGGCCGGTTGGCGATGAAGTTGCCGGAGTTGACTTCCGTGTTGATGATGCACGGCCAGGGGTCTTCGGTGAAGTAGCGCTCCGCGTGGCGAGCGTCGTCTGCCCAGGCCAGCACTGCGGCCAGATAGCTGCTCACCGCAGGGTCCGCAAGCGGTGACTGCAAATAAGTCTGCAGGAGCCGCGAACTCTCGGCGTAAGTCTCCGTGAGTGGTTTCTGCTCCCGGATGAGATAGTTGGCCTCCGGGGCAACTGGCAGTGAGTGGATGCGCGCGAACAGCCGGGCCGCGCCGAGCGTATCGCGGTGGTAGTCGAGCGGCTCGCCCTCAAGGTACTCCATGATCAGGAGGCCGCGCGGGAACTGTGCGCTGCTCCTCTCGACGTGGAACGGAAGCGGCGTGACCCCGCCCGGCGCGAGAAGCTCCAGCGCCCGGTATTCGTACACGATCTGGTCGTCCAGGCCAATCTGGGAGGCGACGTTTACCCGGCATACCCACCGGCGCTCTCCCTGCTGGAGCAGGTAGTTCATGTTGTACTCGCCCTGCGCCAGGGGCGTCACGGAGAATGGTTCGCTAGGCGTCCAACCTGGCACGCCGGGGAGTTCCGCGCGGGAGAAGTAATCGGTTAGGGCGGGTAGAAATCGATTCATCGCGAAGGTTGTAGGTGTCCGATGCGGCCCGGATGTTCCTGATAAAATGCAATACCGGTGGGGCAGAATGTAACCCGTCGAATAGCGGGCCCAAATGTATACTACTGCTAACTTACTGCGGATCCGGCTTTGTGCCAAAACGCCGGTCGCGGCCGGGTACCTGAGCTTCCCTGTGGACTGCGGGTAAATTCATTATGGGCAGCAAAGAAAATGGAGACCAGAACCAACTGACGCGCTGGCTGCAGACGTCCCGAGATGTGATGCGCGATGCACTGGCGAGTGAGCGCTACCGTCGAGAGATCGGAGAGCTGCGCCGGCGTATCTCTGAGCTTGAGGCCCGGCACGCCGAAGCAGAGGAGCAGATCGCCGCGCAGAGCCGCAACCTTGAGGCGCTCCTCTCGATCTCTGAGGCGACGAGCGGCAACGTGCCGCTGCATCAGGTCATGCAGCATGTGCTGCACAAGGTCTTCACTGCCACAGGTTACTCCGCGGGTGCTATCCGCCTTCTCGACAAGGAGCGTCGCGGCTTCGCGCTCATCGCCCAGCAGGGCATGACGCTCCGCATGCTCCAGGATTTGCAGCTTGTGCCGGTGGACCAGGCGTTTCAGGCGGAGGTCGCCGCGACGCACCAGCCGGTTTTTACCTCGAACCTGGCCTCTGATCCGCGCGTGTTGAGCCCCGGCGAGGTCGAGTCCGGCTATCAGAGCCTGATCTGCGTCCCGCTGCTGGCCTCGCAGCTTCTCGTCGGCACGATGGAGCTCGCGACCTTTGAGATGCACGAGTGGCAGGAAGATGAGATCCGGTGGCTGGCCTCGGTCGGACGGCAGATCGGCGCGGCGGCCCACCTCGTCCAGCTCTCCCAGCAGAGCCGCGACCTTGCCATCCTGCAGGAGCGCGAACGTCTCAGCCAGGAACTGCACGACGGGCTGGCGCAGACGATAGGCTGCATTCGCATGCGCGCCGACGAGGCGCTGCTGTGCCTGGACGAAGGCCATCTCGACTCGGCGCGGAGCACGCTGCAGGAGGTCGAGCGCATCGCGCAGGAGGCATACAGCAGCATCCGCGACGATATCCTCGGCCTGCGCGTGAAGAATGTCGCGCAGGGCGGGTTCATACCGGTCATGTCCGAGTACCTGAGGCGCTTCCAACAACAGTGGGGGATCGAGGTCCGCTGCGTGGGGGCCGATGACGCAGAGTGGACAGCCAGCCCGGAGGCGGAGATCCAGCTCATCCGGATCGTTCAGGAGGCGCTGACGAACGTCCGCCGGCATGCAAAGGCCTCACAGGTGGTCATCAAGTGTGAGAGCCGGCAGAATACGCTTCGCATGAGCATCGCCGACGACGGCTGCGGGTTCGACCCGGCGACCGTGCGCGACGAGCGCATCGGGCTGCGCATCATGCGGGAGCGTGCGGACAGTGTCGGCGGCTGCCTGCACATCGAATCTCGCGTAGGTGAGGGCACCGAGATCCAGGTGGAAGTGCCGCGTTTTCGCAGCTCGCAGTTGTGCCGCTGTTAGTTGTGCCTGGTCATGACACGACCGGGTATGCCGGACGGGCTGATCGTGTAGGGACAACGGTGCAAACAGGTCTTACCAACGCCTGTAATTAGCTGCATACTAATATTGGCCGGGTACCACACGGATTCTCCGAGCAGGGCGAGTAGATCAAGCACAGCAGTGGTGAGTGGAGCATTTACAGAGAGTCATTGACCATGGCTAATACACTTCTCCTAGTCGACGACCACATTCTCTTCCGCGAGGGCGTGAGCGCGCTGGCACGCCACTGGGATGACTTTGAAGTCGTCGGCGAGGCTTCCAACGGGCAGGAGGCGGTGGAGCTCGCGCGCGAGCTGCTGCCGGACGTCATCCTGATGGATATCTCGATGCCTGTGATGACCGGATTAGAGGCGACACGGCGGATCCACATGGAGCTGCCGACGACCCGCGTGGTGATGCTGACAATTGCCGAGGATGAGGGCAACCTGTTCGAGGCGATCAAAGCCGGCGCGAGCGGCTACGTGCTGAAGAACACCCCCTCACGGCGGCTGCACAGCTATCTGCAGGGGGTGATACGCGGCGAGGCACCGATATCCGGTGTGATAGCGGCAAAAGTGCTGGACGAGTTCACCCGGCGCGGGGCCGCGTCGCAGAACTCGCTGGACGTGACAGGCGAGGCGCTCAGCGACCGGGAGCAGGAGGTGCTCCTGCTGGTCGCGGAAGGGCTGACCAATCAGGAGATCGGCGACCGGCTGAGCCTCAGCGAGAATACCATTAAGAAGCACCTGGCCAACGTGCTGGACAAGCTGCACCTGAGCAACCGGGTCCAGGCAGCGGTTTACGCCGTGCGTGAAGGTCTGGTGGACAAGTAACCACCAGCCCACACAACCTCAAGGCTCTCCACCCGGAGAGCCTTTTTTGTGGTGCGCAGCCAGCCCTGCGCCCCGCCCCCGTATGGCCCGAATGGGTACATCAAATTGGGTAGACCGAGTAAGCGTCTGCGGTTCGCTTGAGTGTTATGCTGCGCGCGGCGAGACGGTAGACTGTTCGACAGGAGGACCAGACCTCAGCCCCCCGGCTGCGAGTAGGAGGTGTGTCTGCACAGCAACGCGAACCAAAGCCCCTGATGATGGATCGCCGAGGAGGAATGAGCGTCGAACCTTCCCCGGCAGTCTCCTTCCCGGCCTCTGGCAGTCAGGCTGAAACAGGAGCCATCCCAAATTCTGTCCGCTGCAAGGAGAAAATGACATGGCAGAAAACCACATCTCGAGGAGAGGCTTCCTCAAGGCGACGGGCGCCTTGGGGGCCGCTGCCACAGCTCTGCAACTGCCAGACCTGAACTGGCTGGAGCGGGCTGAGGGCAAGGTCGAGCTCTCCGGCGAGACGAAGGTTATCCGATCGATGTGCCGTATGTGTCACGGCACGTGCGGCACGCTCATCCACGTGCGCGATGGGCGCGTGGTAAAGGTTGAGGGCAACCCCGAAGCCCCGACCAACAAGGGAACGCTGTGCCCCAAGGGCCTGGCGACGACCCAGCACCAGTACAATCCGCGCCGCCTGCGCTACCCGATGAAGCGGGTCGGCAACCGCGGCGAGGGCAAGTGGCAGCGCATCACCTGGGACGAGGCTTACCAGATCCTGTCTGATAAGCTGTACGACACCTGGGAGACATACGGCAAGCAGGCTGTCGCCCACTGCGGCGGCACGGGCCGGATGTGGCGCGACTTCAGCAACGCTGTGATCCGCGGTATGGGCATCGGCGTCGCGATCGGCATGCCGCCGCTGTGCTACCTGCCGCGCATCGAGGTTATCACCAAGATGTTCGGCTACCGCATCCCGGTTGCCGACTACTTTGGCTTCCAGGGTGCGACGCCCGGCGTGGTCGTCTTCTGGGGCAACACCGTGACGTACTCGCATGCCGACGGCATGCACGGCTCGCGCCCGGCGAACGCCGTTAACGAGGGCGCGAAGCTGATCGTCATCGACCCGGTGTACACCAACGTCGCCCAGAAGGCCGACATCTGGCTGCCGGTGCGCCCGGCATCCGACACCGCGCTGGCGATGGGCTTCCTCAACGTCATCATCAACGAAGACCTCGTCGATCACGAGTTCATCGAGCAGTGGACCAACCTGCCGGGTCTCGTTCGCGAGGATAACGGCAGGATGCTGACGGAGTACGACCTCTCCGGCGAGGAGCCTGAGCCGTTCGACGGCCCGCCGTTCCTCCCGCGCCCGCCCGAGCACCTGGTGTTCTGGGACAGCGAGACCAACGCGCCAGTCGTCGTGACCGGCCCCGACGTCAAGCCCGCGATGGAAGGCCCCTTCGAGGTTGAGCTGGCCGACGGCACGACCGTCACCTGCCGCACCGCCTGGCAGCACCTCGTCGACCGGGTGAACGAGTACCCGCTCGACAAGGTCGCCGAGACAACCTGGTGCAAGGAAGAGGACATCGCCGAGGCCGCCCGCATGATGGCGACCATCCCCGGCCTGGCCCTGCAGTGGGGTGTGTCCTTCGACCAGTGGGGTGTGAACTCCTCGCGCGGCGTGCAGGCGGCGATGATGATCGTCGCGCTGACGGGCAATCTCGACGCGCCCGGCGGCATGGCCATGTGGAACGTGCCCGCCTTCCGCAAGGGCTCTTTCCCCGGCGAGACGGTGCCCTACGTGAGCCCCGAGCTGGACCGGATGGACCTGGTGCCGCCGGAATCGTTCGAGGTCTCTGGCCGGTATGAGAAGTTCCCGCTGGCCCGCTCGCACGGCGACTATTCCATGCGCGACCTCGCCGCAGGCAACCTCCAGATTGAGATGCTGTTTGTCCAGGGTGCGAACCCGCTGACCAACAGCATGAACACCAAGGTCGTATTCGAGGCGCTGCAGAAGGTCCCCTTCATCGCCGTGCTGGACCTGTACATGACGTCCACCGCGATGATCTCCGACCTGGTGCTGCCCATCGCGATGTGGACGGAACGTGACCAGATCGGCGACATGCACCTGCTGTGGGGCATCCAGGCCCGCCAGAAGGCCGTGGAGCCGATTGGTGAGGCGCGGTCCGACGAAGATGCGATGCTTGGCCTGGCCAAGAAGCTGGCCGAGCGCGATCCGGAGTACTGGAACGAGGTCATCCCCTGGAATTCGGTCGAGGAGTGGCTCGACTGGCGCCTTGAGCCCATGAACATGACGTGGGAGCAGCTCAAGGAGCAGTGGATCTACTACGAGCCGCAGGAGCCCTACGGCTACAAGAAGCACGGCTTCAACCTGCCCTCGGGCAAGGCCGAGCTGTGGCTGCGCCTGGCGCACGATCTCACAGGCGAGGCGCTGCCGTTCTTCGTCGAGCCGCCGTTGTTCTCGCCGGATGGCCAGCTGGCCAAGGAGTACCCGCTGCTGTGCACCACGCGCCGCGTGCCGGGCTTCTTCCACTCGGAGTTCCGCCAGCTCCCCTGGATGCGCGAGCTGTGGCCCGAGCCGCGCCTCGAGATCAACCCGCGCAAGGCCGCCGAGCTCGGCATCGAGGACGGCGACTGGGTGTACGTCGAGACGGCGATGGGCCGTATCAAGCAGAAGGCCACGTTCACCGAGGGCATCGACCCGCGCGTGGTGTGCAGTGAGCACGACTGGTGGTTCCCGGAGGCGGCTGAGACAGCGCCAGACCTGGGCGGCATCTTCGAGTCGAACCAGAACGTCCTGACGTACAACGATCCCAGCCAGGGCTACGACCCGCTCAACGGTACGCCTCAACTGCGCGGCTTCCTGGTCAAGGTCTACAAGGCGGAGGGCCCGCCGAAGGGTCTTGACGTGAAGACCGTCTACGAGTGGACCCCCACGGAGGAGGTATAAGATGGCCCGCCCAACCCTACTGGTTGACCTTGAAAGGTGCATCGGCTGCTACTCCTGTGTGGTGGCCTGCAAGCAGGAAAACGGCGTGCCCGTCGGCAGCAACTGGATCCGGGTGGACGAGATCGGCCCGTTCGGCGAGTTCCCCAACATCCAGGGCTACTTCCTGCCGCACGGCTGCATGCAGTGTGAAGATCCCGCCTGTGTGGACGCCTGCCCGACCGGTGCGAGCTACCAGCGCGAGGATGGCATTGTGCTCGTGAACCACGACCAGTGCATCCTGTGCCGGTACTGCACCTGGGCCTGCCCGTACGATGCTCGCAGCTTCGACGTCGAGAACCAGCTGATGACCAAGTGCACGCTGTGCGCCCACCTTGTCGACGCTGGCAAGGACCCGGCGTGCGTGCAGCACTGCATGGGCGGCGCTCGCTTCTTCGGCGACATCGACGACCCGAACAGCGAGATCTCACAGTACCTCGCGGCGAACGAAGACCGTGCGGTGAAGCTGCTGGAGAGCGCCGGCACGCAGCCGAGCGTGATCTTCCTGCAGCCGCACGTCGGCATGCTGTCCAACGAAGCTATCGCCGCCAAGCCTACTAGGAGGGCATGACCGCCATGGCAGTTGAATGGTCGCTTCTGATCTACTCTGTTCTGGTTGGCATCGCGATAGGCCCGTTCGCCGTCATGGCGCTGACTGGCTGCCTCGAAGCCCACCGCGGCGTCTGCAAGTGGGGCGCGCTCGTCGGGCTGGCCAGCATCGCGCTCGGCGGGGTGGCGGCGTTCACGCACCTTGCCGCGCCGCAGCACATCATCTACATCTTCACGAACCTCGGCTCGGCAATGGGGCTGGAGATGCTGGTGACGGTGTTCACCGGGCTGGTGGCTGCGCTGTTCGCGGCGCAGATGTGGTTCGACGTCTGGCCCGGCGGCAGGCGCATCGTGGCCGTCGTCGGCCTGATCGCGGCGCTGGCGTCCGTCCTGCTCATCGGCAGGATGTACATGCTGCCCGCCCGCCCGATGTGGAACACGTGGCTGCTGCCGCTGACCTTCCTCACGACCTCGGTCGTGTCGGGGCTGCTGGCGATGCTGGTGCTCGGCAGCTTCGCCCCGCTTGAGAAGGGCGAGGATCGCTCCAAGCTGCTGGCCACCGTTGGGACGTGGGCGCTCGGCGCGCTGGTGGTTAACGCCATCGTGGCCGTGCTCTACTTCGTCACCAGCACGGGCCAGGTCGGCGAAACCGCGCGCCTGTTCTCGGGCGACCTTGCGCTCGGCTTCTGGCTGGGCCTGGTCGTCATCGGGATCGTCGCGCCGCTGGTGCTCACGTACCTGGGCAGCCGCCCGGCGGCGGAGCTCGCCACGGTGCGGGGCTCGGCGCTGATCGCCTTCCTGCTGGTCGTGGCGAGCGGCATCGCCGTGCGCGCCATGATCTACGGGCTGGGCACGGCGGCGAACATCCTCGCCGGGTAAGGAACGTCTGCTAAACAATCGTGTTGTAGGGGCGTAGGCATGCGTGTTGCGCAACTCAAATTGCGCAACACGCGCCCCTACCTGACAAATCAGCCCGAGTTGGGTTGGTAGTCCAACCCATGACCCCCTTCGACGCCGTTCGCTCCGCGAACGCCGCCACTTCCCCCTTTCAGGGGGCAGGATGGGGGCTCGGCGTGCCCCACTCGCCCCCTGAAAGGGGGAGATGTCGGGCGAAGCCCGACAGAGGGGGTTGTCGTCTGCTCTGACAGTCTGGACCGCCTTGAGCAGAGCGACGGCCCGGCAGTACACGTAAGCACACCGACTGGATGATGTTGGGAACCGATATGGATGACACTCACCGCAGTGAGCTGATCGACCTGATGAACGCGCGCAGCAGCGGCTACCGGCTGCTCTCGCGGCTGTGGGGCGTCGAAGTCGACGCCGCGCTCTGGGCAGAGCTGAGCCAGACGACCTTCCCCACGCTGCCCGATCTGCCCGCGCTCGACGCGGGCTACCGCCAGCTTGAAGGCTACCTGCGCCGCGAGGCAGACGGCGTGATCGAAGACCTCGCCGCCGACTACGCGGTGCTGTGCCTGGGCGCGCGCCGCAGCGACGGCGCCGACCCGTACGGCTCGGTGCACACCAGCGATACCGGCATCATGATGCAGCAGGAATGGGTCGACATGCTGTACCTGTATGCGGATCTCGGCCTGCAGCTTGCTCCGGAGGCGACCGAGCCGGAGGACCACCTCGGGATCGTGCTGGAGTGCATGTCGCACCTGTGCCAGCGCACGGTGGACGCACTCGACGCGGGCGAGCCGCACGCAGAGTGCACCGCGCGGCAGCTTGGCCTGCTGGACGATCACCTGCTGCGCTGGGTGCCCGCCTTCGTCAAGAAGGTGCACCGCCTCGCGAGCACGGACTTCTACCGCGCCGTCGCGACCATTACCGTCGAGTACCTCAAGCTCGACCGCGACGTGCTGGCTGAGCTTGCGGCTGAAGTACCTGCTGCCGGCGTGAGCTAGACAGCCGTCCGTGGGCCAGTACGGGAGGGGAACAACCAGACCATGAAACGCCAGACTGCAAGCGTGCTCGTCGCCGCACTGCTGGCGCTGTATCTGGCCGGGTGCCTCACCGTCGAGGATACGGAGGGCGGCCTGCTGGGGGAGGTCATCCACCCGCCGACGCTCGGCCCGACCCCGACGCTGCCCGCGCCTACCGAGCTTGACCTCGCGGCGCTGACGGATGCCGGCGGGCGCACCACGCGGGCTGCCGAGCTTGCGTCGTCTGACGGCTGGATGAGCCTGGAGATAGCCGAGGGGACCCGCGTCACGACGGCGGCAGGCGAGCCCGCGGAGAAGATCGTGCTGCAGCCCGCGTACTCCGGGCGGCTCCCGATGGACGCCTACGGCTACGCCCCCGGTCACGCCTACGAGTTTGGGCCCGAGGCCCTGACTTTCGACCCGCCTGCCACGGTCGTCTTCCGCTACACCGACGAGGCCATTGAGGGCATTATCCCCGGCGACCTCGGAGCAGGCGCGGCGCGCGGCACCGAAGCGTGGAAGTCGCTCGGCGCGCGGGTTGACCAGGATGCGCGTGAGCTGCGCGCGGCGGTCGAGAGCGTCGAACCGGGCTGGCGCTACGTACTGCTGGCTCCGATTCCCGTCGGTTCCTGACGATGGGGGCACGGGTGAAGGCCGGGCGGTTATCGCGGGGGGACGCGCGCCTGATCGCCGCCGGGCTGGCGCTGGAGCTGGCCCTGCTGGCCTTCTGGCGGCTCTCCGGCGTGGACCGGGGTTCTCCGCGGCTGATCCCGGCGTTCGCGCTGCCAACGCTGGTTTTCTTCGCCGTCGTGTTCTGCGTCATGCGCTCGCAGGGGGCGGTCACACGCTCCACGCGCGCCATTATCCTGGGCTTCGCGGCGCTCTACCACCTGACGTTCCTGCTGACACCCTCGCCGCTCTCCAACGACCTGTACCGCTACGCCTGGGACGGCAAGCTGCTGGCGCAGGGTATCAACCCGTACACGTACCCGCCCGCCGCGCCGGAGCTTGAGCCGCTGCGTGATGCGGGCTGGGAGCTGATCTTTAACCGGGACATCTCGACCGGCTACCCGCCCGTCGTCGAGATGCTGTTCGCAGGGGTGCACGTGCTCGGGCTGGGGACGCCCGGCTACCGGCTGCTGGCGAGCCTGTGCAGCCTGGGTACGGGTGCCGCGCTGCTGGCCGTGCTCCGCGCCCTGGGTATCGACGAGCGCCGCGCGATCATCTATGCGTGGTCGCCGCTGGTCGCGCTGGAGTTCGGCAACAGCGCCCACCTTGACGCCATCGCCATGCTGCTGCTCGTGCTGGCGTTTCTGGCGCATGTGCGCGGGCGCTCGCGCTGGGCGGCGCTGCTGCTGGCGCTCGGCGGGCAGGTGAAGTTCTTCCCGGCGGTGCTGGCGCCGTTCTGGGGACGCCGCTGGGGCTGGCAGGCATGGCTCATTTTCATCGCGGCGTTCGCGCTGCCGTGGCTGCCGTTCGTGGCGGGCGGCACGCCGTTCACCGGGCTGGCGGTGTTCGGCGAGCGCGGGGAGTTCAACGCCAGCCTGTACGCTGTGCTGGAGCGCGCGTGGAACCTGGCGCTCAACCCGACTGCGGCTCGGCTCGCCGCGCGGCTGACCGCCGCCGGGCTTGCCGGGCTGGCCGCGCTGTGGCTGGCCCGCCGCTGGTGGCGCAGCCGCAATCCTCGCGCCGAGTGGCGCGTCGCAGCGGGGTTGATGGCAGCCAGCCTGCTCGTCAGCCCGGTGGTGCACCCGTGGTACATCTGCTGGATGCTGGCCTTCATCTGCGTCGAGTGGCAGGCGGCGTGGCTGGTGCTCTCCGGCAGTGTGGTGGCCGCCCGGCACGTTTACCTGGGCTACGAGGCGACGGGCCTGTGGCGCGAGGTTACGGCGGTGCGATGGGTGGTCTACGTGCCGTTCTACGCGGCGTGGGCCGGGGAGTGGGCGCGACGTGCGCTTATGCGCTACATGGACCCGCCCTTGCAGCGGCGGCAGGCCAAATTGAGTGAGGGACTTTGATGACCGGGGACTCTCTACAGAAGGGCAGTAAGCGCCCCGCGACGCGCCGGGCGGTGCTGCTCGCCGCCGGGCAGGTAGGCGCGCTGTTCGCGGTGGGCGGGCTGCTCCGGCTGGACCGCCGGCATACGGCGTTCGTCCGGCCACCCGGCACGCTCGGCGAGGCGGACTTCCTGGCGCGGTGCGTGAAGTGCCGCCGCTGCATCGACGTGTGCCCGCAGGATGCCGTCGTGAGCGTCAGGCTGGCGGAGAGTTTCGCCGCCTTCGACACGCCCCGGCTGGACTTCGACGCCGGGTACTGCGACTTCTGCATGGCGTGCGTGGAGGTGTGCCCGACCGGCGCGCTGCACCCCGTCGAGCCAGAGCAGGCGGCCCTCGGCGTGGCGGTGATCGACCGCGAGAAGTGCATCGCGTGGGCCTGGGGCGGCTGCACTCGCTGCTTCAACGAGTGCCCGCACGACGCCATCCACCTCGACGAGAACCAGCGCCCCATCGTGGATGAGGCGAAGTGCAACGGCTGCGGCGTGTGCGAGCACGTCTGCGACCGATACGCCAAGCGCTGGGATGCAACCCTCAGCGGCAAGGGGATTACCGTGCAGCCGCGCTCAGAAACGGTATAAGCGATAGAGAACAGGGCGATGATCCGACAGGGACTCCAGCGCATCCGCACGATCCGCTTCACGGCACGCACCGCCATCCTCGCGGTAATCGTGTTGGCGGGCGCGGCCCGGCTCGGGCTGGGCACGTGCTCGCTCGGCGTGGGCGAGTGGACGATCATGTGCCCGCTCGGCTATTTGCAGCTCAGCCTCGCCAACCGCAGCCTGATGCCGGGGCTGCTGATCTCCGCCGGGGTGGTAGGGCTCGCCGCTGTCCTGCTCGGGCGCTCGTTCTGTGGCTGGGCCTGCCCCGCCGGGCTGATCCGCACGGTGTTCAAGCGCGACCGGGCGAACGGCCAGGCGGTACCCGCCGCTCGCGCAGAGACCGGCGGCACGGAGCTGCCGCGCTGGACGAGCTACGCGGTGCTCGGCGGGACGCTGGCCTCGTCGTTCGCGTTCGGGTTCCCGGTGTTCTGCGCCATCTGCCCGGTCGGGCTGACGTTCGGGCTGCTGTTCGCGATCGTGCGCCTGGTCGAGACGCGCCAGCCGGGCATCGAGCTGCTGATTATCCCGGCGGTGCTGGCCGTCGAGCTGCTCGTGCTGCGCCGCTGGTGCCGGTCGCTGTGCCCGCTCGGCGCGCTGCTGGGGCTGCTGGGCTCGCGGAGCAGGGTGCTGCTGCCGCTTGTGAACGGCTCGAAGTGCCTGAGCGCCCAGGGTGCGAGCTGCCACGCCTGCGCGAAGGCCTGCCCCGAGGGCATCGACCCGCGCATGGGCGACGCAGTCACGCTGCAGCAGGGCTGCACGCGCTGTCTGGAGTGCGTTTCTACCTGCCCCACCGGCGCGGTGAGCCTGCCGGTCGCCGCGGGGGCAGCAGCAGGGGAGGGGAAATGAACACGCCGAAGACAATCGTGCTGATGGCCAAAGCGCCCATCGCCGGGAAGGTGAAAACGCGGCTCGTGCCGGCGCTCTCCGGCGAGGAAGCCGCCGAGCTGTACCGCTGCTTCCTGTGCGACGCCGTCGAGCGCGCGCTGTCGGTGGGTGATGCGAAGGTCGTGGTGGCTTGCACGCCCGCCGATGCGGTCGACGAGCTGCCGCGCGTGGTGCGGCGGGCGGTGCGCTGCATCCCGCAGCCGGAAGGCGACCTCGGCACCAAGATGCGCGGCGTGTTCGAGCGGCTGTTTGAGGAGGGCTCGGAAGCTGTCGTGATGACGGGCACCGACCTCCCTACGCTGCCTGCGCGCTTCCTGACGGCGGCGCTCGCGCTGCTCGATACCGCGCCCGCGCCGGTGGTTCTGGGCCCGAGCCACGACGGCGGCTACTACCTGCTCGGGCTGCGGCGCGTGGTCCCCGACATCTTTGCGGGCATCGAGTGGAGCACCGAGCGCGTTCTGCAGCAGACCTGTGATCATCTGCACCGGCAGGGCTGCCTCATCCGCTGTACGCCCCCGTGGTATGACGTCGATAACGCGGCGGACCTGCGGCTGCTGCTCGCGCACCTGTCCGTGCTGCAAGCCAGCCGCGGCGGCTCTCTGCCGAGGCACACCTTTGCCTGGCTGGAGCGCACCGGGCGTCTGCCGCAGCCCAAAAAGGAGAAGGCTTATGGCACACTCGCCACATCCTTTTAACCCGCAAGGCGCGCGCATTGCCGTAATCATTCCGGCGCTGAACGAGGAAGCCGCCATTGGACGCGTGATCGGTGACATCCCCGCCTACGTCGAGCAGGTGATCGTCGTGGACAACGGCTCGACGGACCGCACCGTCGAGCGGGCGCGTGCTGCCGGTGCGCTCGTCGCGCACGAGCCGCGGAAAGGCTACGGCTATGCCTGCCTGCGCGGGATGCAGCACGCCGCGGACTGCGACATCACCGTGTTCCTCGACGGGGACTACAGCGACTATCCCGAGGAGATGGACGCGCTCGTCACGCCGCTCGTCGAGGGCCGCGCCGACATGGTGCTCGGCTCGCGACTGCGGGGCAGGATGGAGCCCGGCGCGATGATGCCGCACGCCTACGCGGCCAATATCATGTTCAGCCTCATCCTGCGGGCGCTGTGCGGCCTGCGCGTGACGGATATCGGGCCGTTCCGCGCGATGCGGACGGAGAAGCTGGCGGCGCTCGGCATGTGCGAGGGGACCTACGGCTGGACGCTGGAGATGATGATCAAGGCGGCGCGGCGCGGCATGACGGTGCTCGAAGTGCCCGTCAGCTACCGGAAGAGGCTTGGCCACTCCAAGGTGAGCGGGGCGCTGTGGCCCAGCCTGAAAGCAGGCGTCAAGATGTTTCGCACGCTGAGGTACTGCTGGCAATGACCCAAGCGATCAAGCGCACGGGCAAGCTCGACACGAACCGGCTGGTGATGATCCTCGGCTACCTGGCGTTCGCCTACGCGGGGCTGGGGTTCTTCAACCAGCACTTTTTCCACTGGACGCGCTCGCTGTGGCTGAGCGGCTACTCGGAGAAGTTTGCCATCGTGCTGTTCGGCGTGTGGCGCGTCACGCAGGAGAAAAACGCCTACACCCGCCGCCGGATCGGCGTGCTGACCTTCTTCATCGCCGCCCTCTGGATCCTGTTCCCCATCCTGACGGGTTCGGGCTTCTTCAACCACCACACCGTCGGCTCGCTGTGGTTCTTCGCCTACCTGGTGATCATCTTCTGTTTCGGGCGGCGCGCGGACTGCGCGTGGAACTGCCCCTGCGTGGGCATCCGCGACACGGCGGGCCACCCCTTCCGCGGGAAGACGCTCAAAAGCGACTGGATGTGGAAGCTGCGGCACGTCAAGTGGGTGTTTCTGGCCAGTATTCTGCTCTACCTGCTGCTGGTTCTCGTCGCGCCGAGCGCGATTTTCACGCTGAAGTATGCGCGCGGCTTCATGATCGTCAACATGGGCCTGTACTTCGCCAGCCTGCTTGTCATCCCGTGGACGGGCAACCGCAACTACTGCCGCTACCTGTGCCCGTGGGGGGCGCTCTACGGGGCGGTTGGCAGGCTCGGCTTCTTCAAGATCGTGATGGACCGCGAGGCCTGCATCGAGTGCGGGCGCTGCGAGAAGGAGTGCGACATGGGCGTGCCGATCATGGCGCTGGGGCGCGCGCGCGGCGAGATCAACGTGCCGGACTGCGTCGGCTGCGGGCGGTGCGTGCAGGCGTGCGCGAAGGGCGCGCTGCGGATCGTCGACGTGAAAGACGCCGTGCGCGGTGTAGTCCAGGCTGCCCAACGCTGAGGAGACACTGCTTCGCACCGGCATATTCCCTCACCCCGACCTTGAGGCGATGCAATCGCCTCAAGCCCACCCCTCTCCCACACAGGGGAGAAGGGACCGGTTGGCTGCTCGGCGAGCGTGCCCCCGCTCCGGCTGGCAGAGACGGTCGGTTCGGCAGGCTGCCCACCCGACCAGGCGGCGATCACCCGATAGGGTGAGCCAAAATAGCCCGGATGAGGCTACGATAGAGACCGTGAGCGATTTATAGTATGTACGGGCTCAGGGCATAAGATGCCCCGGCCCGGTTAAAAAACGAACAGGCGACCTCCGAGCTGCACAGCCTACAGCTAACGCCATGGCCAGGCAGCCGGTTCTCCCGTCAGGCGGGAGAAGAGGGCCGCGAGTGGAAACGCCGCGACCTCCCGACGCTCTTCTTGAAGAGCGGACTTGGAAAGGAGAACCCTGAGCTTTGCTTCAACACATCCCGGCACCGGCAGCAACCTCGCTGCGCGACGCCCTCCACTCTGATACCGGCGAACCGACTCTGTTCCTCGTGACCGGCGCATGCGGCAGCGGCAAGACGACGCTGTGCCGCGCCCTCGCCGACGAGGCTCTCAGGCTGGGCAAGCACGTCTGCGGCGTGCTCTCCCCGCCGGTCTTCGATTCCGGGCG
>CAZDLX010000027.1:0-28929 GCA_964506005.1 uncultured Anaerolineae bacterium | reverse complement strand
GGAAGAGCTGGTCTTCCTGGGCCGCGAGATCGGCGAGCAGCGTGACTACAGCGAGTCGGTGGCTGAGGAGATCGACGCCGAGGTGCGCCGCATCGTCAGCACCACCTACGAGCGCGCCCGCCAGATTTTGACGGATAACCGCGATAAGCTGGATGCGGTCGCCAACGCACTCCTGGTCGACGAGACGCTCGACCGTGATGACTTCGTCCGCATCGTTGACGGCGGCGACGAAGAGAAGCCGCACGCGACGGGCGGCACGCCCAGCCCCGCGGCGGGCAAGGGCAAGAAGCGTGCGGACCAGGGCGACGAGGACGCCCCGCCCGCGCTTGATATGCCTCCCGCGCCCGCACCGGCGTAGCTGACGCTGCGACACAGCAGCAGGCCGGGCATCTGTGAGATGCCCGGCCTGTTTTCTTTTTGTGTGCTGCTGGGTGATTATACCGGCCCGGCAGGAGCCTCCTGCTGCTCATTCTCCATGTCTACCAGCTCCCGCCGCAGTATCTTGCCGACCGCTGTCTTGGGCAGCGCATCGACGAACGCCACGCGCCGGGGTACAGCATACGGCGCCAGGCAGTTCTTGCAGTAATTCACGATCTCATCAATCGTGACCGACTGCCCTGGCGCGAGCACTATCCAGGCCTTCAGCGCCTCCTGGCCCTCCTTCTCGGGATGCGGGATGCCGGCCACCGCCGCCTCGACCACCGCCGGATGATCCATCAGCGTCTTCTCGACTTCGTTGGGGTATACGTTGAAGCCGCCGATCAACACCATGTCCTTCTTGCGGTCGACAATGTAGAAATAGCCGTCCTCGTCCATCCGGGCGATGTCGCCGGTATACAGCCAGCCATCCCGGATGGTGTTAGCCGTCTCGGTCGGCTGGTTGTGGTAGCCTGTCATCATCGCCGGGCCGCGCAGCACCAGCTCCCCGATCTCGCCGACCGGCACATCCGTCACCTCGTCGTCGAGGCTCACAATACGGCACTCGACGTCGGGGAACGGCAGGCCAATCGAGCCCGCGCGGTTCTCGCCGTGCAGCGGGTTGCAGTGCGTGGCGGTCGGAGCCTCGCTCATACCGAAGCCCTCCATGACCGTCCCACCGGTGAGCTGCTCGAAACGGCGCTTGACCTCAGGGGCCAGCGGCGCCGAGCCGCTGATACACGCCCGGATGCTGCTCAGATCGTACTTGCCGGCTGCCACGTCGGGATGGTTGTTGATCGCGTTATAAAGCGCCGGCACGCCCATGAAGATCGTTGGCTTGAACGTGTCGATGCAGCCCAGCACGTCGTCGATGTCGCGCGCGTTGGGCACCATGATCATCGCCGACCCGGTCGACATGGCGAAGGTCATCACCGCGACCATGCCATATACGTGGAACAGCGGGATGGCTGCCAGGAACTGCTCGCCGCCCCCTTCCCGCCCGCCGAGCCAGTGACGCATCTGCGTAGCGTTAGCCACCAGCGCGCTGTGCGGGCTGCGCGCCGCCTTGGGAATGCCGGTCGTCCCACCCGTGAACTGGAAGATCGCCGTGTCTTCCTTCGGATCGATGTTCACGTGCGGGCGCTGGTCGGGCGTATAGATCCGGAACACGTCCCGCAGCCACATGTCCCCGTTTCGCAGCGCTTCTACCCGGTGCCCGTCCTTCTTCTCGCGGGCGACGGTGAACAGGAACCGGCCCACGCGCGGCAGATACGACTTGATGTTCGTCACGATGACCCGCTTGAGCGGCGTCTGGTCGCGCACGGAGTTCAGGCCCTCGTAAAACAGGCTCATCACGATAGCTATCTCGATACCGCTGTCGATAATCTGCTCGGCCTTCTTCGCTGGTGGGAAGGTCGGGTTGAGTGCGACGACGATGCCCCCTGCCTTGAGGATGGCAAAAAATGCGATGACGAACTGCGCGCTGTTCACCAGGTCGATGCCGACCCGGTCGCCCTTCTTGACGCCCATCTTAGCGAGCGCAGCGGCGAGGCGGTCGCTGAGGTCGCCGATCTCCCGGTAGGTCAGGCGGCTGTGCCGCCGCCCGAGCAGCGGCAGGTCAACCGAGGTGATCGTCGCCGTGTGGTCGGGGTACTTCTCAACGGCCTCGTCCAGCATTTGGAAGAGCGGGATGTTAGGGTATGCTAGCGTCCGCGGCACCCCCTCATCATACCGCTCGACCCACGGCCTATCGTTATACGTGACCATCAGTGTGTCTCCTCCTTGGTGCAACGGTAGGCTAATGGCTGGCGCGCGGGTTCGGGTTGCCCGGCGCGCTCAGTTTGTGGACAGGGTCGGCTGGCGGGAAGATGTAGAAGTGACCGGCTGGCGGGCAGATTGCCCGGCAAATACGATAATGTGGACCATTCTCCCGTACAATGAGTATAGTAACCGTTCAGCCGCGCTGCGAGTCGTTTCTGGCCCATCTTGCCCGCTGCGGGCACTTTGCTGTGAAACCACGCCAAGTAGGTTAAAATGGGTGCGTTGTAGAGACACGTGTGGGAGCCGCCAGAGATGGACAATAACCCGACTGCGAAGATGGTAGCCTGGCTTGACGAGGAACGCCGCAAAGACAAGGCGGTGATTACCAAGCTCGAGGAGCGCACCGCTTCCCAGCAGGCGCTGATCTCCGACCAGACGCGCCGCATTAATGACCTCGAGGGCCAGATCAACGCCCTGCGGACTGCCGTCCAGCCGGTCAGCACCATCGACGATACGATCACCCGCCTCCGCATGGAGTTCAACACCAGCTTTGAGCAGCTTGAGTCCCGGCGCAGCAACGTCGACATCGACTTCAAGAAGCTGCGCGATACGGACCGTGAGCAGCTCCTGAGGGCCATTGAGGAACTGCGCCAGGAGATGATCACGCGTATCGAGCAGGCGATGGAACCCCGCCGCATCGAGGAAGAGCGCCTCTCCCGCGTGGCCGTCGAGCTTCAGAACTACGCTAACAGCCTCAGCAAGGGCCTTGAGGACTTCGAGCGCTCGCTGACATTCCTCGAGGAGCAGCGCCGGCAGGATACGCGCCGCATCTCCGAGATCAACTCCGAAGTCGCGGAGCTTGTGAAGCGGGCTGACGGCCAGCTTCCCAAGATCGAGCTGCTTGAGGAGCTCAGCCGCCGCAACGAGCGCCGCATCTCCGAGATCGCGCCCAAGCTGGTCGAGCTCAAGCAGCAGCGCCAGGAGTGGGTCGAGCAGCAGGGCCTCGCTGACCAGCAGCGCGAGCGCACGCTCAACGACATGGTCCGCCGCATGGACTCTTTCGCAGAGGACATGCTTACCTTCTCCAAGCAGGTGCAGGGCTGGGCCGACACCCACCGCAAGATCAAGCAGCAGGTCGAGGACTTTGAGCGCATTGCGGATCGCGTCGAGCGCCGCCTCAACGAGTACTCCGAGGTCCAGCGGCTCTCTGAGGAGCGCTTCCGCCAGGAGTGGGAAGAGTTCCTCGGCGACGACCAGAAGCGCTGGCGGCAGTTCACGCTGACCAACGAAGAGGCCTGGCGTGAGAACGAGAAGCTCGTCGAGACGCTCCAGGGCGATCTCGCGCGGCTGCGCGAGGCTGCCGAACGCCAGGAAGACCACCTGAAGTATCTGAACAAGGCCCAGCAGAAGCTGCTGGACGGCCTGATCGAGAGCGTCCACGCCCTGCGTGACCAGGCCGAAGATGGGCGCGGCTCCCTTCCGGCCCTGACTTAGCCCCACAGGCTGGCTCATGACGCACGTTATCGGCACGGCGGGTCACGTCGACCACGGCAAATCGACGCTCGTCCACGCGCTCACCGGCATCGATCCGGACCGCCTGACCGAAGAAAAAGAGCGCGAGATGACGATTGACCTCGGCTTCGCCTGGCTGGCGCTCCCCAGCGGCGAGCCGGTTGGCATCGTCGACGTGCCCGGCCATCGTGATTTCATCGAGAACATGCTCGCCGGCGTGGGCGGCATCGACCTCGCCCTGCTGGTTATCGCCGCCGACGAGGGCGTGATGCCCCAGACCCGCGAGCACCTCGCCATCCTCGATCTGCTCGGCATCTCGGCGGCAGTTGTGGCGCTCACCAAGGTCGATGTCGTGCGCGACCCTGACTGGCTGGAGCTTGTCACCCTCGACGTAACCGAGCTGCTTGAAGGCACCGCCCTTGACGGCGCGCCGATAGTACCCGTCTCCGCCCGCACCGGTGAGGGGCTCGACGAGCTGCTTACGGTGCTCGACGAAGCGCTCGCCAGCCAGCCGCCCAGCCCCGACCTGGGCCGGCCCCGCCTCCCCATCGACCGCGTCTTCACGGTCAGCGGCTTCGGCACCGTGCTCACCGGCACGCTGACCGGCGGCTCGCTTCGCGTCGGCGATGAGGTCGTCATCATGCCCAGCGGCCTCCAGGCGCGCATCCGCGGCCTGCAGAGCCACCGCGAGCCGGTCAGCGTGGCGGCGCCCGGCAGCCGCGTTGCCGTGAATCTCACGGGCGTGGACAAGGACGCCGTCGAGCGAGGGCAGGTGATCGCCCTGCCCGGCACGCTGCGCCCCACGACGCTCGTCGACGTGCAGTTCCGCTACCTCGCCGATGCCGGGCGGCCGCTCAAGCACAACGCCGAAGTCAAGTTCTTCAGCGGGGCCGCCGAGACACTAGCCCACGTGCGGCTCGTCGGCGACCGCGAGCTTCAGCCGGGCCAGGAAGGCTGGCTCCAGCTCCGTCTCGCCGCGCCACTCGCGCTCGACAAGGCAGACCGCTTCATCCTGCGCTACCCTTCCCCGCCACTCACCATCGGCGGTGGCGTGGTACTCGACCCGCACCCGCCGCACCGCTGGCGGCGCTTCAAGCCGGAGGTCGTGACCCGCTTCGAGACCCTGGCCGCCGGTACGCCGGAAGACCTCGTGCTGCAGGCCCTGCGCAGCCAGACTCTGCTCAGCGTGCCGGATGTGGCCGCGCTGGCCAGCCTGCCCCAGCCTGCCACCGTGGACGCGCTGGCAGCGCTGGCCGAACAGGGCGACGTCAGGGAGCTAACGGGCGGCTGGTGGGTGGCCACCTCAAGCTGGCACCGTCTCGCCGGGCGGCTGGCAGACGAGGTCGGCAGCTACCACCGGCAGTTCCCGCTGCGCCAGGGGATGCCCCGCGAGGCGCTGCGCAGCCGCCTCAACCTGGGCGGCAGGCTGTTCCAGGCTGTGATGGCCGCCGCTGTCGCCGAGCAGGTGCTGGTGGACGAGGGAACGGCAGTCCGTCTTCCCGCGCATCAGGTCGCCTTCACACCCGCGCAGGAGGCCGCGGTCGAGCGGCTGCTGGCGCAGTTCCGCGCCCAGCCCACCGCCCCGCCGGGCGCAAAAGAAGCCGCCGGTGAGGCCGGCGAAGATGTGCTCATGGCGCTCATCGACCGCGGCGATCTCGTGCAGGTCAGCGAGGATGTGCTCTTCGACGCGGCGACGTACGCACGCCTCGTCGAGCAGGTCGAATCGTTCATCACCGCCAACGGCTCGATCACCGTCGCGCAGGCCCGCGACCTGTTCGGCACGAGCCGCAAGTACGTACTCGCCCTGCTGGAGCACCTCGACGCGACCGGCGTCACACGCCGCACCGGCGACGAGCGCGTGCTGCGCCGCCCCGCCCGCTAACGGCGCGCCGGCCAGTCCGCGGCGCGATCCCTTGCGTCATCCCCGCGAATAGCTAGACTGTCCGGCAGAGATCAGAGGCTTCTCACGCTGTCCGAAGGGAGTGCCCGCATGACGGCTGCCGAGTTAGGCATTTTACCGCTGTTGTTGATCCAGGCATTCAGGGCGCTGCGCCTTGTCATGCAGGTTGTCAGGGGAGATGCGCGGAACAGGCCGCCTGCACCACCGCAAATGCAGGATGTCAGCCATCGCGAACTCCCGCCGCCGCCCGACCTGCAGCCGGTCGTTGACGAACTCCGGCAGCTGGGGCTTAGCCGGCTCGGCGAGGTGCAGCTCGTTCTCGGCCCGCTGCACCCCACGCTGACCACCTGGTTGTTGTCAGATCCGGCACAGGAGCTAACGGCGGAGGCCTTTTTGCCGTTTGAGGCAGACATACCACCGGTCGTTGGGTTCGGCACCATGTTCGGCGAAGCCGGTGACGCCTGCGTGCTCACCCATTATAGAGAACCGTATCCAGGCATGCTGCGCCCCGTTGACGAGCCAGACTTCAAGGCCCAGGAGATCACGGTCAGCCTCGCGGGTGCGCTGGAGGCGCATCGCCGGTCGGTGGACGAGCTTCGCGTGCGCTACGGTGCGCCCTACCCCGCTCGCACCGTCGACGATTACCTGCACAAGGGCCGCATCTACGTACAGCGGTTCTACGGGCGGCGTCGTGAGGGCAGTGAGTTCATGTCCGGCGTCCACAAGACGAACAGGTTACTTGGGATCGAGCTTGCGCTGACGATTTCCCTGCTTGTCGCGACGCTGCTCGTTACAGCGCCGGTTGGGCGCTGGCTGCTCATGGCAGCGTTCGTCGCAATAGTCCTCGGCTTCGAGCTCTCCATCAGCCGGCACTGGAAGCAGGTTCGCGCTGCGGGTGCCAGCGGCAACCTCGCGGCGTCCTGAGCGCGAGCGAGATTACCTACATACGTGTAAGCGGCCCCGCTCGACGAGCGGGGCCGCGGTGCTAACCAGTAGGGGCAGGTCTGAGACCTGCCCCTACGAGATCGTCTAGCTTACCGCCTCAGCCTAGTACTGCGGCATCGGAGGCGCAGCGGCCTTCTCTTCCTCGGGGATGTCAGTGATCAGGGCCTCGGTGGTGAGGATCATCGCCGCGATGCTGGCCGCGTTCTCCAGCGCGCCGCGGGTGACCTTCGCCGGGTCGAGGATACCGGCCTTGAGCATATCGACGTACTCGCCGGTGATGACATCGTAGCCGATGTTCTTGTTGCCCTGGTCCTCGGCGTAGCGGCGGACGGTGTCAATGATGACGGCACCATCGCGGCCCGCGTTCGCCGCGATCTTACGCATCGGGGCCTCGAGGGCGTTCCGCACGATGGCAACGCCGGTCTGCTCGTCCGGGTATTCCATCTGCAGGTCGTCGAGCGCGTGCATGGCGTTGATCAGAGCTACACCACCGCCCGGCACGATACCTTCCTCGACGGCTGCGCGGGTCGCGCTCAGCGCGTCCTCGACGCGATGCTTCTTTTCCTTCAGCTCGACCTCGGTTGCCGCACCCACACGGATGACGGCCACACCACCGGCCAGCTTCGCCAGACGCTCCTGGAGCTTCTCACGGTCGTAGTCCGAGGTGCTCTGGTCGATGGAGACCTTGATCTCCTCAATGCGGCCCTGGATGGCCGCTTCGTCGCCCTGCCCGCCGATGATGGTCGTCTCGTCCTTGGTGGCGACGACCTTCTCCGCGCGGCCCAGGTCCTCGATCATGACGCTGTCCAGCTTGCGGCCAACTTCCTCGCTGATGACGGTGCCGCCGGTCAGCACGGCGATGTCCTGCAGCATCTGCTTGCGGCGGTCGCCGAAGCCGGGGGCCTTCACCGCGAGCACGTTCAGCATGCCACGCAGCTTGTTTAGCACCAGCGTCGCCAGCGCCTCGCCGTCGATGTCCTCGGCGATGATGACCAGCTCGCGCTTGCCGCGGTTCAGCAGCTTCTCGAGGATGGGCATCAGATCGTTGGCTGCGGAGATCTTCTTGTCGTAGACGAGGATGTAGGGCTCCTCGATCACGGCTTCCATCGACTCAGGGCTGGTTACAAAGTACGCGCTGATGTAGCCGCGGTCGAACTGCATACCTTCCACGTACTCGGTCTCGAAGTTGAGGCCCTTGCTCTCCTCAACCGTGATGACGCCGTCCTTGCCGACCTTCCACATGACCTCGGCGATGAGGTCGCCGATCTCACGGTCCTGCGCCGAGATACTCGCCACGCTCGCGATCTCTTCCTGCGTGTCGATCTCGACGGCCTGGTCGAGGATAGCCTGCGCAACGCGGTCCGTCGCCGCCTCGATGCCGCGCTTCAGCAGCATCGGGTTCGCGCCCGCCGCGACGTTCTTCAGGCCGAGGTTAACCATCGTCTGCGCCAGCACGATGCTCGTCGTCGTGCCGTCACCGGCAATGTCGTTGGTGCGCGTAGCAGCTTCCTTCAGGAGCTGCGCGCCCATGTTCTCATAAGGGTCTTCCAGTTCAATCTCTTTGGCAACCGTAACGCCGTCGTGGGTAATGGTCGGGGCGCCAAACTTCTTGTCGAGGGCGACGTTGCGCCCCTTGGGGCCCAGCGTGGTCGTAACGGCGTTCGCAACACTGTCAACGCCGATCTTGAGCTTGCGGCGCGCTTCCTCAGAAAACGCTAACTGCTTAGGCATGTACTCATTAACCTCCGTCAGATTATGGTCAATTTCGTGAGAGGAGCGGGGCGACTATTCTTCGATGATCGCCAGGATGTCGCTCTCCTTGAGGATCAGGAGATTCTTTCCGTCGATCTTGATCTCGGTGCCCGCATACTTGGCAAACAGGATCGTCTGGCCGACTTCAACGTCCATCTGGATCCGATCGCCGTCCTCATCTTTGCGCCCTGCCCCAACGGCCAGGATCTGGCCCTGCTGCGGCTTTTCCTTGGCCGTCTCCGGCAGCACGAGCTGCCCGCCAGCGAAGGTCTCTTCGCGCTCGATGGGCTCCACGACGACGCGGTCACCTAGCGGTCGCAACTGAAGAGCCATAAGTCGTAGTGCCTCCTTATGTACCTTTGAGTGGTGTCGTGAGGGTAGTTACCATCTATTTTAGCACTCGGATGGTCAGAGTGCTAAAAGCCGCTCGTAGTATACGTATTGTTGGGATGCATGTCAAGGGGAGGGGTTGCGCCGGGCGGGTACTTTTTACGGTTTTCTTATAGAGGCGGAAGGAGATCTATATGACCAGACAGACAGCAACAGCGGCGGGTGACTGGCCGGGCCGTAGGGCTCGTTCACATCTTGGGTGTGCGGCCCACACTGCTGTTTACACCCGCGTCACCGTCGCCGCTGTCTCTCTCGCTGTTATTGAGTTCATTATCGTATAATTCTGTGCCGTTGTAAAGACCTTCGTCGTTTGGCAGCCCGGTCGCCGCCGCAGGCTGCGTCTCGTCGTTCACGGGTAGTCTGGCCAGCGCGGCAAGCAGATCGCCCGACTGCTCGGCACAGTCCGAGCCCAGCCGTTCAAACACGCGGTGCGCGCGCTCCGCATACGACCATGCTTCAGCCGGCATCTGCATCCCGTAGTACACGTCGGCCAGGTTGAGCCAGGCGACGGCCTGCTCGTGAACGTGCGGCTGCCGTCCCAGCGTGCTTGCCGCTTCTAGCAGGAGCGCCTCTGCTTGCTGGTAGTTGCCCTGATGCTTCAACAGCAGCGCCTGGTGCGTCCGGACCACAGCCATGCCCGCCGCGTCGCCCAGCGCGCCGAGCAAGCTGGCGGCGCGCTGGTAGTCCTCGCCTGCCTGCGTCCACTCGTCGCGCTCGTGCCGGATGGCTGCGCGCTCGGCGAGGCAGCGCGCCTCAAGCCGGCTGTCTTTCAGCCCGCGCGCCAGGGTTAGAGCCTGCTCCACGGCGATCCACGCCTCGTCTATCTGGCCAAGGTTCCTGTGGGACAGAGCCAGGTTGAGCAGTGCCGCCGCCGAGTCGGCCTGCGTCTCCGCGTACATCTCGAAGACCCTCAGGCTGCGCCGGTATACCTTGATCGCCGTCTGGAGCTTGCCGCCGAGCAGGTCGAGGTTCGCGATGTTGTTCTGAGCGCGGGCCGAGCCGACTTCGTCGCCGTCACGCTCATACAGACTGCGGGCCGTGTCATATACTCGGCGCGCCTCCGTCCAGTCGCCGCGCTCGTGGAGCCAGTGCCCGAGCAGCATCAGCCGCTCGGCGCCCTGGCCGTGGCGCCCGCTTTTAGCGGCCCCCGCCGACCACTTCTGGAACGCAGCCCGCACGGTATCGCTGTCGCCCGCGGCCCGCGCAATGGCAATCTGCAGCGCGAGCGCCTCCTCATAGGACTCGTCCAGCGTCAGCGCTGAGGTCACCGCGCCGAGGGCGAGTTCGTGCTGCCCCCTGCCCCACGCCGCCTGTGCCAGCGCGACCTGCCGCAGCGCCTCGAAGGTGGCCGGGCGCGAGATCTGCTTCACCCGCCGCCGGAGAGTGTCGTCGATGGACACGCCCAGCGCCTCGACGAGCGCCAGAGAGATGTGCTCGACGAACCGGGGGAAGGCGTCTAGCGGCGTTGACGCTTCTATCGGCGGCGGGCTGCTATCGGGCGAATCGACCCGGAGCTGCAGGCCAAGCAGCCGCCCGTTGTTGTCGAGCACGTAGCTTCCCTGCACGACGGCAGCAAGCTTCAGCTCTACTTTGAGTGACTCGGCGTGCTCGCCGGCAAGCGGCAGCCGGTACTTGTGAGCCGCCATATGCTGGAGCAGCACGCGCGAGTCCACAACCCCCAGCCCCGCACCCGACAGGTGATCGGCCAGCAGCTTGCTGAGCAGCGTGCCGGTGGCATACGCCTCGTCAGAGTCCTGCCGCCCGACGAGCGGCAGAACGGCGACGGGCCCGCGCAATCCCGTGGTGATGCTCATACAATGTCCACAACTGAGCCCGTCGGGGTCTTGGTCACCTCGATGCGGACGGGAAACGCATCTTTCAGCTCGTCGATGTGAGTGATCACCAGGATCAGGTCGAAATCGTCCTTGATCGCGTTGATCGCCTGGATGAGACGCTCCCGCCCCTGGGAGTCCTGCGTGCCGAATCCCTCATCCATAATCAGCGTCCGGAGCCGCGCCCCGGCTCGCCTGGCCAGCAGCCGTGAGAGCGCCAGCCGGATGGCGAAGTTGACCCGGAACGCCTCGCCCCCGCTGAATGTGTCGTAGTCGCGGGTACCAAGCTCGTCCGCAATCTTGATGTCCAGCGTCTCCATCACGCCGCCGGTGACTTTCTCGCGCTGGGTGTCGAAGCGGATATGCATGCGGCCATCCGTCATGCGGGCGAGAATCTCGTTGGCCTCCGTCTCAATCTCGGGGATCGTCGCCTCGATAATCATTGCCGGGATGCCGTCCCGACCAAAGGCCTCCTTGAGCTGAGCGTAGATGCCGTGCTCCTCCGCAAGCCGGTCGGACTGCGCGAGCAGGTCAGCCTGGCGCTGGCGCTGCACTTCCAGCGCATTGATCTTCTGCCGCGCCGCGCCCACCAGGCTCTGGGCCTGCCCGTGCTGATCTCGCCGTGTCTGCAGCGCATCTTCCCACGGCTGGAGCTCGCTCACTGTGGCGGCCAGCCCCTCGCGCTCGCCCCGCACCTGCTCCAGCTCCTGCAGCAGAGCAGCCTCTTTCTGGGACCGGGCCGCTGCTTTCTCGTCCAGCCTGGCGATCTGCGCTTCGATCTCGGGCATGTTCTTGAGCGCGTAGTCGAGGTCCGCCTTGCGCGACTCGACGGGCGACAGCTCGTTGATCAGCCGGCGAGCCTCGCGGTGGGCCTGCTCGTCGTAGCCGAGCTCCGCCAGCGCATGCTGCACCTTGACAAGCCCGGCGCGTGCATCCGGGGCAAAGGCTTCGTTCATCAACAACGCCTCGATCTCCGCCAGCTCGGTTTCGACCTCCGCGAAGTTGTCGCGGGCATCCCTGGCTGCGTCGCGCTGGCTTTCCAGCCGGGCGATGAGCTGGTTCAGAGGCTGCAGCCCGCGCAGCTCGCCCTCCGCCTTCTGGATCTCCCGGCTGAGCGCCATCATCTCTGAATTGACCTGGCGCAGACGTTCGGTGTTGGCCTGGTGCTGCTCCGCTTTGTCTATCCGCTGCCGTTCAAGCTGGGCCGCGAGGTCCATGCGGTGCTCGTCTGTAAGTTCCTGCTGGCACAGCGGGCACATAGCGCCGCTGGCCTCGATCTCCTCCTGCTGCTCGAACAGTGTTTCCGTCTCAGCCTTGAGCGACTCGTTGGCGTCCTGGAGCCGCCGGTGCTCGGCGCGCAGTTCCTCCATCCGCTGGACCATACTGTCGCGCTCAACCTGCCGGGCGAGCAGCGCATCCAGCTTCTCCTGCTGCTCGTCGAGCACGCTCTCCGCCCCCGCCCCTTCGTCGATCGTTTGCGCCAGCCGGGCGTGCCGCTCGCGCAGGCTGTTCAGCCGCGTGCTCAGCGAGCTGCGCTCCGCTGTGATCGTCTGCTCGAAGGCGCTGAGCTGGTTGCGGAGGTCCGTCTGGGCCATCAGCCGATCGCTGCAATCCTGGTCCACCCCGCGAGCCCACTGCAGCTGCCGGACGGCCTCCTCGATCTCGTCACGCTGGGCCAGCACCTCGGAGTGCTCGGACAGCCGCCGGGCGTAGTCCGCCCGCTCCGCGTCGATCTGCTCGATTTCGGCGCGGTTCTCTGCTGCCAGCCGCTCGAGGTCATCGCAGCGCTGGCTCACATGCGCGAGGTCGTGCCGTGCCGCCTCCAGCTCGCGGGCATATGCCTCTGCCTCGGCAATTGCCTCGGCCAGCCCGTCACGCTTGGCTTCCGCGTCGGCCAGCTCCTGCCGGTAGATCTCCTCGCGGGCCAGCTCGTCGGCGATGTTCTGCAGCGTGGCCTCGATCTGCCGGGCTTCCTGTTCGACCGCACGGAGCCGCTCTTTGGCGCGCTCCTCGTACTCTGTCCACACGTTCAGCCCGAGAATCTCGGTGAGGATTGCCTTGCGCTCGGCGGGCCGCTTCTGGGTGAACTCGTCCGCCCGGCCCTGCATCAGAAACGCGGAGTTGATGAACGTCTCGTAGTCGAGGCGCAGCACGCTGACAATGCGCTGCTCGGTATCGCGGATCGTCGGCTCGGCCAGCGAGCGCCAATCATCACCGTCCCACACTTCGAGGTTGAGCTCGGAGCGCCCCCTGCCCTTGCGCGAGCGGTAGCGCGTCACGCAGTACTGGTTGCCGTCCATCAGGAAGGTGAGCCTGACCTGCATCTCGACCTCATCGCCGTAGATGAGATCGTCGTCGCGGCGGGCGCGCGCCTTACCCCACAGCGCCCACGTGATCGCGTCGAGCAGTGACGACTTCCCGGCACCATTCGCGCCTGCCAGGCACGCCAGGTGCAGCCCGGTCAGGTCGATTGGGTCGCACTTGTGGTACGCGAGGAAGTTCTCAAGCTCCAGCTTCTGAGGAATCATGACGGCCTCTCGTCAGTTTCATGAAGCATCGGACGCCCCAACTTGTGGGGCGTCCCATTCTACACGATACACACTTGCCGGGCTAGCTGAGGAACATCGGCATCCCCGCCACGTGCCGGATCTTGGGCCGGTACTGCTCGATGTCGTACAGCTCGCCGACGTCGACGTGCTTGCGGCCCTGCATGATCATGCTGATCGGGATGTCGGTGTAGACGCCGCCGCGCAGCGCCACCATCCGCCCGCTCTGCCCCTTCAGGATCATGTCCATCGTCATGTGCGCGTAGTTGAACGCCGCCATGAGGTCGAGCGAATCCGGCGCGCCCGAGCGCATCAGGTAGGCGAGCTGCTGGTAGATGATGTTCTCGCCCGTAATCTCCTTGATCATCTCGCCGGTGACCTGCCCGATACCGCCGAGCTTGAGGTGGCCGTAGGCGTCCGCCTCGCCGCGCTGGATGATCTCGCCGCCCTCCATGCGCGCCCCCTCGGAGATCGTCATCATCGAGTAGTTGCTCGGGTTGCGCCGCTTATCATCGAGCAGGTAGGCGGCCAGCTTATTTATGTCGAACGGGACTTCGGAGATGATCGCCCGGTCGACGCCGGCCAGGTACGCGGCGATGAGCGAGGTTTCACCCGAATTGCGCCCGAACAGCTCGACGACGGCGATCCGCTCGTGCGAGCCGGTGCTGGTCCGCAGGTTGTGGATAAAGTTCACGCTGCGCGTCACGGCGGTGCTGAACCCGATGCAGTAATCCGTCCCGAAGACGTCGTTATCCATCGTCTTGGGGATGGCCAGCACGTGTACGCCCTCGCGGTGCAGCCGCTCGGCATAGCTGAGCGTGTCGTCGCCGCCGATGGCGATAATCACGTCCAACCCCAGCGCCTCGACGACCTTCAGCACGTGCCCGGTGAGGTCGAACCGGGCCGTATCCTCTGTCGCCCAGTCCTGATCCTGCAGGAATTCGGGGATATTCTGCTTCTTCACGTTGCTGGGGTTCGTGCGCGAGGTGTGCAGGAACGTGCCGCCGGTACGGGCGACAGTCCGCACGACGAGCTTGTCGAGCGGCGTTACACAGATCATGTTGGTCGGCGAATCAGGCGGCTCATCCGGATGATAATTTAGCAGGCCGGCCCAGCCACGGCGGATGCCCAGCGTCTCGTGGCCGGCGTCGACCGCGCGGTCGACGAGAGCTTTGATACAGGGGTTCAGACCGGGGACATCACCACCGCCTGTGAGGATTCCAATCTTCATGAAGTCACTCCTCAACGGGTACGCTTGTGTCTCAAAAATGCCCGCCGTGAGGCGGGCTGCTTGTCGGGCATTTTGCCCCACAGTATTGTAACGCGGATCGGCGGAACCGCCGAGATTTTCGTCGCCCCGCTAGCGGGTCAGGATCTTCGCCATCTCGATGTGGTGCGGATTCAGCGGGCGGCTCTTGCCGAGCACATCTTCCAGATTGCGGGTCACGATGTCGCTGCCCTCCAGCGCCATCATGACGCCCGACTCGCCTTTCAGCAGCGCCTGGGCGGCGGCCACGCCGTAACGGGTCGAAAGCATCCGGTCGAAGGCTGTCGGGCGCCCGCCGCGCTGCACGTGCCCCAGAATGGTCGTACGTACCTCGAAGCCGATGTCGTGCTGGTTGAGGTAGTTCTCGATCTCCGTCACAGAGAGGTTCGCGCCCTCGGCGACGATAACCATCCCGTGCGACTTGCCCATCAGGTAGGCGTGCTCCACCTGGCGGCCCAGCTCGTCCAGCGTCATTTCTTCCTCAGGAATAATGACCACCTCTGCGCCGGTAATCAGCCCTGCCGAGATGGCGAGATACCCGCAGTTGCGGCCCATGACCTCGACAAGAAAGACCCGCTCGTGCGACGACGCGGTATCTCTCAGACGGTCGACCGCTTCGATAATCGTGTTGAGCGCCGTATCCACGCCAATCGAGCTCGACGTGCCGTACAGGTCGTTGTCGATGCTGGCGGGGATACCCGCGACTTTGACGCCCAGCTTGTGCAGCGCGAGCGCACCTCTCAGGCTGCCGTCACCGCCGATGGCGACCAGCGCGTTGATGCCGTGCTCGTTGAGACTGCGCAGCGCCTGCCGCTGCACGCTCTCCTCTCTGAACTCGGGCAGGCGGGCCGTCTGGAGGATCGTGCCGCCCCGCCCGATGATGCCGCCCACATCCCGGGACTCAATCCTGTCGATGTCGCCGTTGACCAGCCCTTTGTACCCGTGCTTGATGCCGTACACCTCCACGCCATAGTGGATGCCGGTGCGCACGACCGCACGGATGGCGGCGTTCATACCCGGCGAGTCGCCGCCGCTGGTGATAACCCCGAGTCGTCGAATGGTCTGCTGCATCGTGGATTTCCTATCGATAACGGATCAGCCACGTTCTAGTATATCGGAATTATCGCTCGATTGTGACGGCTTCCAGCCCGACAATCGCGATCAGCCTGCGCTCCAGCTCGGGGCAGTAGTGGGTGGTCACCTTGCCGAACGTGAGCTCAATGCTCCTGGCAGCATCCACCAGGACGATCGAGAATGTATCACGGCCCGGCCGCTCCATGAGCGCGCCGTGCAGCCGCTCCAGCTTGCGCCGGTCGCGGTGATCGTCGCCGCTGCGCTGGATGCAGATGCGGAGATGGACGGGGCCATCGCGCCGTGAGGCTGCCACTCGCGCCGCTGCAGGTGGGGCGTACAGCGGCTCGGGTGCTGCCGGCTCGGGCAGCTCTTCCTCCTCTTCCTCGACTGGCGGCACCTCGTCGGGATCGGGGATCGGCACGTCCGGCGCCACCACGTACTCGCGCTCTGGCAGAGCATCCTCCGCTGCCGCCGCCTGCGGCTCGTGGATGCCGTGCCCATTTGGTGCTGGGCTTTCCTCAACGGTTACGTACGGCAGCGGCGCCTCGTCAAACGGCGGCTCGAACCCCTCGCCGTCATCCGGCGGTGGAGGTGCCGGGAGTTCATCCTCCTCGAAGATCGGCGGCTCGACCGCCCACGTCAGCGACCTCGGCTCGACGTCCCCCGCCGCTTCCCACAGGTCGAAGTTCGTCGTCGCGTCGTCGCACAGCAGCTTCGGCTCGCCCCCCTGCGCATCGATCTTCCCGCGGACCAGCAGGATGCGCTCTGGCTGCCACAGCGACTTTGTCTCGTCCCACGTGCTGGGCCAGATGACGACCTCAATTGAGCCCGAAAGATCCTCGATTTCGGCGAAAGCCATCTGCTTGTTGCTGCGCGTCATGTGAGGTCGCACGCTCGTCACCAGCCCCGCCATGGTGACCTGCCGCCCGTGATCCGCCTCGCCAAGCTCGTGCGTGTAGGCGCTCACCACCTGCTCGACCTTGTCGAGCACGGCCTGCAGTGGGTGCTCCGAAACGTACAGGCCGACGAGTTCCCGCTCCCACTGCAGCATCTCCCGGTTTGTAACGTGGCTGTGCACCTCGTCGGCCAGCAGGCCGCTCGCATCCACGTCCAGTTCCACACCGGTTGCCGCGCCGAACAGGCTCATCTGGCCGACGTCGGCAGCTTTGTGTACGTTGGCGCTGTAATTCATCAGCCGGTCGAGCGATTCGAGCAGGCGCAGCCGTTCCCCAAACGAATCGAGCGCCCCTACCTTGATCAGGCACTCGACCGCGCGCTTGCCGACCGCTCGCAGGTCGGTGCGCTTGCAGAAGTCCGCCAGATCGCGGTACGGCTCGTCTCCACGTGCTGCGAGGATGGCCTCTACCGAGCCCTCGCCGACGTTCTTGATGGCGCTCAGCCCGTAACGGATCGAGCGCCTGCCGTCGGCATCCTCCTCAATCGTGAAGTCGTGGTGGCTGGCGTTGATGTCCGGCGGCAGCACGTCAATGCCCATCCGGCGGCAGTCCAGAATGTAGCTGCCAACCTTCGCTGTATCCCCGCGCTCGATGGTGAGCAGGGCAGTCATGTACTCGTGCGGGAAGTGCGCCTTGAGAAACGCGGTCTGCATGGTGAGCACCGCGTAGTCCGCCGCGTGCGACTTGTTGAAGCCGTACCGGGCGAAGAAGTCGATGTCGCTGAAAATCTGCTCGGCGACCTCCGGCGGGATGCCGTTCTCAGGCCCGCGCTTGCGGAAGCGCGCCCGGTGCTTCTCAAGCTCCGCGGCCTTCTTCTTGGAAACCGCGCGGCGCATCAGGTCCGCCTCGCCCAGCTCGTAGCCGAAGAGCTGCGACGCGATCTCCATGATTTGTTCCTGGTAGACGATGATGCCGTACGTCTCGCTCAGGATCGGCTCCAGCTTCTCGTGGTGGTAGCTGACGGGCTCCTCGCCGTGCATGCGGCGGATGTACGTCGGGATGTACTCCATCGGGCCGGGGCGGAACAGCGAGATTGCGGCGACGATGTGCTCGAAGCGGCTGGGGCGCATCTCGGTCAGCATGCGCGTCAGCCCCTGACCTTCCACCTGGAACACGCCGCTCGTCTCGCCGCGTGTCAGCAGGTCGAACGCCGCATCGAGGGCCCGGTTATACTCCGGGTCATCCTCTACGTGCCGGTAGGGGATGTTCTCGAGGTTGTAGGCGATGCCGTGGTAGAACTCGATAAGCTCGCAGGCCTTGCGCATAATCGTCAGCGTGCGCAGGCCGAGGAAGTCAACCTTGAGCAGCCCGATCGAGTCGACGATCTCCATCGGCCACTGCGACATGGAGCCCAGCACCATGTTTTGCGTGGCCCGGTTGAGCGGCGTGTACTCCACCAGCGGCTTGTCGGCGATCAGCACACCGGCGGCGTGCGTGCTGGCATGCCGCGAGATGCCCTCCAGCTTCATCGCGGTGTCGAGCAGCCGCTTGATGTAGGGCCGCTCGCCATCGGCGTAAGCCGCCTGCAGGTCGGGGATGTCCTCCAGCGCCTGCTGGATAGAGACGGGCTTGCCGGGGATCGCCGGGATCAGCCGGGCGAGCTGGTCCACCTCGTTGAGCGGAATGTCGAGCGTCCGCCCTACGTCGCGGATGGCCGCGCGCGCGCCGAGCGTCCCGAACGTGATGATCTGCGCGACTTTGTCCTCACCGTACTTGCGTACGCAGTAGGCGATCATCTCGGCACGACGGTCATCCGGGTAATCCAGGTCGATATCGGGCATATTGACGCGCCCCGGGTTCAGGAAGCGCTCGAAGATCAGCCCGTTGTGCAGCGGATCGATGCCGGTGATGCCGAGCGAGTACGCCACAACCGAGCCCGCGCCCGAGCCGCGCACGTTCCACCAGATGTCCTCACGCCGCGCAAACTCGCACAGGTCCCACACAATGAGGAAGTAATCGTTGAAACCCATCGAGTCGATGATGCGCAGTTCGTGTTCGAGCCGCTGGCGTACTTCGGGGTTGTCAGCCCGGTCACCGTAGCGCCAGCGCAGCCCTTCCTCGCACAGGTAGCGCAGGTAGCTCTGCGCGTCGTAGCCCTCCGGCACGTCGAACTTCGGCAGCTTATACGAACGGTCGTCGAGGTCGACGTTGCACATCTCGGCGACTTTGAGCGTGTTCGTGATCGCCTCGGGCACGTCCTTGAAGATTCGCGCCATCTCGTCGGGGGGGCGCAGATAGTAGCTCGGATCGCTGAAGCGCATCCGCTTCGGGTCGGAGACCAGGCTGCTCGTGCCGATGCACAGCAGCACGTCGTGCGGGTCGGCATCCTCGGCGCGCACGTAGTGCACGTCGTTCGTCGCGAGAAGCGGCACGTCGGCATACGGCGCGATCTCGTACAGCGCCTGGTTGACCTGGTGCAGCTCGGGGATGTCGTGCTCCTGAAGCTCAAGGTAGAAGCGGTCTGGCCCGAAGACGTCCTGATACCAGCCGAGCAGCCTGCGGGCCTCGTCTTTCCGGCCCTCGACGAGCATCTGCGGGATCTCGGCGGCAAGGCAGCCGCTCGTGCAGATCAGCCCCTCGGAGTGCGCGGCGAGGAAGTCGCGGTCGATGCGCGGCTTGTAGTAGAACCCGTCCAGCTGTGAGGCGCTCGCGATTTTGAGAAGATTTTGATAGCCCGTCTGGTTCTGCGCGAGCAGCAGCAGGTGGTAGTAGTTCTTGTCCTTCTCGGGGTCGCGATCGCCCATCCCCCGGGGGGCCTGGTAGGCCTCCATGCCGATGATGGGCTTAACGCCAGCAGCCTTGCACGCGCGGTAGAACTCGATCACGCCGTACATCGCGCCGTGGTCGGTGATGGCCAGCGAGTCCATCCCCAGTTCGACAGTGTGGGCCACGAGGTCCTTCATCTGGCTCATCCCGTCGAGCAGCGAGTACTCGGTGTGCACGTGCAGATGTGCAAACGACGCCATGACTGCGGTCCCTTTTTCTCAATGCTGGCTTGTGTGAGCGACGGTGGTGTGGACTCGGCGATTAGTATAGCATGTTTCGACACGTCGCATTGGCGTTTCGGGGCCTGCGCAGGAAGTTTTAAGGTTGCCACCGGAACCGCGCTTCGGGAGTTCCCGTCAGGGGGCTTTGTGCACGTAGCATCGCCCGGCAATGAATTGCCGGGCGACACTGCAAGTTGCGCCCCTGGCACCTGCTCCCCCGCGACGGGTGGCGGCAGCCCCGGCCCTGCGTCATACTTCTACCGAGGCGGCTGATGGCACGGAACACACGCTCGAAACCAACCCGCAAGCGAAACACCGCCCGAACGCCCGAGCACGAGCCCTGGACGCCGTGGGGGAAGTGGCAGAAAGCGCGCCAAGAGCGGCGCGAGCGACGGCGCCAGGCCCGCGAGGCGCGGCGCATCGCCCGGCAGCAGGCACGCATTCGGCGCCGCCGCCGGCTGCAGCTTCTCACCCTCCGCCCGCTGGTATTCGTGCTGCTCCTGCTGCTGTCCTGCAGCGTCGGTCTGATTGTGCAGCTTGTGATCGGCCCGCCGTTCCCGTGGGTCGCCATCCGCGACACGGCGCGCACGGTACACGTCGCCCAGGAGCTTGAGAGCCGGCAGGCGCGCTGGCAGAGCCTCGCCCTGAACCACTACACGGTCGAGTTTGAGTACATCGACAATGCCGGCGTGTGGTGCGGCCCCGGCCAGATCGAGGTCCAGGATGGGCGCGTCGTCCGCGTCCCCGACCGTGCAGATACCCACTGGACGCCGCCCGCAGAGTGCAGCCGCCTGGTGCGACAGCTCACGCCCGACAACGCCTTCGGCTGGCTGCGGGGCCATCTGCGCGAATACGTGCCGGGCCAGACGGTGCTCAACGCCCAGTTCAACGGCGAGTTTGGCTACCTCACCTGGGCGGCCCAGAGCACGCACCGTGAGGAGACGCCGGGCTGCTGCTGGGAAGTCACGTGGCAGAACGTACGACCTGTGCTGGATGATTGACTGGAACGCTGGTGACTGATGCCTGAATTACCTGAAGTTGAAATGGTGGTCCGCGGCCTGCGCGACGATATGGTGGGCCGGGCCTTCACCAGTATGTGGGTCGAATGGGAGCCGCAGCTCGGCACCGTCACACCAGAGCTCTTCGCTGCCCGGCTGATCGGCCAGCGCGTCGAGGTGCTGTGGCGGCGGGGCAAATACGTCATTTTCGAGCTCACCGACGACTACCTGATCGTCCATCTGAAGATGACCGGGCAGTTGTACGTCGCCGAACCCGGCGAATTCTACGACGCCGACCGCTTCGTGCGGGTGAAGTTCGGCCTCGACGACGGGCGCGAGCTGCGTTTCTCCGATATCCGCAAGTTTGGCCGGCTGTACCTCGTCTCAGACGTCGAGGAAGTCGTCGGCAGCCTGGGGCCCGAGCCGCTGGAGGGCAGCTTCACGCTTGAGGCCTTCCGCGCCCGGCTCGCAACGCGCTCCGGGCTGATTAAACCGCTGCTGCTCAACCAGGCGTTTGTCGCCGGGGTGGGCAACATCTACGCCGACGAGGCACTTTGGCTGGCCCGAATTGCCCCCACACGCAGGGCGAATACACTTACTCCTGAAGAAGTGGAGCGCCTGTACCACGCCGTACGCGAGGCGCTGCGCGGAGGAATCGCGCATGAGGGATCCAGCATCAACTGGTACCGTAAGCCGGATGGCACTGCTGGCTCGTACCAGAACTTCTTCAAGGTGTATGGCCGTGAAGACGAACCGTGCCCGCGCTGCGGCGCACCCATCCGCAAAGTGTGGCTCGGACAGCGCGGCACCCATTTCTGCCCTGAGTGCCAGGCCTGACGGGAGTGCGTGACGATGTCCACCGATTTGCTCCTCTTCATACTACCGCTCCTGGCGATCATACTCGCCGCCCTCTCACTCGCCGGAATCTGGGTGTGGTGGGTCTCGACGAAGAACAAAGACCAGGCAGACGGAGACAAGCCGGACGAGTCGCCAACTCTGCCGCTGGAGACCCGACCCGCCGAACCGGCTGGAGGTGGGCGGCTGCGGCGGCTGGCAGGTGACACACCGGGCCCACCTGCCACAGAGCACCCTGCTCCGGCTGACGCAGCCGAAGAGATGCGTGTCCTGCGTGATGCCAGCGGCGAGCTTGTCGTCGAGATCGAGGGGCGGCGCTACCGCAGTTTGCGCGAGATCGAGGACGAGCGGGTCGGGCGGCGCTTCCTGGCCGCAGCGCAGGCGCTGGCCGGCTTCGCACGGCTCGCGGATATCGCCGGCAGCACCCCGCAGGCGGCTCCGCGTGACAGCGCACCTGAGCCCCCACTGCCCGGCGCGCAGCCACCCCTTGAGCCAGCCCGGCGGCTCGGCCTGTTCAAGCTGCCCCAGCTCGCCGACGCCGAGCCGGTAGACGAGCGGCCCGTCGCCGAGCAGATCGAGGAGCTGCTGCAAACCCGGCTTGCCACGTCCCCCGAGTTTGCGTCGCGCTCCATCCACCTTCGAAGTGCGCTTGACGGCGGCGTGCGCATCGTCGTCGATGGCGAGGTATTTGAGGGCGTTGACGCTGTCCCTGAGCCGCAGATACAGAACTTCTTGCGCGAGACGATCCGTATCTGGGAGGCCCGGCAGTGACGTCCTGAGCCCTCGGAGCACCGGAAGCCTGGGTTAGTAGTGCGAGGAGACACACCCCGTTGTTCAACGGACCCCTGTCCGAGGCCTTACACAGAGCGCTTGAGCTGCGCGGTCGCGTCGCGCCCCTCATGCTGCTGCGCCGCAACGTCGTCGGCGTGGGTGTCGGCTACAAGATCCGGGGACGCGAGATAACCGGCGAGCCCAGCATCATGGTCTCCGTGACGCGCAAACAGCCCATCTCAGCGCTCGACCCCGACGATCTCGTACCTGCCGAGGTGCAGGGCGTGCCGACCGACGTCGTGCAGACCGGCCAGATCGTCGCCTTCAGCCCAGACCGCCGCACCCGCCAGCGGCCCATCCGCCCCGGCCTGTCAATCGGCCACCCGGCAGGCAGCGCCGGCACGCTCGGCGCTATCGTGCAGCGCGACGGCGACCTGTTCATCCTGAGCAACAACCACGTCATGGCCTCCCTGAACCAGGCCCGGCCCGGCGACCCGATCCTCCAACCCGGCCCGGCCGACGGCGGGACGCTGTTCGACCAGATCGCCAGCCTGGAGACGTTTCAGCCGCTGCGCTTCCTCGATGAGCTGGCCGAGCCCGTCGAGGACGATGCTCCACCCGGCCGCGGCTGGATGGGCGCTCTCGCCCGGCTCATCGAGAAACTGCGCTCCGGTAGGCCGCTCCGGGCCGGCGAGCCGCCCCCCCTGCTGCCGCCTACTAACCGGGTCGACGCGGCGCTCGCCCGGCTGCACGACAGCGTCCCCGTTGAACCCGCAATTATCGACGTCGAAGGGCTGCCCGCCGGGGTACTGGAACCCGAACTCGGCATGCGCGTGATCAAGAGTGGGCGCACGACAGGCCTGACCCGGGCGCAGATCGTGCAGATCGACGTGACCATCGACGTGCAGTACGGGGCGCGCACCGCTCGCTTCACCAACCAGGTGATGACAGGTGCGCTCAGCGACCGGGGCGACTCTGGCTCGCTGGTGCTGGATTACAGACGCAATGCCGTGGGCCTGCTGTTCTCAGGGTCGGGCACTGTGAGCGTCGTCAACCCGATCCAGCCGGTGTTGAAGGCGTTTGAGGTTGAGCTGGTCACCGAGAGGATGGTGTAGACGCAGCGCCTGCGCTCCGAGCTTACTGTGATTATCAGAGCAACACAGGAGTGACACGATGCCAGAAGACGTTTTCGACATTACCATCCTCGGCGCCGGGCCGACGGGCCTCTTTGCCTCGTTCTACGCTGGCCTGCGCGAGATGAAGACGAAGATCATCGAAGCCCTGCCAGAGCCCGGTGGGCAGCTCGCCGTGCTCTACCCCGAGAAGTTCATCTACGATGTGCCCGGCTATCCCAGAATCCTCGCCAAAGACCTCGTCCGCAATCTCGTCGAGCAGGCCGACACCTGGCTGCCTACTTACGTCTACAGCGAACGCGCTCAGGGCCTGGTCCGCCGCGACGACGCCATCATCGAGCTCGCCACCGACCGGGCGACTCACTACACACGGACGGTCGTCATCTGTGCGGGTATCGGCGCGTTCCGGCCCAACCGCCTCGATCTGGACTCGCTGAACCGCTTCGAGGGCAACGGCGTTTACTACTTCGTGCAGGAGAAGCGTCCGTTCCACCGCAAGAAGCTGCTCGTCGTCGGGGGCGGCGACTCCGCTGTAGACTGGGCGCTGAATCTAAAAGACTACGCCGATTCCGTCACCCTGATTCACCGGCGCGAAGGATTCCGTGCCCACCCCAGCAGCGTGACGGAGCTCATGAACTCAAATGTGGATGTCCGCCTGTGGTACGAGCTCAAAGAGGTCCACGGCAACGATCACATCACCGGTGCGACGATCTTCGATAACCGCACCGGTGAGGAAACGACGCTCGACATCGACATCGTGCTGCTCAACCTCGGCTTCAAGGCGGACCTCGGCGCCATCCGCGACTGGGGGCTAGAGTTCGAGAAGCGCTACATTCTCGTCAACGAGCGGCAGGAGACGAACATCCCCGGCGTGTACGCGGCGGGTGACATCGCCAGGCAGAACGGCACCGAGCCCCTGAGCCTGATCGCGACCGGCTTCGGGCAGGCAGCCGTCGCCGTCAACTACGCCTACAGCTACATCACCGGCGGGCGGGTCTTCCCGGGCCACTCCTCCGAGATGCGACTGTAGAGCGCCAGCAGGCGAGATGTGCGCGATAGTCCACCGGGTCACGCAGCCCACCTCCGACCCCTTCGCACTTGCCCCTGGGAGGGGGCGGAGGGTGGGTTTTCTGCGCATACGACCATCGCCACCAGCGCCTTCGCCCCTGAAAGGGGGAAATGGGGTTGCGAAGCAACCTCAGAGGGGGTGGCACGTTGACCGTCAACCGCCCCAGGCTGACGCGTATGGGGCGCGTCTGGCAAGTAAACGGGGCGCAGCTTGTGCTGCGCCCCTTCTATTTGTCCACCTGCCGCCCTACCCCGCCAGCACATCCTCAAGCCGCGCGGGGGTCAGGCGGCGTGCCAGCACAGCGGCAAAGTGTCGGGCAAATGCCTCGCGTACCTGCTCCATCTGCGGTGTACGGTCGCCGAGCAGCCGCTGCATGGAGGTCACAGGCCGGTCGGGAATGCCGCACGGAATAATCCCGCCGAAGTAGCTGAGGTCGGTCATCACGTTGAGCGCGGTGCCATGCATGCTGACACCACCGGCACTCACGCGCACCCCGATTGCCGCGATTTTCTCGGGCCCGGCGGGGCAGTCAACCCACACCCCGGTATAGCCCTCCTCACGGCGCGCCTCGATGCCAAACTCGCCGCCGGTGTGTATCAGCACTTCTTCAAGCCTGCGGAGGTAGCCGACGTAGTCGCCGGTGGGGAGCCGCCCCGTGGGGTCTGCCTTGCCGAGGTGCAGAATCGGGTACGCGACGAGCTGGCCCGGGCCATGGTAGGTGATATCGCCGCCCCGGTCAACCTCAACCACCTGCACGCCCCGCGCCGCGCGCTCCTGCTCGTCGAGCAGCAGGTGCTCGAGCTTGCCCGAGCGCCCCAGCGTGTAGGTATGCGGGTGCTCCAGCAGGAGCAGCACGTCGGAGATGCGGCCTTCAGCGCGCGCCGCAGCAAGCTGCCGCTGCACATCCCAGGCCGCATGATATTCGATCTCGCCGAGCTGGATCAGGTGGCAGTCAGCCTGCCCCCGTTCGATAACGCCGTCTGTCACGATGCGCTGGCCGGAGCCTCGCTCTCGATTTCCTCAAACATCTCGTCGATCAGCCGGGCCGTCTCGCTCAGACGTGCCGCGCCCAGCCGGATGCGGCTGACCGCGCCGAGCTGCGCGTCGCTGAGCGGGCCAAACTCGCCGTCCAGCAGCGCCTCCACGTTGGACGCAATGCCGTCGATGGGCCCGGCAAACGATTGGGCGTGTGCCCTCACCAGACGCGCCGTTGCCAGCGCCTCGTCAACCCGCCGCTCGGCATCATCGGCGGCGTCGACCCGGTCAAGGGCCATCCCTGCGTAGTCACTCAGGTTGGTCAGCGCTGCCAGGTCGGCACTGCTCACGTCGCGCTCTGTGCGCCAGTGGGTGGTCAGCGCGCCGATAACGCGCTGCCCGACGACGATGGGCGCGCCCGCAGCCGCCGGGACGAAGTATCCGGTCGTAACTTTCACCCCGTCCTCGTCGTGCCGCCCCACCGCCATCGCCGACTGCATCATCGAGACGATCAGCGAGTCTGCCGAGGGGTGCCACAGCGGGCTGACCTTCTCCGGCGCGATACCCCGGTGCGCCCGCAGTTCGAGCTCGCCGCTGGCCCGGTCGCGCAGATAAAGCACGCACTCGTCGGCGCGCACCAGGTACATCGCCGCCTCGACAATCCGCGAGAGGATCAGCTCCGTGTCGTCGAGCACGGTGAGCGCCCGGCCTATCCGCGAGAGGGCGTTCATCTCGTCGATGCGCCGCTGGAGCGCGCGCTGCGCCGCTTCCAGATGCTCCTCAAGCTCGGTGCGCTCCTGCTCCCGCCGGATGCGCTGGATGAGCTTCGAAAGGCGGTCCAGCAGCTCGGAGTCGGAAACCGGCTTGCTGACGAAATCGCGAATGTTCAGCGTGAAAACTTCGGCGGCCATCTCGCCCGTCAGCCGGGGGGCGCACAGCAGGGCGGGCGCCTGGTTGCCGGCGTTGCGCTGGGCCTCAAGGCCCGCCAGAGGCGCCGCCCGCAGGTGGCTTACGTCCACGAGCACGGCGTCGGCGTGCCGCGTCGGGGAGAGCGCGTCAATCGCGGTTGCGGTGTACCCGGCACGAGGCAGCAGCACCTCCGTCAGGTGAGCAGCCGCCTCAGGAGTGTCGGCCATGACGAGAATATGTGCGGTACTCATGGTATGTTGTCTCTTCCCTGGCAGGAACTAGAGAGACGACGCGCCGGGTTCGATTGGGCCAGCCGCCAGCCGGCGGCCTTTACAACTTGGGCGGCTGGAAGGTCGATTGGTAAAGCTGGATCGCATGCATGATGCGGTCTTTGGCCGCCTGGGCACCCTCCCAGCCGATGACCTCGACACGCGCGCCTTCGAGGTCCTTATAAACGGAGAAGAAGTGGGCTACCTCGTCCAGGAAGTGCTTCGCCACATCCTCCAGATCGTGAATATCGCGATACAGAGGATCTTTGTCCGGCACGGCAAATATCTTGTCGTCCGGCGCGCCGCGATCCAGCATGCGGAACAGCCCGATGGGCCGCGCCTCGATAATGCACCCCGGGAAGGTCGGCTCGTTAATCATCACGATAATGTCGAGCGGGTCGCCGTCGTCGTAGTAGGTCCGCGGGATCAGCCCGTAGTCGCCGGGATAGTACAGCGACGAGTACAGCACGCGGTCCAGCTTGATAACCCCGGCCTGCTTGTGATACTCGTACTTGTTGCGGCTCCCTTTCGGGATCTCCACAATCGTGTAGACCACGTCAGGCGCTGACGCGCCGGGCGGTAGCTCATGCCACAGGTTCATCTACTTTATACACTCCGTCGTCTTGTCGTAGACAGCAGGGATGTCAGGTCGTCAGGGTTGAACGCAGCATCGACATTCTGCCTGGCCGACGAGAAGGAACGGTCGATGCCCAGCAGCCGCTCAAGCTTACTGATGTTCTCCATCTCGTATTCGACGTCGCCGCAGATATCGCAGACCCACACCGGCACGTCGGGCAGGATCACAAGCTGGCCCTCGACCCAGTACGTGACGGATGAGTGCCGGAGATTGCGCGTTCCGATGTGGCAGTGGTCACAGCGATAGTCAATTTCAGCCACGGGTCCCCCCTGTGCCCGGGCGCGGCCCGGTACCAATACGCGTGTGGCGTCTCGCCCTACTCCTGAGCGGTTGCATAATCATAATGCGGAATCACGCCCCAGTGCTGAGGCGGCCAGTAAGACAGCCACGCTTTGCCGACGATGTACGTTTCTTCCAGCTCGTTCCAGCGCCGCGAGTCGTCGGAGCTGTTGCGGTTGTCGCCCAGCACGAAGTAGGAGTCCATCGGCACTGTCCAGGTGCCCACCCGCCCCCGGTACGGCTGAGTCTGCTCCGGCGCGAGGTAGGGCTCCTCGATAGGCTGACCGTTGATGAACACCTGCCCGGCTTCGTCGATGGTCACCGTCTCCCCCGGCAGGCCGATCACGCGCTTGACGTAGTCGTCGCTCGGGTTGCCAGGGAAGTCAAACACCACGATGTCCCCGCGCTGCGGATCCCCCAGGCTGATGCTCTCACCAAGCTGCATGTAGTGCAGCCGGCTGACGATGAGGAACTGGCCTGTGTGAAGATTGGGTTCCATGCTCTGCCCTTCGACGACGTAGCGGGCGGTGGCGAAGTTCACAACCAGCCAGATGACGACGGCCAGCAGCACTGTCTCGAGGATCTCGTACAGGACTGAGCCGAAACTGTTACCTTCCGCCCGTTCCTCATCCAGCCCGAGGTTGCTCTCGGTGATCTCGCCGTCTGTCCGTCTGAAAGGCTCTTCGCCCGCTTCCGATTGAGGGGCGTATGGATCCCTGTAGTCCAACATTCAATGTCCCTGCATACCTGTCCGTATGCATACCGATTACGTGCATTATATTCCACCGGGTGAGTCACGCCAACCTGCCCGGCATGACTCTAACTGTAGCGCCTCCGGGGAGGGTTTGCACCATGCGGGCGGCAAGCACGCCGAGGGGCCGGCATAACCGGCCCCTCAGGGCTGATTTTCGCAGCTGCACTGCTATGACAGCGCGGCCAGCCTCTCCGCGAGCGCCTCGCGCGAGGCGGCGAGATCGGCCAGCTTGTCACGCTCCCGCTGCACGACCTCCTCAGGCGCCCGCCCGACGAATCCCTCATTCGCCAGCAGCTGCTCCGAGCGCGCGATCTGGCTCTTGAGGCTTTCCAGCTCGCGGCGCAGCCGTTCGCGCTCGGCGTCGAGGTCTACCATCCCGGCGAGCGGCAGGAAAGCTGTCACGCCGTCCACCGTCACCGAGACGGCCTGCTCGGGCTTCTCGGCCAGGCGGGCGGCTACCGTCATGGTTGCCGCCTCCACATTCGCCAGCCGTTCGAAGATCTGCCGCTGGGCGTCCACCATCGCGGCGTCTTCACCCGCCTCGACATCCACCGCGATCTTGCGGCCCGGCTCCACCTTGTACTCGGCGCGGATGTTGCGAATGCCCCGGATCAGCTCCATGAGCAGCCCCATCTCATCTTCCGCCGTCCCGTCATACCGCGACTCGTCCGCCTCGGGCCAGCGCGCCAGCATCAGCGTCTCGCCCTCGTGCGGGATGTGCTGCCAGATCTCCTCCGTCACGAACGGCACGAACGGGTGCAGCATCCGCAGGCACTGGTCGAGCACGTGCGTCAGGACGTGCAGCGTGCGCTGCCGGGCCTGCTCGTCGCCCCCGTAGAGCGCGTTCTTGGCGATCTCGATGTACCAGTCCGCGTACTCGCTCCACAGGAAATCGTAGATCTGCCGTCCCGCCTCGCCATACAGGTACGAGTCGAACAGCC
>CAZDLX010000026.1:28069-29279 GCA_964506005.1 uncultured Anaerolineae bacterium | reverse complement strand
CGTGTTGATCCAGAAGCCGGCTATCTTCATTCTCGACGAGGCCACTGCCAGCATCGACCCGTTCACGGAGATGCAGATCCAGGAGGCCATCGAGATGATCCTCAAGCAGTCCACCTCGATCCTCATCGCCCACCGGCTGAGCACGGTGCGCAGCGCGGATCGCATTATCGTGCTGCGCGACGGCGCGATTATCGAGGAGGGCAACCACGAGGCGCTCATCGAGGCGGGCGGGCACTACGCGGAGCTGTACAACACCTACTTCCGGCACCAATCCTTGAGCTACGTCGAGAACGCCCGCAGCCTGCTGGAACAGCCCGACCGCACGCCGGGGGATAATTAGGTAGGCCCCCTCACCCCGACCGGCAACGGCCAAAGGCCGTTGCCGCCCACCCCTCTCCCACGCGGCGCCTTCGCCGCCTGGGGAGAGGGGGACAGGTTCGCAGAGCAGCCAGCTGGCCCCTTCTCCCCTGCGCGGGAGAAGGGTGCGGCATCCGAAGGATGCTGCGGGATGAGGGGGGTTCTAGCGACCCGTTTTCAGCGCATCGTCCAGCTGTCTCGGCGGGCGCTTGCGCCGGTAGGGCACCGGGAAGAAGCCCCGTATGGGCCGCGTCTTGCGCCGGGCAGAGTGCTGGGCACAGGTCACGTCGCCTGTTCCGCCGGGGTCGTCCTCAACACACCGGATAAAGTCGCTGTCGTCGCCGGGGTGGTTCGGATCGTAGATGAAGAGATCCGTCACGCCCGGTTCGGGCTGCTCGTAGCGGTAGGCGAGCACCTGATGGTTCTTCCACACCGCGAGCGACTCGGGCACACCCACGTACACGATCCCCAGCACCACCGGAATATCCGCGTCGAGCAGCAGCCGCGTCCGTTCGAGCGAGCGGCTGGTCCTCCGCCGCACGGCGGCAGGCGGCATTAGAGTCCACGCGGCGTACTTCAGCACCAGCCACATCGCGGGCCCGAACGAGTCAAACTGCCGCCGGTACAGGTAGCGCCAGAAGCGTGTGTCCTTGTCGGGCACGTGCTCGAAGTCCGGCGCGGGCTGGCCCGCGTGCAGGTAGTCGAGCACGGCGAAGCACATCCCGCCGCACAGCCCGTAGACCGAGCCGTGGAACGGCGGGCGCTTCGTCGGCAGCGGCGCACCGGGGAACGCATTGGGGAAGCGCAGCCCGTGTGCGGATGGCTTGAAGCGGCGGGTGAGCGGCAGCTTTCG
>CAZDLX010000026.1:0-27969 GCA_964506005.1 uncultured Anaerolineae bacterium | reverse complement strand
CATATGCCTTTCGCCCGCCCCTGTGATAAACTGCACTTGAACCCGTTTCCCATAGCTCAGGCAGGGTGGTCATGGCAGAACGGATCGATCTGCTGGTGGAGAATGCGCGGCAGGTGTGCGTCGTCCCCGCGCAAGATAATGGTCCGCAGCGCGGCAGCGCGCTCGGCGAGCTGGGGCTTGTCGAGGACGGCGCGGTTGCCATCCGAGGGGGCCAGATCGTCGCGGTGGGCCCGGCGGCAACGCTGCGCGAACGGTACGATTCCGCCGAGCGGCTCGACGCGGGCGGCGGCGTGGTGACGCCAGGCTTCGTGGACCCGCACACGCACCTCGTCTGGGCTGGCGACCGTGCGGGTGAGTTCGAGGCGCGGCTGGCGGGCGCGACCTACATGGAGATCATGGCGGCGGGTGGGGGCATCAACCGCACGGTGAGCGACACGCGCTCTGCGCCGGTCGAGGTGCTGGTTGAGCAGACCCGCGCCCGGCTCGACCGCATGTTTGCGCACGGCACCACCACCGTCGAGATCAAGACCGGCTACGGGCTGACGACCGAGAGCGAGCTGCGGATGCTCGACGCGATCTACTGGCTGGACGACGAGCACCCTGCCGACATCGTCGCCACGTTCCTCGGCGCGCACGCCGTCCCGCCGGAGTACAGAGGCCGCACCGACGCCTACGTCGACCTAATCGTGACGGAGATGCTTCCCGCCGTCGTAGACTTCGCGCGGTCACGGAACAGGCCGCTGCCGTTTATGGACGTGTTCTGTGAGGAGGGCGTCTTCGACGCGGCACAGTCACGGCGGATGCTCGAAGCCGCGCGACACCTCGGCATGCCGCTCAAGATCCACGCCGACGAGTTCGCCGGCATCGGCGGCACGGCGCTGGCGGTCGAGCTCGGCGCGGTCAGCGCCGATCACCTCGTCAAGACGCCCGTGGAGGACATCGAGGCGCTGGGGCGGGGCGGCACGGTTGCCGTGGGCCTGCCGGGGACGCCCTTCGGGCTGGCGGAGGACGAGTACACGCCTGCCACGGCGATCCTGGCGGCGGGCGGCGCGCTGGCGGTCGCTACCGACTGCAACCCCGGCACGACGTGGTGCGAGTCGATGCAGATGGTGCTGGCCCTGGCCTGCCGCTACATGCGGCTGACGCCGGGCCAGGCGCTCGCCGCCGCGACGCTCAACGCGGCGTTTGCCGTGGGCCTCGGCGGGCGGGTGGGCAGCCTGGAGCCCGGCAAGCAGGCCGACCTGCTGGTGCTCGACGTGCCGGACTACCGGCATCTCGGCTACCGCTACGGGACCAATCTCGTTAGGGCAGTTGTGAAAGCGGGGCGTGTGTGGACTTTCTAGCGCCGGTTGCCGACCTGCTCGGCATCACCACCGGCGAGATCACCACACTGCTGGTTCTGGCAGTCGTGGTCGTCGTCGGATGGGCCATTCTGCGGTCGGTCATCCGTATGGCGGTGCGGACGTTCGCGACGGGCTGCGTGGTGATCCTGCTCTTAGGGCTGGGGCTGTACGTGTTCTTCGTTCTGCTCTGAGCCCCGCCCGACGACGATGCCTCGCCCCGAGAAGGCGCTGCGGAAGCGCCCCGCGGGGATGCGCGCCCCTGCCTGCAGGGCGGGCGTGCGGCCCGAGGGGTTGTGCAGGATCACGCCGGTGACCTTGCTGCCATTGTGCTCAACGCCGTAGACCAGCACCAGGTGCCCGGCGTGCCGCGTGACCGGCCCGTCGTCACCCAGCTCGGCAGAGACGGACGCGATCACCAGCCGGCCTGCGCGGACGTGCGCGGCGAGGTCGTCGAGCGCCAGGTGCGCGGCGCGGTGTGCCTGCAGGCCCCGGTTAGCCGCCAGCCGGGCGAGCGCGGCGTGCTTCCAGCCCCGCTCGACGCGGCGGTCAGGGTGATCGGGGTTCGGCTCGGTGAGGTAGCCGTCGAGCGCCAGCCCCGCGCGCACCCAGTCCATGACGGGTGCGCCTGGCGCGCCGGTGAGCGCGTCGGCGGCCATTTTGACGCACACCACGCCGCACGAGCGCCGCGCCCAGTGCGCGTACTCGGCGGGCGATGCGGCCCCGTAGCTCGCCCAGTTGGGGTCAGTGAGCAGCGCGGCGGGGTCCGCGACGAACTCCCGCACCTGCTCGGGGCTGGCATACTGGCAGGTGTACGGGACCGGGTACGGCACGGTGATCTCTGGCATCCATCTTCTCCATCATGACCGGCTGCCCGCCGATTGTAGCGGCTGGCAGCCTGCTTGAACACCCTCAGGAGGCGTTTGTTGGCCGGTGCGACCATTCGGCGTGAGCTGTCAGCCCTGGTGCTGCTGCTCGGGCTGCTGTGCCTGCTCTCTGCCTGCGGGCCCAGCGCGCCCGGCGCGACGGCTGCGGCTGCTACGCCGCAGCCCGCATCGCCCGTCGCGGCAACCCCCACGGCGGAGCCAACCCACACGCCCACACCTCGTCCGGTGCCGAGCGCGACGCCCACCGCCGCGCCGACCGGCACGCCGACCCCCACCCCCGCACCCACGCTGCACCCCGGCGCGCTCACCCGCGACAGCGTCGAGCGCCTCCAGCGAGTCCAGACCCTCTCAGGCGACGGCTGGAGCTTCTTCGGCGTAGCGGTTTCGGGCGATGGCGGGCTCGTCGCCGCGGGAGGCAGCAGCCAGCCGGTGTTCGTGTTCGACACCCGGAGCGGCGAGATGCTCCACCGGCTGGAGCGCCACCGCAGCACGGTCTACTCGCTTGACATGACGGCGGATGCCTCGCGACTCGTGTCCGCCGGTCGCGACCGCACGGTGCAGCTCTGGGATCCGCGCAGCGGCGACCGGCTGGCGGGCAGCCGGACCCACGCCGAACTCCGCGAGGTGGCGCTCTCGGCGGACGGCACACGCTACGCCACGGTCGGCTACTACAGCGCGCTCGGCGATGTGTGGGCCGCAGCGGATGGCGGGCGGCTGTTCCAGCTGGAGGGTCACGAGACGCGCCTGCGCAGTGTGGCGTGGTCGCCAGATGGGCAGTGGCTGGCCACGGGCGATCAGGACGGCACCATCCTGCTGCGTGACCCGGCGACCGGCGAGCCGCAGGTCACGCTGGTAACACCCGACGGCGAGGTGACGGCGCTGGCCTTCTCCCCCGACGGTGAAACGCTGGCCGTCGGCTCGGGGCGCAACCGGGTCGCACTGTGGGATATCGAAACAGGGCAGGAGATCGCCCGCTGGGTGCCCCACACCGGCGGGGTGAGCGGGCTCGTGTTTACGCTCGACGGCAGCGTGCTGATCACCGCAGGTGGCGATGGCAGTGTCCGGCTGTGGGATGCCGGGCTGCTGCCCGAAATTGCCGACCCCAACGGCCTGCAGGCGCGTCTTGCGACTGTCGGCTTCCACGAGGGCGGCTGTCGCGGCATCGATCTTTCGGCGGATGGCACGACGCTCGTCTCGGCCGGCGCGGATGGCCTGGTGTTTGTCTGGCGACTAGATTGAACACGGGGGCACACGAATGCACGTTTGTGAAAATCTTGCCCATTTATGCCTGTCGTAATTCCTTTCTTAATTTAAACGTGCTATATTGTAGCTGTGCATCGGGTAGTTTTGCTCCCGGCCCAAAATCGAAGAATGCTGCGCATCCCGCACGGCATCTCTTCACAAAATCACCTGATGCATGAGCCACCCGAAAGGGTGGCTTCCTCTTTAGTAGCGTACAAACGCCCCGGTTGAGTCATCTCTCGCATCGTTGTATAATAGGCCCAGCAAGCACCTCTACAACCTTCCGTGTCACAGAACAAGCCCTCGACACGTGATGCCGGGCACAGAGGGGCCGCCGTGGACGCCAAACAAGATCGTGTACTTCTGATAGCTCGAGATCCCCATGAACGTGCGGCGCTCGTCGAGTCGGCGCTTGAGCCGTCCGGCTATGCCGTCCAGGCGGTTGCCGATGCCGGCGCCGCGCTCACTGCCATACGCACGACGCCCCCCGACGTAATCATCCTCGATCTGCACCTTGAGGGCCTGTCCGGGCGAGACCTGCTGACGGCGCTCGGCGCCCGGGGCGACGAGATACCGGTGGTCCTGCTTGTGGATCAGGGCGGCGAGAGAGAGGCGCTCCAGGCATTCCGCCTCGGCGCGACGGACTTCGTCGTGCGACCGGTTCGCGAAGCCGAGCTCGTCCAGGTTGTCGAACGGGCGCTCAAGGAGGTCCGCCTGCGGCGCGAGCGGGAGGCGCTGCTTGGCGAGCTGCACCAGGCGGTCGAGCGCTCGGAGCGCTCGCTGCGCGACCTGCACACGCTGATGAACGTCGGCAAGGCGATCGTGGCGCTGCGCCCGCTGGACAGCGTGCTCGACGCGGCGGTGCGGGCAGCCGCCGTCGTGACGGACGCCGAGGCGGCGGGCCTGTTTCTGCGAGACGACACGGGCCAGCTCCGGCTGGAGATCGGCCACGGGCTCCCGGCGGCGCTGGAGGCGCGCATCGGGCAGCCGGTGGAAGACGATCTCGCCGCGCTGGTGATGTCCTCGGGCGAGACGTACATCGCCAGCGGCGAGGGGCTGCGCCGGTTCAGCCCGGCCCATGCCGCCGCGCGGGCTGTTATTTATGCGCCGCTGGTAGCCCACGACACCGCGTTCGGCCTGCTGTGGGTGGCGAACCAGCACACATCTTTCAAGATGCAGATGCAGGACCTGATGACGATGCTGGCCGATTACGCCGCGCTGGCCCTCGTCAATGCCCGGCTGGTCGCGGCCGCCCAGCAGGCGTCCCCGCCCGAGCCTGCCGCGCCGGCGCCGGACCCTGCGGCGGAGGCCCGAGCAGCGTCAGACGCGGAATCCGCCGCGGCGCTCGCCGAGCGCCTGCGAGGCCCCCTGAGCGATGTGCTGCACACCGTCAACCTGTTCCGTTCCGGCGAGATGGGCCATCTGAGGCAGTCTCACCAGGCGGCGGTCGACGTCCTGTACCGGAAGCTCGACATACTTCTGGCACAGGTCGAAGACCAATTGACCCTCCCCCCTGCCAGCCAGCGACATGGAGTCACCCCGGCAGGCGACGAAAGGTAGGCACCCCGGTGACCGGAGCGCGCATTCTCGTCGTAGACGACAATGAGCAGGTCCGCGACTTCATGGCAGAAACCGTACTGCGCCCGGAAGGTTACACCGTCGATGTTGCGGAGAAAGGCCTTGAAGGCCTGGCTGCGGCGCTCACCAACGGCCCGGATCTCATTGTCACAGATCTTGCCCTGCCCGATCTCGATGGGTTGAAGATGGTGCAGCAGCTCCGCGAGCGCGGCTGCTTCATCCCCGCCATTCTGATGACGGCGGAAGGCTCAGAGGAAACGGCCGTCCAGGCGCTTCGCCTCGGCGTGATGGACTACTTCATTAAGCCGTTCGACCCCGAAGAGATGCTGAGGTCTATCGACCGGGTGCTGCAATCTGGCGGGCCGTTCATCGTGCCGACACCCTCGCCGGAGGAGCAGGCGCAGCGGCGGTGGGACACCCTGACCGCCGTCGGGAAGTCCATTACCGCGCTGCTCGACCTCGACGAGATCCTGACCCGCGTCGTCCAGGCTGCCGTGTATCTCGCCCGTGCCGAAGAAGGCGTGTTGATGCTGGTGGACCCGCCTTCCGGCGAGCTGTACGTCCACGCCGAGAAAAACCTGACCAACGGCCTGCGCAAGATGCGCCTGCGGGTTGACGACAGTCTCGCGGGGCAGGTCATTCGCAGCGGCGAGCCGCTGCTCATCGCGGGTGAGGGTATGCAGCAGATCAAGACGCGCTATCTCGTGCGCAGCCTGCTGTACGTACCCCTCAAGATCAAGAGCCGGACGTTCGGCGTGCTGGGCGTGCACAACCGGCTTATTGCCCGGCAGCTCACCGGCGAAGACCTGGACGTGATGACCGCGCTGGGCGATTACGCCGCCATCGCGATCGTCAACGCGCGGCTGTACACCACTGTCGAGAAGGAGCGGGCGCGGCTGGCGAGCATCATCGACCGGGTTGCCGATGCTATTCTGGCAGTGGATGCGTCGGGGCGCATTGTGCTGCATAACCGCGAGGCGCTCACCTTCCTGGATGCTCTTGAAGAGGGACGGGACCCGACCGGGCTGTCGCTGTGCGAGGCGACGGGGCTGGAGTCGCTGCTGGCGCTGTACAGCACGGCCCCCGGCGGCGAGCCAGCTCTCGGCGACGTGCAGCTAGCCGACGGGCGCGTCTTCAACGCCCAGGTGATGTCCGTGCCGGACATCGGGCGGGTCGGCGTGCTGCATGACGTCACCTACCTGAAGGAGCGAAACCGCACCAAGGCAGAGCTGATCGAGATGCTCGCACACCAGGTGCGGTCGCCGCTCACGGCCATCCTGTCATACATCGACCTGCTGTCTCGCACGTCGAAGCTCGACGCGCAGCAGCTTGAGTTCGCCGAGCACGTTCGCCAGAACGTGAAGCTCATTACGGACACCATCCGGGATCTGCTCGAGCTGGGCAAGCTGGAAGCCGGGCTGGACGAGGCGCGGGAAACTGTCTCTCTGCGCGAGACGACCCGCTATGCCGTCGAGGCGCTGCGCGACCGGGCCAGCGCCCGGCAGCAGCAGCTCATCTACGCCGAGGGTGACGGCCCGGCGCTGGTTCTCGGAAACGCCATGCGGCTGCGGCAGGTGTTTGTTAATCTCATTGATAACGCGCTCAAGTATACGCCGCCGGGCGGCAGCGTGCGCGTGGAGGTCTCGGAGAACGCGGGTCACGCTGTCGCACGGGTATCGGACGACGGCATCGGTATCCCCGAGGAGGAGCAGGCGCGGGTCTTCGAGAAGTTCTACCGCGCCGAGGGCGTGGCAAAGAGCCACGACGGCTCAGGCCTGGGCTTGAGCATCGCGCGGACGATTGTAGAGGCGCACGGTGGCGAGATCAAGCTGGAGAGCCCTCCAGGTGCGGGCACGACTTTCGTCGTGACGCTGCCGAAGCACACACCCGGCGAAGGTGAGGGCAGCTCAGGGTAGAGAGGACCGGTATGTTACAGGGATGGGTATGGCGGTTGATGGGAGCCGGAGCGGGGCGAGCAAAGCGGGGCAAACGCGCGGGGCAGGCGGGCGCTGCCTCAGGGGAGGAGGAAGCGGGGCGAGGTGAGGACGAGCCCGCGCCCTGGGTCGTCGTGCTGACGGTCTACGACCCGGTCGGCGCTGCCATTGCTGCCGCCCGCCTCGAAGATGAGGGCATCCCCGTGCGAACCCGGCAGGAAGCAGCCAGCAGCGTGCTGCCGGTGGGTCTGGGTATTCTGGGGCGCATCGACCTGCTGGTGCCCGAACCGCGCGCAGAGGAAGCACTTTTCATCCTTGAGGATGTGGCCGCGCTGGACGGGGATGACGAGCTGCCGCACGAGAGTCCGCTGGACTAGGACGTATCTCAACATTCTAGAGTCGTTATCAAAACCCCCCCCCCCCCACCCCCATGCGAGGGGGGGGGGAGGCGCGCCACGCGAGGCCCGCACGGGGGTGGGGTGGGTGTGATTGGGTTGTTTAGAAACCCTACCCGGCGCGCCACTCCCCCTAGACTGGCGCGCCTTCGATTCGGAGGAGAAGGCGGATGCCGCCAAGATTTCACAACGCGATCACCGATGTCCCCGGCATCCAGGTTGGGCACGCGCAGGATTTTGAGGCCGTGACAGGCTGCACCGTCGTGCTGTGCGAAAAAGGCGCGGTCGGCGGGGTAGACCAGCGGGGTGGCGCGCCCGGCACGCGCGAGACCGACCTGCTGCGCCCGATGCACCTGGTACAGGAGGCCAACGCCATCCTGCTGACGGGAGGCAGCGCCTTCGGGCTGGATGCCGCCGCCGGCGTGATGAGCTACCTGGAGGAGCGCAAAGCCGGGGTGAACGTCGGCGTGACGCACGTGCCCATCGTCCCCGCCGCGGTGATCTTCGACCTCGACATCGGGCGGTCGGACGTGCGCCCCGACGCGGCGATGGGCCGCGCGGCCTGCGAGGCGGCGTCAGATGGGCCGGTGGCACAGGGCAGCGTCGGCGCGGGGACCGGGGCGCGGCTCGGCACGCTGTACGGCCCGCTCTCATGGATGAAGGGCGGCATCGGCACGGCGAGCACCCGGCTGAGCGGCGGGCTGGTCGTCGGGGCGCTGGTCGTGGTGAACTGCTACGGGGACGTCGTCGACCCCGACACGGGGGAAATCCTCGCCGGGGCGCGCAAGCCCACCGACCGCAGCACCTTCGCGGACACCCTGCAGGCGCTCGGCACGCGGGCCGGGCAGGTCGTCAACCGCTTTGCGATGCGGAACACCGTGATCGGCGTGGTGGCGACGAACGCCCGGCTGACGAAGGAAGAGGCCAACAAGCTCGCCCAGCTCGGGCAGAACGGCCTCGCCCGCGCGATCCGCCCGGCGCACACGATGATGGACGGCGACACGATGTTCGCGCTGGCGACGGGCCGTAAACGGGCGAATATCAACGTGGTTGGGGCTTACGCGGCGCAGGTTGTGTCGCAGGCGATTGTCAACGCGGTGCGCAGCGCGACCTCGCTGGGCGGCTGCCCGGACATGCAGGAGATCAACGCGGCGGCAGGCTGATCCGCTCGGGCTCGCCGAGCGCCGCCCACCCGGCGGCGAGTCCGCCGGGCGGTAAGGCCAGCAGGTGCGAGCGGCACGTGCAGTCCGACGAGCCGAAGCCCCGCGCTGGTTCTGCTGCGCCGGGCAGGGAGGCCAGCGCCCGCGCCCAGCCACACTCCAGCCGCTTGCCGGAGACCCGCAGCCAGATCTCCACGACCGGCGCGGCGGCGGTCAGCGCGTCGACGTGCCAGTGAGCGGGCTTGTCCCGCCGCAGGTGGCGCAGCAGCCGCGCTCGCAGCCCGCCCGGCCCGTGTGCGCTGCCCACGTAGGCCACCACCCCGGCGGGCAGCACGACCTCGCCGAGTTTGCCGGGCGTCAGCGCCAGCGGCGTGTCGAGCCGCACGAGCAGGACATACGTGCCCGGCGCGGCGGGCAGCTTGGCAGAAAGCGACATCGCTGCTACTCTCCATCTCGCGTCGTTATCAGTCCACAGATGGCACAGATTTCACAGAAAAGGCAAAAGACTGTCCACGAATGACACGAATGACACTTATGGAAAACTAGAAAAACCCATTCGTGATATTCGTGCCATTCGTGGATCAAACAGTCTTTTCTGAGGCCCGCATGGCACTGCTCGTCGTCTTTTCCGACATCATCATCCCGATCGTGATCCTCGCCGGCATCGGGCTGGCGCTCGACCGGGCGTTCAAGCTCGACATCCAGACGCTGACCCGCGTCGGCTTCTACGTGATGACCCCCGCCGTCGCCTTCTCGACTATTATTGGCTCGGAGCTCACCTCGGTTGACATACTGACCATCGCCGGGTTCGCTGGGCTACACATGATCGTGATGGGGCTGCTGGCGGCGGCGTTGTTCTCCTTCAAGCCCTTCGCCGACAAGCGCACCGTGCTGAGCTTCGGCGCGGTGTTTTTTAACGCAGGCAACTACGGTTTCCCGCTGATGCTGCTGGCCTTCGGCGACTGGGCGGTGGGCATCATCGCCATCGTGCTCGTCGTGCAGGTGCTGCTGATGTACTCCTTCGGGCTGTTCATCCTGCTCCGGCACCAGGAGGGGATGCGCGGGGCGCTGCGGCGGCTGCTCAGAATGCCGGTGCTGTACGCTATCCTGCTGGCGCTCGTCATGCGGCTGTTCGACCTCAGCCTGCCCTCGCAGCTTGCTATCCCGCTTGAGCGTCTGGCAGAGGCATTTATCGCGATGGCGCTGATCACGCTCGGCGCGCAGCTTTCCCGCAGCGAGTTCGCAGGCGACGTGCCGTCCGTCTCGGCGGTGGTGCTGATGCGGCTCGTCGCCTCGCCGCTCGTCGCGGCGCTGATGGTGCTGCTGTTCGACGTGCCCGACGGCATGGCGCCGGTGCTGGTGCTCGGCGCGGGGCTGCCCGTCGCGGTGAACGTGTTCATCATGGCGCGGGAGTTCGACCGCAAGCCGGAGTTTGCCTCGCGGATGGTCTTCTGGACGACGCTGCTCAGCACGATCACGATCCCGGTGCTGATCGTGCTGCTGCACGTGAGGTAGCCGCCCTCATCCCGGCCCGGTGATCCACCTTTCGCGTTTCCAACGCTTCGACCCCCTTCGCCCCTTCGGGGCACTTCCCCCTTTCAGGGGGCAGGAAGGCGGGTTTTCTGCTGCTCGACATCAGCCGTAGCCAACCCACTCGCCCCCTGAAAGGGGGAGATGGCGACGCGAAGCGTCGGCAGAGGGGGTCTTAACCCAGAAGCACGGCGGGGGTGAGGTCTACTCTCCGAGCAGGTGCCGCCCCTGCATGTCGGCGGGCGGCTTGATGCCCATGATGTCGAGCAGGGTCGGGGCCACGTCCATGAGCTGCCGCCCCCTGATCTCCTGCCCGCCGCCGGGCTGGCGCGGATCGTGCAGGATGAACAGCCCGTTCATGGCGTGGTTGGCGTCGTCGGGGCCGGTGTCGTTCTCGAACGTGTACACGCCGCCGTGCCCGAAGCTGCCCACCGAGCGCCAGTCGAGGTTGCCCCAGTACACTAGCAGGTCCGGCGCGATGTTGCGGATGCGCTGGTAGATCTCCTGCGGCTTGTACACCACCGTCCCGATGTCCTCGCCATCCGGGCCGGGCAGCGCCTCGAAGCGGGCTTTGAGCTCGTCGCGCAGCGTCTCGTAGTCCTCGCGCTTCACCTTGCCCTGCGGCTCGCGCCCCTCGACGTTCAGGAAGATGCGCCCGTAGTAGCCGCCCGAGCCCCACGCGGTGGTGTTCGCCCAGTCAACCTCGACCTTCGTGAACGGCGTCAGGATGCGCCGCCCATCCGCGTCGAAGCGGTCCTCCGGCGGGTCCTCGTGCAGCGCGAGGTAGCCGTTGCGCCACAGCCACTCGTTGACGCAGATGCCGCCATCCATCTTCTTGCCGCCGTGGTCGGAGACGATGAGCACGACCGTGTCGTCGTCGATCTGGCCAAGCATGCGGGCGAGCTGCGCGTCGATGAGCTTGTAGTAATCGCGAATGGCGTTCTCGTACTTGTTGCCCGGCTCGTGGCGGCGGTGAGCGGGGTCCATGTACGACCACAGCCCGTGGTGCATGCGGTCGACGCCCATCTCGACCCACATGAAGTAATCCCACGGCTCGGTCTGCATCAGGTGGTTGAGCACCTCGAAGCGGGCCTCGGTCATGTCCCAGATCTGCTGGAGCAGCCAGTCTTTGTCCGGGGTGCGGAAGTTGCGCACGTCGACCTGGTAGTTGGGCGCCAGCGAGAGCACTCGCTCGGCGAGGCTCTCCGGCCAGGTGAAGCCGCTCTCCAGCGAGGGCGTCAGGAAGCTGGATATGGTGATGCCGTTGACCGGCTTGATCGGAAACGTCTGCGGCACGCCGACGAGGATCACCTGCTTGCCCGCCTCGCCTGCGATGTCCCACACGCGCGGTTCTTTAACATAACTGTTCGTCGCGATGAACATGTTGTCGTAGGTGTAGTCGCGGCGGTTGCGGAAGCCGTAGATGCCCAGCGTGCCAGGGTCCTTGCTGGACATCATCGACGACCACGCGGGCACGGTGATCGCCGGGATGCACGACCGCAGCTCGCCGTGGAAGCCGCTGCGGTACAGCGACGCAAGCGTGGGCAGCTCGTCCTTGTACCTGCCGAAGACCAGCTCCGGGGCAGCACAATCCAGCCCAATGACCATGACCTTGCGGTCCCGGGGTTTGCGGCCTAACAATCTTTGCAGCACGGTTGTGCCTTTCTATTCGCGATGGGGGAGGCCGCCAGCCACGCGAGGCGGCTGGCGGCGGATGATCGATGGCTGTGCGAGCATGCGGAGTCTAATCAGGGTGCGGGCAGGCGTCAAGCAGTCTCGCGGGCGGCTATTCGCCCTCCCGCTCGACCTCGTCATTACGGCGCTTCATACCCTCGACGAGCACTTTGCTGACCTCGGGCCGGGTGAACTCGCGCGGCAGCATCTCGCCCCTGGTAAGCAGCTCGCGCACCTGTGTCCCCGAGAGGAAGACCCACTCGTCGCTGCCGTGCGGGCAGGTTTTGGCCGTGACGACCGCCTCGCACTTCTTGCAGTAGAAGGCGTGCTCGAACATCAGCGGGGTGATCTCGATGAGCGCCGGGTCGAACTCGTCGAAGATGAGCTGCGCGTCGTAGGTGCCGTAGTATTTGCCAACTCCGGCGTGGTCGCGCCCGACGATGAAGTGTGTGCAGCCGTAGTTCTTGCGGGCGATGGCGTGGAAGACCGCCTCGCGCGGGCCCGCGTAGCGCATCGCCGCCGGGAAGACGCCCAGCATCACGCGGTCGGCGGGGTAGTAGTCTCGCAGGATGGCCTCGTAGCTCTGGATGCGAACGTCCGCCGGGATGTCGTCGGACTTCGTCTCGCCGACGAGCGGGTGGATGAACAGCCCGTCCACGATCTCAAGCGCCGTCTTCTGGATGTACTCGTGTGCGCGGTGGATGGGGTTGCGCGTCTGGAAGGCGACGGTGCGCCGCCAGCCGTTCTGCGCGAACATGCGGCGTGTCTGGGCAGGCGTGTGGCGCAGCTCGGGGAACTCCGTATCCGCCGCGAGCGGCAGGTCGAACACCCAGACGTCGCCGCCGAGCAGCACGTCACCCTGGCCGTAGAGGCGGGCGACGCCGGGGTGCGCGCTCTCCGTCGTGCGGTAGACCTGCGCGGCCTCGGCCTCTTTGTCGTAGGGGTACTTCTCGGCAACCTCCAGCACGCCGAGCAGGCGCGTCCCGCCCGCCGGGTCGGGCTCAGCGAGCGCCACGGACTGCCCAACTTCGATGCTGCCCGCGGTATCCTCGTCCACGGCAAGCGTCACCGGGATGGTCCACGGCAGGCCGCTGGCAAGGTGCATGTTGTGCACGACGTTCTGGTAATCGGCGCGGTTCATAAAGCCGGTCAGCGGGCTGAACGCGCCGGTCGCAATCAGTTCCAGGTCGGAGATGTTGACCGGCGAGAGCGTAATCTGCCGGAGGCCCTTCGCGAGCTCGCGGGTGGCCTGGGCCATCTCGCCGCGCAGGCGGCGGTTGATCAGCGTGCCGCCATGCGGGGCGATGGCCCCAACGTAAGGAGTCTCGGGGCTGTTTATCGGTTCGTTCAAGGCATACTTCCTTATTTCACAAAAAGGCACTACATTTCGCGCATCATAAAGGCGGTGTGCCGGGCGCGAGCCAGTACACACCTCCACGAGTGTAACCCATTCGCCGGGGCATGACGAACCTGGCGACGTGCTGGCGCATTCTGGCCTGTTCGCAGGGTAGGAAATCCCCGTATACGTGACTGTCCCCATACTGTGATCCATGCGGCTACATTATAATGCCCGAGAGAGCCGAGCCCTCTCCTTAACCGACACCCAGCCCACAGGCGGAGCTCACTGTCATGCCCTCAGGACGTATCCTCTACGTGGAGGATAACTTCGACAATCGCATTCTTATCAAGCGCGTGCTGGAAGCCGAAGGCTACACCGTGGTCGAGGCTGAGAACGGGCTGCAGGGGGTCGCTCTCGCCCGCACTGCCCGCCCCGATCTCGTGTTGATGGACATTAACCTGCCCGACATCGACGGCTACGAGTGCACGAACCGGCTGCGCCAGATTGAGACGATGCGGGGCGTTCCCGTGCTGGCGCTGACGGCCAATGTGCTCGAAGGCGAGCAGCAGAAAGCGCTCGGCGCGGGCTGTGACGGCTACATTTCCAAGCCAATCGACGTCGATGAGCTGCCGCGCCAGATTGAGGCCCACCTGAAGAAGTCAAACGGCAGCCAGAAGAAACAGCCGGAGAAGCCGCAGAGGACGCTGCGCCGCCTACCGCTGACCCGATTTGGAGCGCGTGATGACTGACGACGGGCAGAAGCCCCAACTCCCGAAGCCGGACGAAAAGCCGGCTGCTGCTTCCACCCCAAACCCCGCCCCGGCACAGACGGTCGTCACGGTGAAAGACACCGCCGCTACGAAGGGCGCTGCGGATGAAAAGGATGCGGCGGCGCATACCCCCGCCGCGAAGTCCGCCCCTCCCGGCGATGCGCCAGCGGCGAGCGCCGACAAGCCGGCGAACGGCGATAAGCCGGCGAATGGCGACAAGCCGGCGAACGGCGACAGCCCCGCCGGGCCGGCCAAACCCGCCGCCGAGGCCCCGACGCCCGATGCGCCGCCCGAGCCGCAGCCGCTCTCGGAGCGCCCGCCGCCGCCGCCGCCGGTGGAGGCGAGCTCCATCCCGGCCCGGCGCGAGGTCAAGAGCATCCAGCCAGCGGACGCCCACGTGCTCGTCGTCGAGGACAACGTGCCGAACTTCATGCTGATCGCCCGCCTGCTGGCCTTTCTGGGTGTGCAGCGCTGCGAGTGGAAGACCTCCGGCTGGCAGGTTGTCGAGTTTGCGGACACCCTGCCTCGCATCGACCTGATCCTCATGGACATCCGCCTGCCCTACGAGGATGGCTTCCAGGCGCTGGAGCGCGTCCGCGCCAACGACCGGCTGAAAGACACGCTCGTCGTGGCAGTTACGGCCGAGGCCAGCGTCGAGCAGATGAAGCGAGCGCGAGAGGCGGGCTTTGACGGCTTTCTCGGCAAACCTCTCGACCCGGACCGCTTCCCCGAGCAGGTCAGACGTGTGCTGCGCGGAGAGCCGGTGTGGGAGATCCATTAGCCACGCTGCGACCGGATAAAGGACCGCTGTGATGCCGAAGCGACCCCCTCGTCGACCCCAACCCCCGACCGCGCGCCGGGCCGGCACTGCTGCCACCCTGCTGTTTCTGCTGGCCGTGGCGAGCCTGATCGTGACGCTGGCCTTTGAGCTGCGCGGCCCGGTGGCTCCGTTCGAGATTGGCGTGACGGCAGCGCTGCTCGCGGCAGTGCTGATCGCCGCCTGGCTGGTGGGCCGGTCGCTGCGCCGCATGGCCCGCCGGGCGGACGAGCTCATGGCGCTGGTGCAGGCTGGTGGCGTGGTCGCGGCAACCCCCGGCCTCGCCGAGAGGCTCACGGAGGCGGCGGAGGCGCTGCACCGGGCGCTTCACTGCGAGCAGGTGCAGATCTTCCTGCTGGACCGGCAGACCGGCGTTGCCATACTGCGCGCGGCGACGAACCTGAGCGATGCCCAGCGGCGGGCCGGGCTCGACATCATCAAGCTCACCCCTGATACGCTGCCCGGCCAGGTCGTCGAGTCGGGGCAGGCGGTTGTGAATGGCAGGCGCTCGCTCGGGCTGCCGATCCGTCACGGCGGGGAGGTGCTCGGCGTGCTGAGCCTGCGCGGCGTCCGGTCGCGGCTTGGCGCGGAGGTTGGGACGCTGCAGGCGCTCGCCGATCAGCTTGGGCTGGCGATCCACGCGGCGCACCCGGGAACCCCCGATACGCCCGTCGTGCCGGTCGAAGCCTTTGAAGAGCTTGAAGCCGAATGCGCCGAGCTGGCGGCCTTCAACGACGCGCTGGCCGCCCTGCTCACCGCCACTGCCCCCGAGACGCTGTACGAGACCACGCTGAGCGAGGTGGCCCGGCTGATGGGCGCCGAGCGCGCGCTGCTGTTCCTCGCCGGGCCGGACCCGCGCCTGGACAGCGCCTACGTTGAGCGGGCGGCTGTGTGGCAGGACGGGCGGCTGTCCACCGCGGACAGCGTGCGCTACCCGAACGTCGCCACGCCGGCCCTCTGGCAGCTCCCGCTCTCGCGCGAGGGCATCATTCTGAACGATGTCGCCCACGACGAGCGGCTGATGAGCGTGCTGCGGGCCGAGTACCTGCGGCGGGGTGTCGGCGCGGTCGCGGTGCTGCCGCTTGCCGCGGACGGCGTGTGGCTGGGCACGGTGGTCGTCGAGGGCCCGGCCTTCTACGAGGATCAGGTGATACAGGCCCACCGCATCGCCGACGTCGCCGCCGCGGTAATGGACCTCCGGCTGGCGCTGGTCCGGCTCGAAGCTGCCGCCGAGCGCGAACGCCGTGTGGCAGGCATTACGACGCGGCTGGAGCGCGCCCCGAACCTGTCGATGCTGCTGCAGAGTGCGGTGAACCAGCTCGCCGACGCGCTCGGCACCGATGGCGTGTACGCCGAGATTGACCTGAGCCGTGTGTCCGGCGAGGCTGTGGGGCAGACAGACGATTATGGCCGCGCAGCCGTCGAGCACACTGAGGAAGCGAGGGCTTGACGATGGCTTCAACGGCTGCCCGCAGAGGCCGGTTAAATTTCAGGGCGCTGCCCATCGCCCTCAAGATCGCCCTGTCGCTGGGTCTCATCCTGCTGGTGAGCACGCTGGTCACCGGCGGGCTGATTCAGGACGTGGTCACGAGCGGCCAGCGCGACGTCGTGCTCGGCGAACTGGCCGCCCTGAGTGCGGGCCAGGCCGACAGCGTGATACAGACGCTCAATGCCGAGATCGATGCACTGCGCCGTATGACGGAAGACTCCGCCGTACAGGCCGAGATCAAGACGGCGGGTGCGTCCATCACCCCAGCTAACCGCGACGTTACCTTCCACCCGAACGCCCGCCTGCAGCAGCTCATTACCACGCACCGCATCACCCGGCCCCAGCTCGACGCGGTGGCCGTGCTGGACATGCAGGGCTACGTGCTGGCCAGCGCGCCGATGTACACCTCTACCGCGCTGCCGCCCAACGGAAGCTGGGAATGGTTCCGGGCTGCGCGAGACGCGGAGGTTGACGCGGTGTACGTCTCGGGGCCCATCGACGATGGGCTCACCGGGCAGCGGGGCGTGCACATCGCCGTGCCCATTTACGACGAGCTGGTGCCGGGCCGCTTCATCGGCATGACGTATGCCGTCTGGAACATGGATAACCTGCCGGCGCTGGCCCCGACCCGCAACCGCGAGACGACCGTCGCGCAGCTGGACGGCACCGTGCTCTTTACCAATGCGCCGGTGCTCCGGGCCGAGCTGCCGGGGACTCTGGCACGGCTTCTCGAAGGGTCGACTGCCGGCAGCCTGATCTATCAGGACCCTCAGAATAATGAGTGGCTGTACGGGCTGAGCCGCATCGAGACGCTCGGCGGCGAGGATGCTGCCAGCCTCGGCTGGACGGTCACCGTCAGCGAGCCGCTGAGCGTCACCGAGGCCAACACCGCGCCGCTGGTCCGCCGCCTGCAGATCGCGCTGGCCGTCAGCGCCGGGCTCGCGACGCTGCTCATCGCCGGTGTGGCGTTCGGAATGCTCGTGCCGCTGCGCCGGCTGACCGATGCCGCCGACCAGATCCGCGCCGGACACCTGACGACACCCATCCCGGTGCTGCCGCCCGATGAGGTGGGCCGGCTCTCCAACGTACTCCGCGAGCTGGTCGCCCGGCTGCTCGGGCGTCTCGATCTGCTGGACGCCGCGGTGCGGGTGTCGCGTGCTGCAGTCCGCTCGCTTGAGGAACTGGAAGTGCTGCGCCACGCCTGCGAGTCTATCGTCTCGGCCTTCGGCTACCCCGGCGCGCGCGTCTACCTCATCGACCGCACCATGCGGGAGGCACGGCTCGTGGAGAGCGCGGGCGCGGTGAACCACCGTCTCAGCCAGGATGGGCACCGGCTGCCCGTCGACGAGCGCACCCACACCGGGCGCGCGCTGATGCTCGCCGAGCCGCAGGTCGGCACGGCCCCCGCTCACGACCTGCCCGACGTCGCGCTGCCGCTGGTGGCAGGCGGGCGCGTGCTCGGCGCGCTGTGCATCACGGGCAGCTCGGGCACCGGCTTCGGGCCCGAAGACCTCGACATGCTCAGCCTCGTCGCGGACCAGGTCGGCGCGGCGCTCCAGAACGCGCGTTTGTTCGCGGAGAGCGCCGCGAGTGCCGAGGAGATCGAGGCGCTGAACCGCCGTCTGACTCAGCAGGCGTGGGAAGGCTACGTCGAGCTGGCAGGCGCGCTCCGCCATACCCCGGATCTCTCGGAAGCCTGGCCGGAGCCGCCCGACTTGCCCGCCGACGAATTTGAGACCGTCGCCGTTTACGAGGACGCAGAGGGCCGCGCGGTGATGTCTGCGCCGCTCGTCGTGCGCGGCCAGCCGGTGGGCACGCTGGCGGTAGCCCGGCCCGGCGGCGAGGGCTGGACACAGGACGAGCGCCTGCTGCTGGAAGCCGTCGCAGCCCGCCTCGCGACGCTGGCCGAAGGCATCCGCCTCGTCGAGGAGACGAGCTGGCGCGCCGAGCGCGAGCAGCGTGTGAACCAGGTTGCCGCCAGCCTGCAGAGCGCGATCGGCGTGGACGACGTGCTGCAGACTGCGCTCGACCGCCTGAGCGCGGCGATGGGCGCGGAACGCATCTCCCTGCGGCTGGGGCGGCCTGCCGGCTCTGGCGCTGAGAATGGGCACGCCCCGGCGCCCCCGTCGAACGGTCGGGGCAGGACCCTGCCCGCCACTGGAGAAGAATCAGCATGACGGCAATTGATGCCCGCCGACCACTCTCCCCAGGCTCGCGCCGGCTGAGTTTCTGGCGTGTCTTCGGCCCGCGCAAACCCTACGACAGCGAGCTCGACACCTCCCGCGCGACGGCGCTTGCCGCCCTGAGCGTGCTGCTCGCCGGGATGGGAATCGCAGCCGGGGCGCTGCTCATGGCCCTGCGCGGCCCTTCCGCGCCGCTGTCCTACATGCTGCTGTCGGCTGGAGCGAGTTGTATCGCGGTCTTTATCGCCGTGCGGCGTGGCAGCCTGCGGGCGGCGCGGGTGGCATTCGTGCTGCTTGGCCTGGCTGCGCCCGGCGTGCTCAGCATCCCGCTTGAGGTTATTCCGCCTGAGCTCGCGGCGCTTGCCTACATCATCCCGGTGATTGCCGCCGCGTTCCTGATCGGCATTGGCTGGTCGGCGGCGACGCTGGCTGCTGCTGTCGTGCTGCTCGCGGGGAGCGTCTACGTCCAGCACGCCGGCTCGCCGGAGGCGCTGGCTGGCGCGCTGCGCTTTGAAGAGGGCGCGGCGCTGGTCATCTTCGGCCGCCCCGCCCTGCTGCTGGCTCTCGCCGCACTGCTCGGCTGGGCGGGGCTGGAGAGCCTGTCGCTCATCGCGCTGCGGGCAGACCGGCGCGCCGCCCAGCTTGAGGCGGCAGTGGTCGTCACCGAGGTCGCCGCCGAAGCTCCCAGCCTGCGCAGCCTGCTCAACGACGTGGTCGACCGCATCCGCGACGTGTACGGCTTCTACCACGCGCAGGTGTTCCTGCTGGACGACGAGGGGCAGATGGCCCGCCTCGAAGCCAGCACGGGCCGCGCGGGCGAGGCGCTGCTGGCTCGCGGGCACGCACTGGCGGTCGGCTCGCAGTCGGTCATCGGCATGTGCACGGCGTCCGGGCAGCCGGTGGTTGTGAACAACACGTCCGCAAGCAGCATCCACCGCCCGAACGAGCTGCTGCCCGACACCCGTGCCGAGCTCGCACTGCCGCTGCTCGTCGGCGGTGCGGTGATCGGCGCGCTGGACGCGCAGAGCACGCAGGCCGGCGCCTTCCAGCCGCACGACGTGCGCTCTCTGGAGATCATGGCCGCCCAGCTTGCCGCCGCCATCGACAAGGCGCGTCTCGTTGATACACTGCAGGCCCGCGTGGCGGAGAACGAGCGGCTGGTTGAGGAGACCCGGAGCGCGCTGGCCCAGCTCGACGAGCTGAACCGCCGGTTGACGCGTGAGGGCTGGCACGACTACCTGAGCGTGCGCCACCGCGAGACGCTGGGCTATACGCTGGACGGGGATGCCGTCCGCGAGGACGCAAGCTGGACCCCCGTGATGGAGCGGGCAGCCACCAGCGTGGAAGCGCCCGTCGTTTCGCAGATGAACGGCATGCACACCGTCGCGCTACCGCTGGTGGTGCGCGGTGAGGTCATCGGCGTGCTGGAGTTCGAGCGCAGCGGCGAGCGCGGCTGGAGCAGCGCCGAGCTTGAGCTCGCCCGGCAGCTCGTTGACCGGCTGGCGCAGGCTGTCGAGAGCGCGCGCCTGTACGAGCAGGCCCGGCTGGCAACCGTCCGCGAGCAGGTCGTCAACCAGATCGGGCAGGAGATCCAGGCGGCGCACAGCATCGACGAGGTGCTGCAGGCGGCGCTGGCGGAGCTGGGCGAGGTGCTCGGCGCTTCGCACGGCGTGGTGCAAATCAGCCCGCAGACTGGCGAGCCGCCCGTGACTGCGGCACACACGGGCGCATAAGGAGGCGACGATGCAGCGCATCTCACGGCGGCTGGCCTGGCGCAACCTGTCGATCCCGCTCAAGACGGGCGTGCTGTTCCTGTTCATGATGCTTCTGCTCGGCGCGCTGACCGTGGTTGCGCTGCTTGGCCAGAACGCCGTGCGTGAGCAGCTTGAAACGGCGTTCGCGACCTCGGTCGAGCTCCGGTCGCTGGCCCAGGACATCCAGTTTGAGATCGAATCGCTGGACAGCATCGAGGCGCGGCTGGTAGAGCAGCGCTACGGCTGGGACTCCTTCGAGCTGACGCGTGCACGCTTCGCGAGCGACCACGCCGCGGTGATCGAGCAGATCCACGCGGGTGCTGACCGCACCGAGGAGCTGGCCGCCGCGGCACTGACCGGCGGCGACAGCGCGCTCGTCACGGTCGAGCTTCGCGCCATCCGCAGCGGCACCGGCGAGACGGCGGAGAGTTTCGAGCAGATGCTCACCATTATCGCCCGGCTTGCCCATCCGCGTGACGGCATCTTCGCGGAACTGGATGCTGTCGGCGACGATCTCGAAGACCTGACCGCCTCGACAGGCAGCGCAGAACTGCTCGGCGAGCTGGCGGCGATGCGCAACCTGGAGCGCACGCTCACGAGTACCGGCTCGGCAGAGGACCTCGCGGACCTGCAGAACGCGGCGCAGGCCTACCTCGACACGCTCGACGGGACGCCGGGGCTGGCGGGGTACGCCGGAGATGCTGCGCCTCTGGTTAGCCGCTACCTGGAGCACGCCTCCGAGGTGTCGAGGCTTCTCACGAGCCTGAACGACACATTCTTCACGGCACAGAACCGGAAAGCCAGCCTGCGCGCCGCCGCATCCCGGCTGGCCACGATGATGGAGGCCCAGCGCGAGGCCCAGCTTGAGCGCATCAACGCCATTCAGAACCGCGTGCGCATGATCATGTTCGCCGGTCTGGGTGTGGCGCTGATCCTCGGCGGTTTCCTGACGTATCTGTTCGGGCGCAGCCTCTCGCTGAGCGCCCGCAGCCTGCTGCGGCTCATCCGCCAGTTTGAGCTTGGCGACCTGGCGGCGCGCGCCCCCGGCGGCGGCGAGGACGAGTTCAGCCAGCTCGGCGCGGGCTTCAACGCGATGGCCGCGCAGCTTGAGGAGCTCGTCGGCGGCCTGGAGCAGCGCGTCGCCGAGCGCACGCGCGACCTGTCCATGACCGCCGAGATCGGGTACGCAGTGACCGCCCGGCGCGATCCTCGCGACCTGATGAACGAGACGGTGCAGCTCATCTGCGACCGCTTCGGTTACTACCACGCGCAGGTCTTCCTGCTCGACGATGCCGGCCAGATGGCCAACCTCGTCGCCAGCACCGGCACGGCGGGCCGCGAGCTGCTCGCCCGGCGGCATGCGCTGGCGGTCGGCTCGCAGTCGGTTATCGGGCAGGTGACGGCGCGCGCCGTCCCGATCATCGCCGCCGACACGGACCGCAGCGGTATCCACCGGCGCAACGAGCTCCTGCCGGACACCCGCGCCGAGATGGCCCTGCCGATGCGCATCGGCGACCGCGTGATCGGCGCGCTGGACGTGCAGAGCGTCGCGCCGGACGTCTTCGACGAGGACGTCGTCGCCGTGTTCCAGATTATGGCCGACCAGCTCGCCGTGGCGCTTGAGAATGCGCGCCTGCAGAACCAGCTTGCCGACGCGCAGGACACTATCGCGGCGCTGGAGCGCGGCGTGACCCGCGAGACGTGGAGCGCCTTCCAGCAGGGCCGCGAGGCGGGCGCGCCGCTTGGCTTCGAGCTCAGCGGCGACCGCATCCGCCCGCGCCAGCAGCCCCTGCCCACGCCGCTCAGTCTCGCCATCGAGCAGGGCCAGCTCGTCCGCTCGGAGAACGGCGACAGTGAGTACCAGCTTGCCGTGCCCATCCGCGTGCGCGGGCAGGTCATCGGCGCGTTCGGCTTCGGCGGCGAGTCGCTGCGCGGGCTGAGCGCGGACGACCTGAGCCTCGTGGAGGCGGTGGCGGAGCGCGTCGGCATGGCGCTGGAGAACATGCGGCTCGTCGAGGAGACGGGGCGGCGCGCCGAGCAGGAGCAGGTGCTCAACGAGATTACGGCGAAGCTCGTCGGCTCGACCGACGTGAATCAGATCCTGCAGACGACGGTGCGGGAGCTCGGGCGCGTGCTGCGCGCCCCGCAGACGACCGTCCAGCTGCGACGAGAAGGTGCAGGCCATGAGTAGCGGACAACCTGGACGTAGACCCGGTGGGGTGCGCCTGAACCTGCTGCTGGCAGCAGCGTTTGTGCTGGTGATCGTCGTGCCGGTGGTGGTGCTGTCCGTCATCCCGCCAGCGGTAAACGCGCGGCAGGCGCAGGTGCGGCTGGTCGAAGACCTGGGAATTATCGCCGACAGCCAGGAGGCGGCCCTGCTCGCCTGGGTGGAACGCACCCGGGCCGATCTGCAGGAGATCACCGATAACACCGTTACCCGCCCGCTGACCATCACGCTGCTCTCCGGCGAGACGTTTGAGGCCACCCACGCCAACTTCTCGGGTTACGTCGCCAGCCTCAACAACCCCTTTGAAGAGGTCATGCTGGCGGATCTCGACGGGGTGGTGCGCGGCACCGACCACGCCGACCTGCTTGGGCTCGACGTGAACGGCGAGAGCTGGTACCAGGCGGCGCTCGGCGCGCCCGCGGCGGAGGTGCGCATCAGCGGGCCGCTGTACGACGCCCGCAGCGACGAGCAGAGCCTGTACTTCTCGATGCCGGTGGCAAACTACGCCGGCGAGATTATCGGCGTCATCGGCGGGCGGACGAGCACAGCGCCGCTGGCCGAGGCGCTGGCATCGGTGCCGCTGACGGCGGTGACCGGCGATACCTACCTGCTGCGCGCCGGGCAGCAGTACGTCGTGCCACCGCGCCTTGGCGAGGTCGGGCCGCTGGCCACCGACGAGATCGCGCCGGAGGCTGTCTCGGGCGAGAGCGGCGCCCGGACGTGGCGCGACCACCGGGGCGAGCGGGTGAGCGGCGTTTACCGCTGGATCGCGCCGCTGAACGTGGCGCTCGTCGTCAAGCAGGACGTCAGCGAGACGGCGGCAGCCAGCCGCAACCTGTCGCTGCTGGGGCTGGGCCTCGGCGTGGTGACCGCGGTGCTGGCGCTGGGCCTGGCCCTCGTCATCGCCCGGCGCACGGCGGGCGCGCTCAGCCGTGCCAGCGAGGTCGCCCGGCAGATTGCGGGCGGCGAGCTGGCTCTGCAGGTGCCCGGCTCGCGCCTGGTCGAGGTCGACCAGCTCGCGGAGGCCTTTAACGGGCTGACCGCCCGCCTGCGCGAGCTGATCACACGCCAGGAAGAGATCATCGCGGCCCGCACCCGCGCGCTGGAGATCACGGCGCGCATGGGGCAGGCCATCGCCTCCGAGACAGACTTCGAGCGGCTGCTCCAGTCCACCATCGAGATGATCCGCGACCAGCTTGGCTACTATCACGCGCAGGTCTTCCTGCTGGACGATCTGAAGCAGAATGCCGTGCTGCGCGCCAGCATGGGTGAGGCGGGCCGCGAGATGCTCGCCCGGCACCACAAACTGGGCGTCGGCTCTGCCTCGGTGGTGGGCCAGGCTGCTGCCCGCCGCGAGCCCGCGCTCGCCTCCGACACGCAGCAGGCCATCGCCTGGCGGCCCAACCCCCTGCTGCCGGACACCCGCGCCGAGCTCGGCATCCCGCTCCAGCTTGGCGACCAGGTGCTTGGCGTACTGGACATCCAGGCCACCGACCCCGACGTGTTCGACGAGGCGACCATCGGCCTGCTCCAGACCGTCGCCGACCAGCTTGCCGTGGCGATCCGCAACGCGCAGCTTCTCGAGGAGAAGGAGGGCCTGCTCTCCGCCTCCGTCGAGCTCACGCAGATGCTCACGCAGGAGAGCTGGGCGGAGTACGAGCGCCAGCGCCGCGAGGGCAGCCTCGGCTTCCAGTACGATTTGAACGCCGTCAAACCGCTCGACGAGGCGGATCCGGCGAACGGCGACGGCGGGCTGAACCTGCCTATCGCCCTGCGCGGCACGGTGATCGGGCAGCTTAACGCCCAGCTCGCCGACGGGCGCAGCCTCACCGAGACGGAGCGGCAGCTCGTCGCGCAGGTGCTCGACCGCGTGGCGCTGGCCATCGACAACGCCCGCCTCATCGAGCAGACGCAGCGCTCGCTGCAGGAAACGAACCGGCTGTACGAGGCCACGCAGAATATCGTCTCCGCCAACTCGGTTGACGAGCTCATAACCGTGCTGGTTGACCTGGCCACTTACGACGCCGTAGACCGCGCCTTCGTTTTTATGCTGGAGAGCGCGGGCGCCGAGCCGACGCCCTGGGTAGAGGTGATGGCGCGCTGGCTGCGCGACCCGGACGACCCGCTGCACGCGCTGCCCGACCGTCTGCGCGTGGACACGCACCCGCTGCTGCGCAACGTCGAGAACATCCCCGTCGGCGAGTTTGTGCTGAACAACGTCGAGACGACCGAGCTCGACCCGGCGATGAAAGAGGCATTCGCGGAGTACGGGGTGCGGGCGGCGGCGATCTACGCCATCAGCCCCGGCATTACGGGCATGGAAACGCTCGGCTGGCTGGTGCTACACAGCACCCGCATCGCTGAGGCGTTCTCCGAGGCGGACACTCGCTATCTGGAAACGCTCGTCGACCAGGCGGCGACAGCGCTCGAAGGTCTGCGCCTGTTCGAGCAGACGCAGGCCCGTGCCCGCCGCCTGCAGGCCACCAACGAGGTGTCCCGCGCGGCGTCCTCCATCCTCGACCCCGACGTGCTGCTGCCGCTGATCGTGGACCGCGTCAGCGAGGCGTTTGGCTACTATCACGCGCAGATCTTCCTGCTGGACGAGGCGCGCGAGTGGGCGGTCCTGCGGGCCAGCACCGGCGAGGTCGGGCAGGAGCTGCTGCGGCGCGGGCACCGGCTGGCCGTCGGCTCCCGCTCGGTCATCGGGCAGGCGACCGCCACCGGTGACCCGGTCGTCATCGGCGACATCGAGCGCGACCCCGTCCACCATCGCAACGAGCTGCTGCCCTACACCCGCGCCGAGATGGCGCTGCCGCTCGTCAGCGGCAACCGCGTGATTGGCGCCCTGGACGTGCAGAGCACCCAGCCCGGCGCCTTCGACGTCGAGGCGCAGGCCATCCTGCAGTCGCTCGCCGACCAGATCGCCGTGACACTGGAGAACGCGACGCTGTTCCAGGAGATCCAGGAGCGCGTCGCCGAGCTCACGACGGTCAACGTCGTCTCGCAGACCGTCTCCCGCGCCGAAACGCTGGACGATCTGTTCAACATCGTCAGCGAGCAGATGACCGAGCGCTTTGGCGTGCGGCAGGGCTACCTGCGGATCGCGGGGGCGGGCACCCCGGCCTACACGCCGATTTTCCTGGTGGACGGCGTGCGGCGGCCAGCGCCGCCGGGCGCGCCGCTCGGCAGCGGCATCGAGGACCACGTTCTGAGCACGCGGCAGGTGCTGTTTGTCAACGAGAACGTCGCCGAGACGCTGCGGGAGCTCGGTATTCCGCTGCCTGACCGGCTGCCGAAGAGCCTGCTCATCACACCGCTGCTGCTCGGCGATGAGGTCATTGGGCTGATGGGCGTGTACAACTACGAACGCGAGCACGTCTTCGACGAGACGCACGTGCGACAGCTCACCACGCTGGCGGCTTACATCGCGGTGAAGATCCGCAACGCCGAGCTGCTTGAGCAGGCGCAGCAGCGCGCGGACGAGCTCGGCTTCCTGTTCCAGGTCACGCGGACGGCGGTTTCCAGCACGGATATGCGCGAGGCGCTCGGCGCTGTGGCAGACACGCTGCTGCGCGAGCTGGCCCCGGCCGAGGCAGTGACGTTCTTCCTCGCCGATGAGGTGGGCGCACTCAGCGCGGAGGCGGCGGTCGGCTACGGCCGTGACTTCGTCGCGCGCGGCGTCCGGCTCAAGCAGGGCGAGGGGCTGGCTGGTGCGGCGGCGCTCGCCGGGCAGTCGCTGCTGGTGCACGACGCCCACCAGGGCGCTGGACCGGCAGGCAGTGTGGACAGCCGCACGCGCGCCGCGATGGCCGTGCCGCTGCTCTCCGGCGGCCAGACGGTGGGCGTGATTATGGTCGAAAGCGCGCAGCCCGGCGTCTTCAGCCAGAACGAGATCGGCCTGCTGGAGGGCGCGTCGAGCACGCTGACCGCCGTCATCCAGAACGCCCGGCTGCTCGAGGAGATCTCGCGCACGAACGCCCAGCTCCGCGAGCTCGACATGCTCAAGAGCCAGTTCCTCGCCAACATGAGCCACGAGCTGCGCACGCCGCTGAACTCCATCATCGGGTTCTCGCGCGTCATCCTCAAGGGCATCGACGGGCCGCTCACCGACCTTCAGGAGCAGGACCTGACCACGATCTACAACAGCGGCCAGCACCTGCTGGGTCTGATCAACAACATCCTCGACCTCTCGAAGATCGAAGCCGGCAAGATGGAGATCCAGCCGGAGTACATGGACGCCGAGGAGACCATCGACACGGTCATCTCGACCAGCCGCGGGCTCGTCAAGGACCGGCCGGTCGAGATCATCCGCGACGTGGAGGACGGGCTGCCCGAGATCTACGGCGACCCGATGCGCGTGCGGCAGGTGCTGCTCAACCTGGCCTCGAACGCGGCGAAGTTCACGCAGGAGGGCAGCATCACGGTCCGGGCGCGGCGCAAGCCGTACAACCCCGAGACCGGCGAGCCGCCGCGCGTCCAGTTCGACGTGGCGGACACCGGCATCGGCATCTCGCCCACCGACATGAGCAAGCTGTTCCAGGCGTTCAGCCAGGTGGATGGCTCCACCACGCGGCAGGTTGGCGGCACCGGCCTGGGCCTGACCATCTCGCAGGAGTTCGTCGAGATGATGGGTGGGCGCATCTGGGTTGAGAGCGAGGTTGGCAAGGGCTCGACGTTCAGCTTCACCGTGCCGCTCTACCCGCCCGGCTCGCCTGAGAGCGAGATCGTCATGACGTCGCACATCAGCGAGGACTGCCCGCTCGTGCTGGCCGTAGACGACGAGCCGGGCGTGCTGGACCTGTACGCGCGCTATCTCGAAAAAGGCGGCTACGGCGTCGTCGGTGTGGACAGCGCCATGGACCTCCTCGACTACGTACGGGAGATCGAGCCGGCGGCTGTCATCCTCGACCTCAACCTGCCCGGCAAGAGCGGCTGGGCCGCCGTGCAGGAGCTGAAGTACGCCCCTGAGACGGCTCACATCCCGATCATCGTGTGCAGCATCGACGAACCGCGCGCCCACCCGCTGGCGGCTCAACTGGCGGCCTACCTGACCAAGCCGGTCATCGAGGTGGACCTGCTGGATGCGCTCGACGCGGCGCTGGCCGCACCGCCGCCGCTCAGCCTGCAGGACGTGCTGCTTGTGGACGCAGACCAGGCATTCGCCGGATTGGTAGCGGATACGCTCGCGCAGGCTTACGGGTGCCGGGTCCGCGCGATGCCGACGGGCCTCGGCGGGCTGGAGGCGCTGTACGAGCAGCACCCCGACCTGCTGATCCTCGATCCCGACCTGCCCGACATGGATGGCTACGGTCTGCTGGCGGCGCTCCGCACGCAGCCGGGCTGGGAACACCTGCCCGTCGTCGTGATGACGGACCAGCCGCCCGGCCAGGATATGCAGGCTCGCCTCGCAGAGCCGTACACCGTCTACCTGGAGACGAACGGACGCGAGCCCGATCATCTGCTGGACGAGCTTTCGGCAGTGCTGGGCGAGTTGGGGGTTGGGTGAGGGTGTGACCCCACCCCCCGTCCCCCTCCCCGCTAGCAGGGAGGGGGAGCAACTGGAGTGGCGCTGGTAGGTTGGTCTCAAACCGGCTGCTCACCTGCCCCTGCAAGGCTGAGGACACGACACTTGTGTTGTGACATGCTTTCC
>CAZDLX010000025.1:0-29333 GCA_964506005.1 uncultured Anaerolineae bacterium | reverse complement strand
TACCACGAGGCGGGGCACGCCGTCGTGATGCACCACCTGGAGCACTCCGACCCGGTCCACAAGATCACCATCATCCCGCGCGGGCAGGCGGGCGGTTTCACGATGTCGCTCCCGGAGAGTATGGACAGCGGCCTGCTCGGGCAGGACCAGCTTGAGGACATGATCACCGGGCTGCTGGGCGGGCGCGCCGCCGAAGAGCTGACCTTCGGGCGGATCACGACGGGCGCCAGCAACGACCTCGAGCGCACGACGGGCATCGCCCGCGCGATGGTCACGCGCTACGGCATGAGCGAGCGGCTGGGCCTGAGCGTCTACGGCGAGGACAGCAGCCAGGTATTCCTGGGGCGCTCCCTCGGCGAGATGCGGGACTACAGCGAGCAGACCGCGCGTGACATCGACGAAGAGATGAAGCGCATCATCAGCCAGTGCTACGACCGCGCCAAATCCATCCTTACCGAGCACCGCAGCAAGATGGTCAAGCTCGCGGAGGCGTTGATCGAGTACGAGACGGTTGACCGCGAAGCGTTCGAGGGCTTAATGCACGACGACGCGCCGGAGATCATCGCCGCCGACTAGGAACGCCAGCACTGCCAACGATTACAGAGCCGCGGGGAGCGACCCTCGCGGCTCTGCTGCGTATAGGTGATTAGACGTTTACCTTTTAGCGCGGGGCGTGAGGGCTCACTATAATCGGCTCATGAACCTGACAGGGGCCGTCGAACCCGGCGGGCGCACCGTATGACAAAGACCGACGCCGACCGCGCGGGCGGCACCACAACCCTCTCCGCACGGCTGTTCGCGCCGGGCAGCCGCCTGACGTGGCTGGCCGCGCTTTTGCTGCTGGCCGTGGGCGCGGTGTGGGTTCTGCTCACGCCGGAGGGCATCCTCGGCAAGGCTGATGCGGTCGGCTACGCCGTGTGCCACCGCATCGCGGCGCGGTCGTTTACGCTGCCGGGCGGGCGGCCTGTGCCGCTCTGCGCGCGCTGCTCAGGGACGTTCCTGGGCGTGCTCGTCGGGCTGCTGGGCCCGGTCCTGCTGTTCGGACGGCGGCGGGCGGGCGGCTTCCCGCGGCTGGGGCTGATGGTCGTGATGCTCGGCATGACGGCCTGGTGGGGCTTCGACGGGGCCAACTCCTTCGCCCACCTCATCCCGCGCGAGGGCATCCCGCGCCTGTACGAGCCGACGAACTTCCTGCGCCTGACGACCGGCATGTTCAACGGTATCACCCTGGGCGGGCTGATCCTGCCCGTGCTCAACGCCACGCTGTGGGCGGGCGCGACGGACGAGCCCGTTCTCGGACGCTGGTGGGAGCTGCTGGCCCTGTACGGCACCGGCGCGGCGCTGATCGCGATGGTCTACAGCGAGGTTCCGGTCTTGCTGTACCCGCTCGCCCTGCTGAGCGCGGTGGGCGTGGTCACCATCCTGGCAGCCGTGATGACGGTGTTCGTGACGACACTGCTCAGGCGAGAGAACCGCGCCCGCACCCTGGCCGACGCCGTGCCGCTGGTGCTGCTCGGCCTGACCGCCGCGCTGGTCATGATTGGAGGTATCGACGCGTTACGCTACGCGATGTTCGGCACGTGGGACGGTTTCGTCCCGCCGGCCTAGCGCCGCGTTCGATACGAGGAGTGAGGAGCAGGGCATGGACATTTTTTCCGCATTTGGTCTTTCGGCCAGCGCCGGGCTGAACGCCTACCTGCCGCTGCTGATCGTCTCGGTCAGCGCCCGGCTTGGCGCGTTCGAGCTGCGCGAGCCCTTCGACGTGATGGAGAGCTGGTGGATCATCGGCGTGCTGGCCGTGCTGACGCTGATCGAGATCTTCGTCGACAAGATCCCCGCCGTCGATACCGTCAACGACGTGATCAGCACGATCATCCGGCCCGTCGCGGGCGCGATCCTGTTCGCCGCCAGCGCGCACGTCGTCACCGACATCAGCCCGGTGTTCTCCGCCGTGCTCGGCCTGCTGACCGCCGGCGGCGTGCACGCGGCCAAGACGATGGCGCGGCCCGCCGTCACCGCGACGACCGCCGGCGTCGGCAACCCCATCGTGAGCACGGTTGAGGACATCATCGCGGCGATCACGTCGCTGCTCGCCGTCGTCCTGCCGTGGATGGTGCTGCTCATCGCCGTCACCGGCATTGTGATGTTTCTGCGCTGGCGGATGCGCCGCGCCGACCGCCGGGCAGCGCGGTATTGACGGAGTATTCAGCGTCGAAACCCCACCCCTGATGATGCGCCATTGGCGCACCATCTTCCCCTCCCCGCCAGGAGGGAGGGGAAAAGCGGCCACCTCTTCCCTGCTAGCCGGGAGGGGGGCGACCACAGGCGGTCGCTGGGAAATCGGGTCCGGCCTGGAGCTTGAACACATAGCCTAAGAGGAGCCTGCACTTAGTCAGATGTCTCTACCTGACACCGACTTCTCCGCTCGCAAGTGGTGGGCCATGCTCGGCATCGGCATGGGCATGCTGATGTCCACGCTGGACGCCAGCATCGTCAACATCTCACTGCCCACGCTCGTCGAGCAGCTCGACACGGATTTCGCCACGGTGCAGTGGGTGGTCTTGAGCTACCTGCTGGTCATCGCGTCGCTGATGCTGAGCGTGGCCCGGCTGGGCGACATGCTCGGCAAGAAGAAGCTGTACAACATCGGGCTGGTGCTGTTCACCATCGGCTCGCTGCTGTGCGGGCTCTCGCCCTCGGTTGGCTGGCTGATCGGCTTCCGCGCGCTGCAGGGCACCGGCGCGGTGATGATGACGGCGCTCGGCACGGCCATCATCACCGAGGTTTTCCCCGCCTCCGAGCGGGGGCGGGCGCTCGGCATCGGGGGCGGCATCGTGTCGGTCGGCATCGCGCTCGGCCCCACGGTGGGCGGCATCCTCATCGGCACGGTTGGGTGGCGGTCGGTGTTCCTGGTTAACGTGCCGCTCGGCATCCTCGCCGCGCTGATCGTGCACCGGGTGGTGCCGGCACTCAACCCGGAGAAGTCGGCCAGGCGTTTCGACGTCGCCGGGGCGTTCATTCTCTTCGTGACGCTGGGCAGCTACGCGCTGGGCATGACGCTGGCCCAGAACCAGGGCTTCCAGGAGCCGCTGATCATCGGGCTGCTGGTCGCCGCGGCGGTCGGTCTGGCAGCCTTCCTGATCGTCGAGAGCCGCGTTCGCGAGCCGATGATCGACCTCTCGCTGTTCAAGAACCTGCTGTTCGGCGTCAATCTGGTGATGGGCTTCCTGGTGTTCATCATGATCGGCGGGCAGTTCATCATCCCCTTCTTTCTGGAGCTGGTGAAAGGCTACCCGACCGAGCAGGTCGGCCTGCTCATGGCCGTCTTCCCGGTCAGCATGGGGCTGCTGGCGCCGGCGTCGGGGGCGCTGTCAGACCGCTTCGGCTCGCGTGTGATCAGCCTGATCGGGCTCGTGATCATCGCGCTGGGCTGCCTGGCGCTGAGCACGCTCACCGTCGAGACAGACGCGCTGGGCTTCGTGCTGCGGATGGCGCCGGTCGGCATCGGCGTGGGGATGTTCAACTCGCCCAACAACAGCGCGATCATGGGCAGCGCGCCGCGCCACCGTCTCGGCGTGGCGTCGGGCCTGCTGGCGCTCTCGCGCACGCTGGGCCAGACGACCGGCCTGCCGCTGGCGGGGGTCGTCTTCGCGACGCTCGCCGCGACGCATCCGGGCTTTGTGCAGGGCGCAGATGTGACTGCCGCACCGCCGGAAGCGCTCGTCATGGGTGTGGCGGGGGCGTTCCGAGTGGCGGCGACCTTCATCGCCATCTCGACGACGCTGGCGGTCTTCGCGCTGTGGTTTGACCGCCGCCGCGCGGCAGGTGCCCCTAGCCGATCTGCTCAAACGGCGGCTGCTTCGCCGCCACACGCGCCTGAAGCTCCTCAAGCGCAGCCAGCACCGCCGCACGCACAGGATCGCTGAGGCCCAGCTCTTCAAACTCGTCTTCGTCGAGCACCAGCGTGTGCCCGTCGGGGTAGACGAACAGGTCGAGTGCGAGGTCGTCGGCGCTGACACGCCCGTTTTCGATCACCGCCGGGTGTGAGAAATTGCAGTACCAGCCCTTCAGATCGCCGTCCTCTACGTCGTAGATCTCGAAGACGCTGTACCAGCGGTCTGCATAGAACGTCTCGCGGAAGCGGTCGTTGCGCCGGAAGGTGACGTACCCCAGGTCCATGTCTTCCCGGTCGAAGTGCGCGTCCAGCACGACGTATGACGGGGCGCGCTCCACGACGACGCCGTCATAGCGCCACACCTCTTCCCCGGTGTGGTCATTCTTGATCACAGTGATCGGCTCGCTCATAAATCCGGTTTGCTCCAACAAAGTGACTTGGCTATCTGGTAGAATCGATTGTGACGGTTGATCCCGGTGCTGTCCACTGCACGGGCGGCGCCCCCGTACCCCAAACCGCAGGAGCAAACCCGCATGGACGAGAAAGAAGTGTTCTTCACCTGCCCGTACTGCTGGGAGCCGATCTCGATGCTGCTGGATACCTCCGTGCCGGTGCAGTCCTACGTCGAGGACTGCGAAGTGTGCTGCAACCCCATCGAGATCACGTATACCGTCGAGGACGGCGTCGTGGTGGCCTTCGACGCGGTGGCGCTGCAGTGAACCCTGTCACGGCAATGCTCGTCCGGCAGGTGGGCGACCGCAAGATCGCGCGTTTCGTCGAGCGGTGGGACGCCCTCGAAGCTCTGGTCATCCGCGTTTACAAGGGCGCGCGCGCCACACCTGTAGACGAACGGCTTTACAAGCGGCTGCGGCCCGAGCTGCGCGCCAGGCTGCGCCACTATGGGCCGGAGCTGGACCGCTACTGGCCCGAGGTGCCGGTGGCTGGCAAGCTCGCAGATCACAACCCCTTTCTCACGCTGCTCCGCGCCGAGCACCCCTCGACGTTTGTCGGCAACTGGCCCGCCATGCAGATGCTCCCCGCCGCCCGGCAGGCCATCAACGAGTGGCTGCTCGACAAGCTCCAGAGGGCGGACAAGTAGGCCCCACTTACCGGCATCAATGGTTGGCCTGCAACCTGCCGTACCGGAACCGTGCCAGCGTCTGCGCGCCCCACAGCAGGATGACCGCGGCAGTCGTGGCCCAGGCGACGACCGCCGTGAACAACGGATCGTAGTGCGAGCCGAAATTCGGGAACAGCGACCAGCTCACATTGTCCATGGTGTGGACCAGAACAGCGGCGAAGACGCTCCGCCCGGTGTTGTTGTAGACCCACACGATGAGCACCCGCAGGGCGATGGAATAGAGGCTCTGCCAGGCGATCCAGCCGGCGGTGAGCCCCTGCTGCAGGTGCGGGATAAGGTGCCACAGCTCCCACACGATCCCGAGCAGGAGGGCCGCCCTCAACGCGCCCCAGCGTTCCTGCAAGGGGTCCACGGCGTACCCCATCCAACCCAGCTCTTCGCACACCGCGGTGACGAAGTACCCGAGAAAGAAGACCGGCGCCATGAGCAGCGGGACGTCGGGAACAGGCAGCTCGCGCTGCGCGAGGCGCATGAGCAGGTAGGCCGCAAAGTAGATGGATGGGATGAGCAGCAGCGCAGGTACCAGCCAGACCGGGTTTTTGATCCTCCGGAAGTCAAAGGCCCGCCCCAGCAGTGCCCTGACGCCTGTTAGCCCACCTCGCCAATACGTGAGAAGCATAGCTGCAAGCAGCGGGGTCACGAACGAGAGCGCGCTCGCGGGGAGGTTAACCGGCAGCGGCAGCGGCGCTTCGCCCCACACCCAGAATGGAACCGACAGCACGTAGATCAGCAGGAAAAACAACAGGAGCCGCTTCGCGGGCGCAGCCTCGCGCTCCATAGTCTCATCCCTTCCCAGAACGCACGCCCCGCCGGGCGCTCAGTCGACGTCCACCCCCAGCGCCTCCAGCAGCTCGGCAACCTGCCGCGCGAAGGCGGGGTCGGCGATCATCTTGTGGCGGCGCGGGCGCGGCAGGTCCACGTCGAGTACCATCTTGACACGTCCGGGCCGCGCGGTCAGCACGATCACCCGGTCGGCGAGGTACAGCGCCTCTTCTACGTCGTGTGTGACGAACAGGACCGTCTGCCTGAACTGCTCCCAGATGCCGAGCAGCCAGTCCTCAAGCTCGCGGCGTGTCAGCGCGTCGAGCGCGCCGAACGGCTCGTCCAGCAGCAGGATGTCGCGCTCGGTGAGCATCGTGCGCAGCAGCGCGGCGCGCTGGCGCATCCCGCCGGAGAGCGCCGAGGGGTAGGCATCCTCGAAATCCTCCAGCCCGAACATCGGCAGAAGCTCGCGGGCGCGCTGGCGGGCCTCGGAGCGGGGCATACCGTGCAGCTCCAGCGGCACGATGACGTTATCCAGCACCGAGCGCCAGGGCATGAGCAGGTCGCGCTGGGGCATGTAGGCCACCCGCCCGATGCGGTCTTCGCACTCGTCGCCCTCGATGCATACCTCGCCGGTGTCGGGGTCGAGCAGCCCGACGAGCAGGTTGAACAGCGTGCTCTTGCCACTGCCCGACGGCCCGATGAGCGTTACGAACTCGCCGGGCATCACCGTCAGCGAGACGTCCTCCAGTGCCTTGACGCTGCGCCCCTCACCGTGAAACGTCTTGCTGACGTTGCGAAACTCGATTTTGGGTGTGGTCATGGGTTTGACCTCACCCCCCGGCCCCCTCTCCGTGCCACGGAGAGGGGGAGAACGGGTGATATTCGCACCCCCGCGGGGAAATCAGTTTTGTCACACCCAGCCAGGCGACTGGGGGCGTGACGCCCTCGCCCTCTTTCAGGGAGAGATGGGGCTGGGCGCTTTGCGCCCAGCCCCAGAGGGGGTCGCAAGTTTAGTACTGCAGCACTCGTGAAATTGAAAGACATATCTCCCCTACCGCTCAGGCAGGAATTCGGTGGTAAAAGCAGCCTCGGCGTCGATAGGCTCCTCGATGATGCCCTCGGAAGCCATCCAGTTCGAGTACGCCTCCCAGCGCTCCAGCGTCTGGTGGCCCCACTGGGGCGCATCTTCCGCGTAGCGCGGCGACAGCCACGCCTGGCTCTCGCGGACCAGCTCCTCGCCCAGCTCGGGCACGGCGTCGAGCAGGATGGCAGCCGCCTCATCCGGGTTATCGATGGTGAACTCGTAGCCGCGCGCCACCGCCTCGACGAAGGCCCGCACGACTTCGGGCCGCTCGTCGATCATCTGCTGGCTGGTGATCAGCAGCGGCGTGTAGTAGTCGGGGATGCAGTCGAACCACTCGTCCATCATCACGAGTTCGAGCTCGACACCCTGCTGCTGGGCCTGGATGCCCTGCCAGGCGTAGAAGATCCACGCCACGTCGATCTGCTCCTGCTGTATCAGCGCCAGCGGGTCGGCAAAGCCGGTGTTCACGATCTCAAGCTGGGCGTAGTCGCCGCCGTCGCAGGCCATGAGCTCGCGCAGCGAGGGCTCCTCGAACGGGCTGCCCGTCGAGCCGTAGGTCAGCCCCTCCCAGTCGGCGGGCGAGTCAACGCCCGTGCCGGCGCGGGCCGCAAAGCCCGACGTGTTGTGCTGGATGATGGCGGCAATCGAGACGATGTTCGAGTCGCCACCCGCGTGGGACAGCGTCACCTGCTCCTGGAAGCTCACGCCGAAGTCTGCCGCGCCGGCACTCACTGCCTGCTCGGCGAAGACCTCGCCCGGCTGCACGATCTCGACGTTCAGACCGGCTTCTTCGAAGTAGCCCTCCTGCTGCGCTACGAACAGGCCGGTGTGGTTGGTGTTGGGCACCCAGTCCAGCATCAGCCGCACGTCCACCGGCCCCGTCTGCTCGCCGCCGGCGGACGTCCCTTCCGCTTCCTGCCCGGTGCAGGCCGCTATCAGCACTGCGATAATCGCCAGCGCCGCTAGCAGGCGCGCCCGGTTAAGCATCTTCACCCTCATGATGCTCGCACTCTCCTTCTGACTGAAGGCTGGCGTTACCCTGCCAGCCCCTTGACCTTCTTCTGCGCGCTCAGCACGACGAAACCGCCTTCGCCGTAGCCCTCGCGGATCTCGTAGGCGTCGTTTTCCGGTGAGAAGCCGCTGCCCTCACGCTCGACCAGCGGCAGCACCTCGTTTGCCAGCAGGGTCTGCGCGCTGCGGACGGTGTCGAACCCGACGCTGCGCAGCTTGCCGATGACTTCCTCCGCCGTACGGAACGCGGCCTTGTGGAAGAACTTATCCTCGTCTTTGCCCGCGTCGAGCAGGCTGCCGAAGCGGCTGCTGCGGTCGATCATGCCTACGATGATGGTGCCGCGCTCCCTGAGTACCCGTTTCGCCTCGCGCAGCACGGCCTCCAGGTCTTCGAGAAACGGATCGACCGCGACCATCAGCACGTAGTCAAACGACTCGTCCTCGAAGGGCAGGTCTTCGCCGGCACCCCGCTCGACGTTGACGCCACGCTCGCGGGCCAGCGCCAGCATGTTCTCCGAGGGGTCGATGCCCACGTCGACGCCCAGCGGCCCGGCGAAGCGCCCCGTGCCCACGCCGATCTCCAGCCCGCGCCCCTCCTCGGGGATGAAGCGCCCGACAGCCTGAAGCTCCGCCTGGTGGAGACGCTTGTTCTCGTCGTACCAGCGGTCGTATTCCTCAACATTCTCGTCGAATACCGATACACGCTCGTCCATTACCGTTCCTTTCGCTGGAGGCGAATGGCATATGGCTTATAGCTTATGGCGTATAGCTGCCCGGCCATCCGCCATAGAGCGCCCGCAGGGCGCGAGCCATATGCCATCCGCTAAAAAATCCCCGTTTCCTCCCACTGCTCGGTGCGCTGCTCGGAGTAGTACCAGGGCAGCGAAGCCCGTTCGATGAGCCACACCAGCCCGAACAGGCCGATGCTCAGCAGCGTGGTGATCAGCATCGCCGCGAAGACCTGGTCGGTCTGCAGCGCGTTCTTAGAACGCAGCAGGTACAGCCCCAGCCCGGTCGAGCCGCCCACCCACTCGCCGATGGTCGCCCCGACCACGCTGTACGTCACCGCCACTCGCAGCCCCGAAAAAAAGGCGGGCATGGCGGCGGGCAGCCGGGCCATGCGCCAGATCTGCCCGCGCGTTGCACCCATCGAGCGCAGCAGCGCGATCAGGTCGGGGTCGGTCGAGGCCAGCCCATCCGCCATGCTGACCGCCAGCGGGAAAAACGACACCAGCACCACGATCAGCACCTTGGGCAGCATCCCGAAGCCGAACCAGATGATCAGCAGCGGGGCAATGGCCAGGATCTGCACGGTCTGCGAGGCGACGAGCAGCGGGTACAGCGCCCGGCGCATAAACGACGACAGGTCCACCGCGGCCGCGATCACGACGCCCAGCACCAGCGCAATCGCCAGCCCGATCGCCGTCTCCGTCATGGTGGCGAGGATGGCAGTGCCCAGTGTGGCGCGTGTGCGCAGCGCCGCCTCGACGACCTGCCCCGGCGAAGGCAGGATGAAGGCCGAGAGACCTGTCGCCACGAACGCCCACAGCAGCACCAGCGCGCCGATCAGCACGACGGGCGGGTAAATCTCGCGCAGCCAGCGCGCTCGCGGGCGCGCTGGCTCCCGCGCGGCACCAGCGTCAGCCATCGCCGCGTTCCACACCCGCCTGCCGGTACTTACCCACCTTCTCCTCGATGGTCGTGCCGCAGGTGTTGTCCCCGATCTTGATGATCGTCATCACCTGGCCCGCGCCCGCTTCGAGGCAGGCCAGGTGGGCTTGCTTGGCGACCTCCAGCAGCTCGTCGAGCTGGCCCTCCATCACCGTCTCCATCGGCCCGACCTCGTACTTCACGCCGCTGCGGTCGATGGCCTCAATCGCCTTGTCCACCACGCCGAACACGTCCTCCACCAGCGGGAGCACCTGCACGGCGACGTTCACCGTTCGCTTCTCGTCTACAGCCATGTCTTCTTCCTCCATTCCTTTCTGCCAGCCGGCTCAGGCGCGCCCCGTGGTGTGGATGGCCAGCAGCGTGCCCTCCCGCAGCTCGACACGCGCGCCACCGGCGGCCAGTACGTTGCTGACCCCCCGCGCCGGGCCGTGCTCCAGGACCTCGCCGGCAAGCGGATACTCCAGATTGACGGTCGTCACGCCCTGCGCATGGCCCCCGACGGGGATCAGGCTCAGCGTATCGCCGGGCTTGCCGGGGATGTCGCCTCCGGGGGGCCGGATGAGCCACGCCGTCTGGGTTGCCGTCCACAGTTCGACATGCACGTCGCGCAGGCGCGGGTGCATGAGCAGCAGGATGTTCGCCAGCGTCATGTCGAGCCGCCCGCCGAGCGCCCCCACCACCACGATGTTCTGCGCGCCCTGCTCCACGGCGTACAGCAGCGCCAGCTCCAGGTCTGTCTCGTTCTTGCGGGCGGGGGCGCGCCGCATCTCGACCGACGCCGCTGAGAGCGCATCACGCAGCGCCGGGTCGATGGAGTCGAGGTCGCCGATGACCAGGTCCAGCTTGAGGCCAAGCGGCCCGGCGCGATGGCTGCCGCCGTTCGCCGCGATGATCGCGGCGCCGGGCAGCAGGGTATCCAGCCGCCTGCGGAGCAGCTCGGCGTCGCCGAGCTCTCCATTGGCGAGAATCACAGCACGCTGCATGTCACCTTCCAATCAAAAAACCGCCCCCGGCGGGAGCGGTTGGCGGCGCACCAAAATCACACTCCCTACGCCGGTATTATCCGGATCAGGTCAGAGGGTCGATGCGAGCGCCGCCGGCGGCGGAAGGGCATCCTCTCAGCCTGATACGCTCAGGCTCCCCTGTTTCTTTAAGCTGTAAACCAAGTATACCGCGCATAGGCCGCGTTTTAAACCTGCGCGCACGGGTGTGCAGGTCGAGGGCGCTTATTTTGGGATTTGTTTAGCCGGTCGATAGGATTTTTTTAGAGTTTGACCCTATGCTAGAAGTAAGCAGCCCCCTTGCCGGGCAGCCGCATGGTAAGCCGCTGAGACAGCCTGTTCGGGAGTGGTTATATGATAGGACGGCAAGCTCGCACCACGCGCGAGGTATTCGAGGACCATCTACAGAAGCGCAAAGAGGGCCGCGTCGAGGAGGACATCCGGGAGAACTACGCCGAGAACATCGTCATGATGACGCGCCTCGGCATCTTCACGGGGCACGACGGCGTGCGGCAGACCGCCAGCAACCTCGAACGCTTCCTGCCCGGCGCGACGTTTGAGTACGTAGACAAGCAGGTGGAGGGCGAGTACGCCTACCTGGGGTGGACCGGCACCTCGCCGGAGGGCGTCGTGCGGGATGGCGTCGATGGCTTCGTGATTCGCGACGGCAAGATCGTCGCCCAGTTCATCCACTACACGGTGGACGGGAAAGGCGAGCAGGGCTCGTGAAATCCAGACCTGAGACGTCGGCGGGCGGCGTCGTCTACCGCCAGGGCGAGCACGGCGTGGAAGTCATCGTCGGCAAGGATGCGAGCTACAAGAAGTGGGTGCTGCCCAAGGGTCTGGTGCGTAAGAGTGAGGAGCACGCCGAAGCCGCCCTGCGCGAGGTCGAGGAGGAGACGGGCGTCAAGCCGCGCCTCATCGGTCCCATCGGCGAGCCTGAGAAGTACATTTACACCGCCCGCGGCGTGCGCGTGTTCAAATCGGTCTACTACTTCCTGATGGCCTACGAAGGCGAGAGCGAGAACGAGCGCGACCGCGAGATGGCGGAGGTCAGGTGGGTGCCTATCGACGAGGCGATTGACCTGGTTGCCTACGAGGGCGCGAAGAACGTGCTGCGGCAGGCGAAGGAGATGCTGCGCGAGAGCGGCGAGATCGAAGGCCGGTAGGCTGCCAGCGCCTCCCGGAGTACAATACGCCCGAACTGCTCCCGCCGGGATTGCCCGGCCTATGGAACGCTGGCCCGCCTGTGAGATCGTTCATCGCCGAAACCTGGAAGTTCATCGCCGGGCAGCAGGAGCACCCCGTCTACCGCCACGAGGTCCGGGGCTGGTCGTACGCTCGCTTCTGGCGAGGCATGCGGCAGGGCTGCCTGCCGCTGGTACTGCTCGTCGTGCTGGGCTGTGCGTGTGCCTGCGGCGGTACCACCCTGCTCGGCACCAGCTTCCCGCCAAACATCCCCGAGGACGTGCTCGTCGCCGTCACGACCACACTGATCGGCCTGCTCGTTGGTGCCGAGATCGTCCGCTGGCTCACGGGTCTGCTCGCGACGGTGCTGGCTGCCACCACCGTAAGCGCCGAGGTCGAGGCTGCCACACTCGACGTGCTGCGGCTCACACCTGTGCCCGCCCGCGAGATCGTGCTGGCGAAGTTCGGTGCGGCCTTCCGGCAGTTCCGGCTGCCGCTGCTCGCCGTCGCCGTCGTGCGCGCGGTGGCTATCGTGGGCTTCCTGATCCTCCTGGTGGCGGTCATCCTCACGGATGAGTCGATTGGCGCATCCGGCGCCGTGCCGCCCATCGCGTCGCCTGGGGGCGAGGTCGTCGGGATCGCCATCGCGGGGGCTGGTGTTGTGTTTGCGCTTGTGGTGCTGCTCGCCTATACGCTCGTGGAACCGGCACTGAGTGCGTTCATGTTCTCCGCCATCGGGATGCTCGCCTCTTCCCTCTCGCGCACGCGGGCGTCCAGCCTGACCCTCGCCGCCGGGATTCGCGTCGGGCTGTGGGCCGTCAGCTACGTCGCGGGGCAGGTCGTCAGCGGCATGCTGTCGCTGCTCGCCCTGCCGCTGACCGCGCTGCCTGCCACTCCCCTGTGGTTCGCCCCGCTGAGCGCTGCAGGCCCCGCCACGCTGGTGTTCGGCGGCGCGGTCGCCACGGTGCTGTGGGTGCTGCTCATCGCCGCCGCACAGATCGGGGTGGGGCTGGCTGCCCTGGCTGCCTCCGTTCGCCGCGTCGAGCGCCTGTCCTACCTGTAACCCTCACCACGCTTGTTGCTCGCGAATCGCTCTGGTAAGGTCAGATCACAGGTGACCGGGGCTGGAACGAACGCGATGACAGAGAGGGAACAGGCATGATCGACAGAATCACCCGCCAGGACATCGACCGGCTGGCCACCACGCGAGGCGATGACCTCATCTCCATCTACCTGCCGATGCAAAAGGCCGGCGACGCCACCCAGCAGAACCCGATCCGGATGAAGAACCAGCTCCAGCGGGTTGCTCAGGAGCTGGAGGGGCGCGGCTACGAGACGGACCGTATTAACGCGCTGCTGGAGGATGCGTCGAAGCTGGTGCCTGATCACCAGTACTGGCTGTACCAGAGTGACGGGCTCGCGGTGTTCATCTCGCCGGAGCGCACGGACGTTTACCGGCTGCCCGTGCCGTTCAACGAGTCGGCGACCATCAGCGACAAGTTTTACCTGAAGCCGCTGCTGCGGCTGCTTACCGGCGATGGACGCTTCTACGTGCTGACGCTTTCCCAGAACGAGGTCCGCCTGCTGCGCGGCTCGCGCTTCAGCGTGCAGGAGCTGAACCTGCCCAGCGACGTACCCGAGAACCTGCCCACCATGCTGCGCATGCAGGGCGTCGGCGGCTGGCGGCAGACGCGCTTCACATCCGTCAGCCGGGAATCCGGGCACGCACAGAGCAGCGCCGCGTCGCAGAGTACAGGCGGGGGCGAGCGATCCACATTCTCGTCGGCCTACGGGGTCGAAGAGGATAAGGATCAGCGTGTGGTTGAGTTCTTCCAGCTCATCGACGACGCCGTCCGCCAGATCATCGGGGACGACGAGGCGCCGCTGGTGACGGCGGGTGTGGAGCACACCAACGCGCTGTACCGGGAGGCCAACAACTACCGCCACCTGCTCGACGAAACCATCACGGGCAGCCCCGAGCAGTTGTCCAACGACGTGCTGCACCAGAAGGCGTGGGAGATCGTCGGGCCGCGCTTTGAGCAGGCGATGAACAAGGCCCGCGACGATTACCAGATCCTCAAGCCGCGCGGGCAGGCCACCAGCGACCTTGCGGAGATCGTGCCAGCGGCGGCCTTTCAGCGGGTAGGCACGCTGTGGGTGGCGACCGGCCAGCGCACCTGGGGCACGTTTGACCCCGAGTCAGGGCTTGTCCACGTGGACGACGGCTCCACGCCTGAGAATCACGACCTGCTCGATTACGCGGCGACGCAGACCCTCGCCAACAGCGGGACGGTGTACGTCGTCGAACCGGAGGAGATGCCCGACGGCGACAGCATCGCCGCCATCATGCGGTATTAGCCAGGGTCGAGAAAGCGAAGGGGGAACGCACCGGTGCGTTCCCCCAGTTAGGCCAAGGTCAGGCTGTCAAGCCGCCGACAGACCCGCCTCCTCGCGTGCCTTCGCCGCGACCTTCTTCACGACCATGGAAATGCCGGCAACGGGGCTGACCAAAGTAGCAGTCACCACGTCGAGGATGTCCGGGCCCATCATGGCGAGCATCCGGAACTTCCTCGCCAGCACGCTCTCGTCGGCCTCTTCTTCCTTTTCCGTCTCCTGCTGGATTTCGCGGACCAGCTCTTTGGCGTCCTCAACTTTCTGGGGTTCGGGCTTCGCCAGCTCGTCGAGCCGCCGGTAGATGTCCTGAAACAGGTCCTCGCGCGGCGTCGCGCCGCCCTGCGTTACGGTGGCACGTGCCTCCCGGCCAATCGCCACGCCAGAACTGCCGCTGATATCGCCAACCGTGATCTTGTCGCCGCCTACCTTGTCACCCCCCACACGGTCGTCTGGCTCGTCAGTCATCTCTGCTCTCCTTGTCTGATCGCTCACGTTGATTTCCTGCCGTCAGGCAGCGTCGCGTAGCGCAGCGACGCCACGCTCGCCAGTTGCTTCGCGCTGATCACGGCGCCTGTCAGGTCGGCAGCGGTGAAGTCCACCTGCTGCAGGCTGGCCGCCCGGAAATCGGCCTCCTGGGCGCGCACGTAGGTGAAGTCGGCGTGCTGCAGATTGGCGCCCTTGAACTTCGCCCGGTACAGCCCCGCAGACGTGAAGTTGGCGTTCATACCTCTTATGTCGGTCAGGTCCGCCCGCTCCATCTGCGCGCCAGCCAGGCTTGCCTTGCGCAGGTCCGCAGCCACAAAATAGGCTTCCTTGAGCGCGGCGCTGAACATCGTCGCCCGCCGCAGGCTGGCCGAGCCGAAAACGCAGCCCTCGGCGTTCACCCCCGTGAGGTTGGCGTCGTCGAGGACCGCTTCAGCGAGGTTGGCAACATGCAGGTCCGCATTCTCGACGAACGCCCTGCTCAGGTTGGCCCCCTCCAGGTCAGCCGCCTCAAGTTTGGCCCACTCCAGGTTGGCCTCGCTGAGATCGGCGCCGTTCAGGTTGCAGTAGCGCAGGTCGGCGTCTCGCAGGTTCGCTCCCCGCAGGTTAGCCCCGCGCAGATCGGCGTGTGCCAGCTCCACCTCGCTGAGGTCGCGCCCCGAGAGGTCAAAGCCGCGCATGTTGCGCTGCCCATCCCAGTTCACAGCAAGCTCGTACTGCTCATCTCGCAGCGCCTTGCCGTGCTGGATCGAGACGTTGCCCTGCGCCTGGATCACGTCGCCGTCGATGCCGCTCGCCACAAGTGACTGCGCCCGGCGGCCAATCGCCGCGCCGGTGACTCTGTCGAAGTCGCCCACCGAGATGTCGTCACCCGCACCGGAACGCCCCTCGTCCACGAGCCACTCGCCGCAGAAGCGGCACTTCCGCGCCACGGCCTTGATCGTCTCGCCGCAGTAGGGGCAGGAACGTGTCTGCTCCGGCATCTGTGGACTCCTTTGCCACGAGCGCGGTCGTTACAGCAGTTCTTGGGGAGCGTGAGTTGGGACGCTGGGCGAATCGAGCGAGGAACGCTGCTTACACCCATTCTACAGCGATTCTTGCCGGCTGTGGGCTTGAATTTCGCCGTGGCCCGCCCGTGAGCGGCAGCGGGCGAGAGTGAATCCTCGCCCGCTGCCAGAGTATGACAGGTGAGTCTAACGGTGGTGGAGAGCCGGCGCGGCGATGAAGGCCAGCCCGCACTCCGTGAGCGCCTGAGCGGTGCGGTTCAGGGCGTTGTGCTTCTCAAGATAGTTGAACAGCAGGTTATCCATATCGCCGGACTCGACGATCTCGGCCTTGTCGCGGAAGTAGTCGAGGATGTCGGAGGTGTGCCGCCCCTCCGCCTCCAGCCGCATCTCGACCTCCGGGTCGCCGCCCTCGTGCTTGGCGGAGATATTGCGCACGCCGTCGGCAAGCTCCATCAGCTCATCGCGGCGGTTATACGGCTGCCGCACGATACTGCGCCACGTCTCGGTGATGTGGTGCTCGAAGCGCACCACGTCCTCGAAGCCCAGCGTCTTGCGGAACTGCGCGGTGATCTCAAGCGTGGCGTTGTTGACCGAGTTGCTCCAGTTGAAGCCGATCAGCGGGCTGGTGCCGTCCTCCCGCGCGAACAGCTTGGCACCGATCAGAGTCCACAGCGCCGCATAGGGGTTGTCGTTGCCCATGAACACGGAGATCTTGAACTCGTTGTCGATGCCGAGCTTGTACAGCATGTAGCCCACAAACACGGTGCCGGGGTTGATGTTGAGCACCTGCGTGATGCCATACTCGGTGTAGTAGTACAGGAATTCATCCGCCCACTTGAGCGGGTAGTCGTTCGGCTCGCCGACGCCGCCGAAATACCCGGTGATGGTCGCCGGGCCGCCGAGGTGGACGTTCGAGCCGTCGGTGCCTTTGGTATCCAGCGTCTCGACGTAGCTCGCGCCCATCACCTGCATGGCAGCGGCGAACGCGACCGTGTCGCCGTTGTCGGCCTCCTGCTCCTTCATCTTGCGCACGCGGATGAAGCGCCCCGGCATGAGCTCGCGCTCCGCGATGGCCTTTTCCGCCTCCGCGCGCAGCCAGGGGAAATACTGCGCGGCGCTGATCTCCAGCGTCACGGGGCAGTCCTCGCGAAATGACATCGCCGCCAGCCGATCGCCAAGGACCTTGCTCCGGTACTCGTCGACGGTGATGAACGCGCCTGTGTCGCGCTGCTCGATGAGCCACTCGACGTCGGCAAGGTACGGCGAATCCATCTCGCGCAGCCGGGCCATCAGGTTGTCGAGCTTGCGAGCCTCGCGTGCCCGTGCATTGATCTCCTCCGGCGTACCGTACTTCGCGACGACCTCCAGCAGCGCATTGATCACCTCGCTGTCGGGGTCGAGGAGCACCTCGTTGATCGCGGCGAGCTGGCTGTCTGCGATGCGCAGCCGCTGCCTTAAGTCATCAGTCATGGGGTTCTCTCCTGCGAGCGGGCTGTAAAAGAGGGACACTCGTTCCTCCCCAGTATACAATGGTTTGGTGAGATAAAGAACAATCCGCGCGGGGCAGCACCCTGCGCGGATTGCATAGCTGGCCTGAGTTGGGAGTGGCCGGCTACTCCTCGACCTCCATCTGCGGGGGTGAGGGCTCGGCCATCGTCGCCGTGCCGTTAGCCTCACCCGCGCGGCGACGGCGCTCCTGGCGGCGCGCCTCGCGGGCCTGCTCGCGCTCCCGGCGCAGGGCTTCGCGGGCCTTCTGGCGCTGGAGCTCCTCATACTGGCGCATGCGCTTCTTCATCGTCGGCGGGCGCTCGATGAACGGGATGCGCATGTAGCCGAGGCGGTCCAGCATAATGACGATGCCCACGGCGATGTACAGCAGGGAGAGCATCCGCGAGTAGCTGAACACCGCACCGCTGTCCATAATCACGCCCGGCTGGTCAGGCCGCCAGAACTCCATCACGAAGCGGCCAACGCCCGCCAGGATGAAATATGCACCGGTGAGCACGCCGTGGATGAAGCGCTCCTGGTAGCGGCGGAACAGGAAATAGAGCACGCCGAAGCTCAGGAACAGCCAGGCCGCCTCGTACAGCATCGTCGGGTGGAAACGCGTGTCGGCGGGCAGGCTCTGGAACTGTGACAGCCGGTAAGCCTGCGGCACGATCATGCCGAACCAGTCCGAGCCGGTCGGCCCGCCGTACAGCTCGATGTTGATGAAGTTGCCGAACCGCCCGATGCCCTGCCCGACGAGCAGGCCCATCAGCGCCGCATCTGCCAGCAGCCAGCCGTTGACCTTCTTCGCCCGGACGTAGAAGATCAGCGCGATGACACCGAAGATCGCGCCGCCGAAGATGTTCATGCCGCCCTGGCGCGGGTTGATGATCTCAAGCGGGCGGGAGAGCGAGAAGGCGTCGCTCCCGCCGATCACGGCCTGCAGCACGTACCACAGGCGCGCGCCGATCAGCGCGGGGATCAGCAGCCACAGCAGGGCATCCCAGATCGTGTCCGGGTCTTCGCCCTCGCGCTCGACGTGCTTGCTGGCGTAGAAGGCCCCGACCGCGATACCGACCGCCGCCAGAATGCCGTACCAGTAGATCAGCGGGACGGCCTCACCGCCCCACGGGATGCACACGGCAACCCGGCGCTGGCCCATGCAAGTCAGTAATTCTTGCCACATACTCGTTTACCTCGCGCGTTTCTTCAACTAAAAGGCGAGCGGCCTGCGAGGGACCGCTCGCGTATGGGGTTCTTTGTGCGCGTCTTGCCCGGCTCGCTTCATCCTCGCGCGGGCGATTCTATTCGATGTAGCCCAATCCGCGCAAACGCTCGAGCAGCTCGGGGTTGTCGCTGTAGTCGATCTCGCCTGCCGGCGCGACACCGTCACGGTGAGCCGCCGCCAGCACAAGCCAGTCGTCGAGGGCGTGCTGCATGTTGATAATGTCGTTTTCGTACCCAAACGGCCTGTCGAGCAGGTTGTTCGTCTCCGCCGGGTCGAGGCGCGTGTCGAAGAACTCGTCGGGCTGATCGCCAATGGTCATGAGCTTACGCCCATTCTGGTACAGCGCCCGGCGCGTCTTGCGCAGGCGGAACTGCTCGACCGCCTCGGGGTGGGTCATCTCCATCACGTTGATGAAATTGAGCGGCGGGAAGCCCTCGGCGACCACTGTCTCTTCCTCGGGCTCGGCGTCGAAGCCCGCCACGCTGCGCGACAGTGTCAGCGCATCGGTGCTCTCGCCGTAAACCGACCGGCGGATGCCGGCTGCCTCAAGCGCCGTGTGGAAGATGCGCCGGGTGGAGACCTCATGCTCGACGCGCTGCCCGGCGGGGAAGCCATCCGGATAGCGGATGAACATCGGCACGTGTACCAGCTCGTTGTACACCACGAAGCCGTGCCCCATGAAGTCGTGCTCGCCGATGCTCTCGCCGTGGTCGGAGACGACGATGACCATCGTGTTATCCAGCTGCCCCGAGCGCTTGAGCGCCCGCAGCAGCTTCTGGAGCTGGCGGTCCTGGTAAGCAACCTCGGCGTCGTACATGTCGCTGAGGACCTGCTGCTGGAAGTCGGTGAACGGCTCCAGCATGGGGGCCATCCAGCGGTAGCTCTCGATGTTGAAGCGGTTGACGAAGGCCCGTGCCTCGCGGTCCTTGCTGTAGTACGGCACCCACCTGTCCAGCACGCTGCGGGGCGGCGTATAGGGCAGGTGCGTTTCCATCATGTTGACGAACATGAACAGCGGCGTATCGGCGTGCGTGCTGAAGTGGTAGCGCACGTAATCGCTCATGTGGTCAAGCGAGCGCTGGGTGTTGCCCTTGAAGTTGAACGTCCGCGACCACAGCGGCACGAACAGCGGCATGGTCGCCAGCTTGAGCAGCAGCGGGGAGCGACCAAACTGCCGCTCGATGGGCCCCGTGATCTTCTGGAGCGCCCCGTTGAGCTGCCGCTTCATTCGCGCCGAGGCTGTCTGCTCGCCGATGTCAGGGATGTCGGGCAGGGTGCCGCTGTAGTTGTAGAAGCGGTTGAAACCGCGCCGGAAGCCGTTGTCGAGCACGCCAACCAGCGGGTTGTTGCAGAAGGCGACCGTCTCATAGCCCGACCCACCGAGGATTTCGGCCAGTGTCGGGATATTCTCAGGCAGCGCGTGGAAAGATTGGGTGGTCTGGTGGACGCTCGGATACAGGCCGGTGAACATGGAGGCATGTGAGGGGACTGTCCAGGCGGCGGGTGAGATCGCCCAGTCGAAAACCGTTGCCTCCTCGGCGAACCGGCCCAGCTCCGGCGTTGTGTCCTTCGCGTACCCGTACATGGACATCCGCTCTACGCGGTGGGTGTCCAGCACGAGGAGGATGATATTCGGTTTTTTATTCGTCATCAAGGCGGTCACCATCGGGCGTCTGCGTTCAGTGCTATCGCTGTCTATTGTATCGCGCCTGCGGAGGCTTAACCATGCCACCCCGCCGGGCAGAGAAATGTTTATGACGCCGCGGCATGTTTCGCGCAAACAGCGACTTCATGGTACTATGGTACTGCTTAACGCAAGCGAGTCCGGGCCGTCAGTTTGATTCAGCGAGCGTTTGACAATTTTACGTAGATTTGGCATCCTATTACACGATTACCATTATCACACGGTTAGCGCGTAGCGTGCTGTGTGGGCACAGCACGAGTGGATGCTGCTAAGGGTTAGCCAGACTCGCAAGAATTCACTCTTTGACGAACGCCCACCTTGTGCCGGATGTTGACGAAATAAGAACTCGCCCGCAGCGTAATCGAACAGCTTGAGAGTTTGCGCGTTAATCGAAGTGTTTCTTAAAGGTAGCAGCACCATGCCCCCAAATCTGCATCCGCAGAGCGATCACCCGGCCTCTGGGACACCCTCCGATATGGATGAGGCTTACTGGGCAGCCTTGCTCGAAGAAGGTGAGTTCTCCTCCGGCCAGAGTGGTGCTTCAAACGGGCGCGAGTGGACCGCCGCCGAGCGCGACGAGCAGTTCAGCTATTCACCTGCCACCACCGACTATACCAGCCAGCAAGACTGGGACCTCGCCCGTAGAACCTACGAGGACGACGGGACCATCGAGCTGATCGTTCGCGGTTTTAACCAGGGCGGCCTGCTTGTCACCTGGAACAGCCTGCGTGGTTTTGTCCCGGCCAGCCAGCTGGTCAACTTCCCGGTCGACGTAGACGAGTACACGCGCCGCGGGATGCTCACACGCTATGTGGGCCGCGAGCTGAGCCTGCGCATCATCGAGCTTGACGCCGGTATGGACCGGCTCATCCTCTCCGAGCGCGCGGCCCAGGCCTCGCCCGGCCAGCGCACCGAGGTGCTCCACACGCTTGAGCCCGGCACGGTGTGCGAGGGCGAAGTTACGAACCTGTGTGACTTCGGTGCGTTCATCGATCTGGGCGGCGTCGAAGGGCTGATCCACATCTCCGAGCTGTCGTGGGGGCGTGTTGGCCACCCGCGCGACGTGCTCTCGAGCGGCCAGCACGTGCGGGTCTACATCATGAGCGTGGACCCCAACGAAGGGCGCATCGCGCTCAGCCTCAAGCGGCTCCAGCCCGATCCGTGGGCCACGGTAGAAGAACGCTACGAGGTCGGGCAGATCGTCGAGGGTTTGATCACTAACGTGGTCGACTTCGGGGCGTTCGCCTGTATCGAGGAGGGCCTGGAGGGGCTGATCCACATCTCTGAGCTGGCGGAAGGCCAGTTCCTGCACCCGCGCAACGTCGTGCAGGAAGGCGATCGCGTCAGGGCGCGCATCCTCAATATTGACGGCTCGAACCGCCGGCTGGGATTGAGCCTGCGCAAGACACAGCCGAACGCCGACGACGCGCATCCTTGAAGTTCAGGCAGGGCACTGGAGCAAACGCCTACCCGGGGCTCTCCGGGGTCAAACGCAGGCACGGGGCCGCTCTCAACCTGCGGCCCTTTTTTACAGGTAGAGTCCACGACAGTCTATGAACGCCCACCCCTTGAGTTGGCCGGTTAACAGGCGCGCGGGGCGGCTGGCATGAGCGGGCAGATGCCTCGCTCGCCAGGCCGCCAGACGTCTGCCGCTTCACGCCGTGGCTCCCCCGCACGGCCAGCCGCCTCGAAGAAGCAGGCCGCCCGCAGGCCAGCGCAGAAGAAGACCAGTAAGAAATCGACCGGGCGCACCCAGCAGAGAGTCCGCACGCTGCCCGCGGCGACCGGCATCAAGGTCAAATCGCGCGCGCCCGCGCGCCCGCCCAACTCGACGAACAACAAGCAGCCCGCGTGGTGGCGGCGCCTGCAGAAGCAGCTTCCGCCGTATGCTGACGAGCTGTTCGGCTTCCTGCTGATCGGCCTGGGGCTGCTCTCCTTCCTGACCCTGCTCAGCCCCGAGAGCGGCGAGATCGGCTCCGCGTGGTCGGGGCTGCTGCGGCAGTGGTTCGGGCTGGGCGCCTTCGTCATCTCCGCGGTCATCGTGGGGGCGGGCGCAACGCTGCTCGTGCCCAAGCTCGGCATCCCGGTGCGCGTTAACCTGTGGCGCTTCATCGTCGGCGAGGTCTTCTTCTTCCTGCTGCTCGCGTACGGCCACGCCGCGATCCGCGCCCGCATCGGCGGCGAGGCGGGGCGGCTGGAGGCGTTTGCCCGTGCGTTCGAGGGGCGCGGCGGCGGGCTCGTCGGCTGGGCCATCCAGGAGGCGGTTCACGCCCTGTTCGGCGACGTGATCACCGGGCTGCTGCTGCTCGCGGGGTTGATCACCTGTGCCGTGCTGCTGCTCGGCATCGAGCGCGAGCAGATCCTGCGGGGGCTCAACGGTCTGCAGGAGCGCCTCGTCGCCCTCTCCGAGCGGATGCAGCCGCCGCCCCTGCCCGAACCGCCGCCGCCCGCCCCGGCTAATATTATCGACGTGCCGCCCCCGCCGCGCGGCAGGCCATCCATTCTGACGGCGGCCAACGGCGAGGGGCTGGCGCGCGGCAGTGCCACCAATTCGGATGGCAAGCCGATGACCCGCCTCGAACGGCTGCGCGCGCGGCTGCCGCTGAACGCCCGTGTCGAGCCACGTTTCAAGCTCGAGGAGATCGACGACGGCAAGAAGCCCCGCAAGCGCAGCGACAAGCTGCCGCCGCTCGATCTGCTCGAGGCCAAGCGCTTCGGGCGGCCCGACGAGGAGGAGATCAACCTCAGCGCGACGGTGATCGAGGAGGCCATCGCCGACTTCGGCCTGCAGGCGGAGGTCGTCGCTGTCAAGGCGGGGCCGTCCGTCACGCAGTACGCCGTCTCGCCCGTGACGAAGGTCGAGGTCAACGGCGAGATGGTCGAGCAGCGCGTCCGCGTGACGCGGATCGCCAGCCTCGGCAAAGACCTGGCACTGGCCCTCGCCGCGCCGAGCGTGCGCATCCAGGCCCCGGTGCCGGGCACGCGCTACATCGGCATCGAAGTGCCCAACGCCGAACCGGGAATCGTCTCGCTGCGCCCGGTGATGGAGTCGGAGGAGTTCTACAGGGTCAAGGGGCCGCTGGCAATCGCGCTGGGCCGCGAGGTGGACGGCAGGCCGTATGTCGCGGACCTCGCCAAGATGCCGCACCTGCTCATCGGCGGCACGACCGGCTCGGGCAAGTCGGTCTGCCTGCGCTCTATCGCGACCTGTCTCGTCGCCAACAACCGGCCCGATCAGCTCAAGCTGGTCATGATCGACCCCAAGATGGTGGAGCTGATCCGCTTCAACGGGCTGCCGCACCTGCTGGGCCGCGTCGAGGTACAGCTTGACCGCGTGCTCGGCGTTCTGCGCTGGGTCACGCGCGAGATGGAGCGCCGCTACAAGCTGATGGAGGAGGACCTCTCCCGCAATATCGACATCTACAACCGCAAGAACCACTGGAGCAAGCGGCTGCCGCACATGGTGGTGCTGATCGACGAGCTGGCCGAACTCATGACGCAGTACCCCGACGAGACCGAGCACCTGATCACCCGCCTCGCGCAGATGGCCCGCGCGACGGGCATCCACCTCGTCGTGGCGACGCAGCGCCCCAGCACCGACGTCGTGACCGGGCTGATCAAGGCGAACTTCCCCGCCCGTATCGCCTTCCAGGTCGCCTCGGGCGTCGACTCCCGCGTGGTCCTCGACTCCGTCGGCGCCGAAGACCTGATCGGCAACGGCGACATGCTGTACCAGTCGCCGGAGGCGGCGGCGCCGGTCCGCCTGCAGGGCTGCTTCGTGAGCGACTACGACATGGAGAAGCTGGTCGATTACTGGCGCGACACCTGGGAAGACGACGACGACCGCATCGCCCCCTGGGAGCGCGCGCTCTCGCGCCGGACGCTGCTTGAGGAGACCGACGAGCTGCTCGAAGAAGCGATCCGAGTGGTGCAGCAGGAGCGCGAGGCGTCGGCGTCACAGCTCCAGCGCAAGTTGAACGTGGGCTACCCTCGGGCAGGGCGCATCATCGACTCGCTGTACCGGCTCGGCGTCGTCGGCCCGGAGCAGGCCGGCGGGCGCACCCGCGAGGTGCTCATCCAGCCCGGCGACGACCCCATTGACTACATCCTCAAGAAGCAGGGCAAGCTGTGAGCCATGCCCGGGAATACAAGGCGTGTCCGGTATTAGTCGCCACCTGATGACATGCGAGTGTGCAACCGTTTTGGGGATTCCATACTCAGGCGCTCCGCCTTCGCCCGGCAATGAATTGCCGGGCTACGTAGAATTGTCCCCTACGGGGACAACCCGCCGCAGGCGCGGCCGGAGCTCCGCTCCGGGAGTCCCCGCAGGGGACTTGGGGGCAGCGAAGCTGCCTTTTAGCCCGAGAATTCATTCTCGGGCGGCGAGCGGCCAACCCACGTCTGCCACTGCCCTGTATTTAATTCTCGGACAAGCCTTTCAACGCCGGGCGGTACTCGTCCTCCTCATTGTCCTCGCCCTTCTCCTGGTCCCCGCCCCCGCGCACGCGCAGGAGGAGCCGCCCCCGCCGCCCGACCCGCGCTTCGGGGCCGTCGAGACGTACCATACGCCCGAGCTGGCCGACGAGGCGGGCGTCGGCTGGACGCGCATCATCTTCTACTGGAGCGAGCTGAAGAAAGATGGCCCCGGCGAGTGGAACGAGTTCCATGCGCCGCTGGCGCGCATCGACCGGGAGATCGAGGGCGGGCGCGAGGTCGTGGGGCTGCTCAAGCACACGCCCGCATTCGCGACGGATGGCATTCCCGGCGCGGGCGTGCCGCGCGGGCTCGACCTGCCCATCGACGACCCCGGCAACGAGTGGGCAGTCTTCGTGCGCGAGGTGGTGAGCGCCTACAGGGGTCGTATCGACCGCTGGATCATCTGGAACGAGCCCGACATCCCGCTCGACACGTTCGGCGCGGCGTGGCAGGGCACCCCCGCCGAGTATTACCAGCTCGTCAAGGTCGCTTACCTGGCCGCCCACGAGGTTGACCCCGGCGTGAAGATCCACCTCGGCGGGCTGACGTACTGGCACAACCCGAACTACCTGCGCGAGTTCCTCGCCGCTGCCAGCGAGGACCCGACCGCCGCCGAACACGGCTACTACTTCGACGTCGTCTCGCTGCACGTCTACTTCCGCCCCGAAACGACCATCGACATGGTCGAGGCGACCCGCACAACGCTCGCCGGGTTTGGGCTGGACAAGCCAATCTGGATCAACGAGACGAACGCACCGCCTTACGACGACCCCGCCCAGCCCTGGGAAGCGCCCGTCTTCGAGGTCACGCAGGACATGCAGGCCAGCTTCCTGCTGCAGGAGTTCGCGCTGGCGCTGGCGCTCGACGTGGAGCGCATCTCCGTCTACAAGTGGGTGGACGAACCCGCGCTGGAGCCCGGCTTCGAGCCCTACGGCCTGCTGCGGCACGACCGCACGCCGCGCCCGGCCTACGACGCCTTTCGTGCGATCACCACGTACTATGCCGGCACCACAGACGCCGTACACCTGGCTCGCCCCGAGCTTCAGCAGGTGATCCTCCTGCGCGGCGATGAAACGACGCGCGTGCTGTGGTCGCGGATGCCCGCCGGGCTGCGGGTCAGCATTCCGGCGATAGCCCCTGAAGCCCTGCTCGTGGACCAGACCGGGCAGGCAGCGCCCCTCGCCGCGCAGAACGGGTACTACATGCTCGACCTGCCGGGCGCGCCGTGCACGCCGGAAACCGGGTGCCTGATGGGCGGCCCGCCGCTGCTGCTCGTGGAGCAGGGTGCTCCTCAGGTGGACGACCTTGCCGCGCTCGGCGCGAGGGTGGAAGGCAGCCTGCCGCCGGGCGAGATACTTCCCGCCGACAGCGCAGGCGGCGAGATCGGCGGGCTGGCGCAGCCCGCCGCCGGGCTGACCCCGGGTGCGGCGCTGGGCGTGGTGCTGGGAGCCCTCGCCCTGCTGCTGGGGTGGGCTGCCGCAGCGTTCTGGCGGCAGCGCCGGGACGCAGCAGGCGGCACGGGTCCCACAGCGTAGCCGCCGCAAGAGCCCGCGCCGCCCTGTTCGCTCAGTGGTGCTACCTGCCAGGCGCTTGCTCGCCCGCCTCGGCTATCGCCGCAAGCAGCGAGTCGTGGATCGGGCCATTCGTGGCCAGAATGCCCCGGTTGCGCTCCAGAAAAGCCCCGGCAGAGAAGTCAATCGGGTTGCCGTGCAGGTCGGTGACGCGCCCGCCGGCCTCCTGCACGATCAGCACCCCGGCGGCATGGTCCCACACACGCTCGTTGTAGCCATCCCGCGCCCGGCGGATGTAGACCTCGGCCCGCCCATCCGCCACGGCGACGTACTTGGCCTGGCTGTCGATGCGCACCGGCTGCCCGCGGACGCCCGCCGTATCGAGCACCTGCGCGGAAAAGTCGTGGCTGGTATGCGCGACTTCCACGCTCTCGACGACGCGAGCGTCCTCGGGTTTGGCCCGCTCGGAGATGCGCGCCGGGCGCACCGGGTCGCCCTCGAACGGTTCGACAGTCGTGCCCTCGCCGCGCACCGCTGCGGCGATCACGCCGCGCGGGTTCGCCGCACCGTTCGAGCCGAAGTGCATCAGCGGGCAGGCCAGCGCCCCGACGACCGGCTCGCCGTTCACGACCAGCCCCACCGCTACCGCGAACTGATCGCCGCGTAGAAAGCCCTTCGTGCCATCGATGGGGTCCACCACCCACACGCGGTCGTGCTTGCGCCCGCGCCCGTGGTCCAGCCAGCCCGCGATGTCCTCCAGCCGCACGTCGCGGCCAAGCGCCCGGCTTACGTGCTGCACCACCCGCTGCTGCTCGGTTTCGCTCGCCAGCCGGTAGAAGTCGTCGGCCCGCTCCTCGGCCAGCGTCGCGTCCTCGGGAAAGGACTCCGCGATGCGCTGGAGGATCACGGCCTGCGCGCCGTAGTCGGCGATGGTCACCGGCTCGGCCCCGGTTTTCTCCATGAAGCTGTGATCCTTCAGCATCTCCTCGCGGATCGCCATACACAGCCGTCCGGCCAGCCGGGCCGCCTCGACGGCGGCGGTGCGCTCGTGTTCATAAGATGACATGGTGCGGCAAGTACTCCTGTTTCAGTTCAAAGAATTGGAACCTGAACCTAGACATGCGCGTCCAGCCATGCAACGAGGTCGGCGAGCACCTGCCCCGCCTCGACCTCGTTGAAAAGCTCGTGATAGAAGCCCTCGTATACCTTCAGGGTCTTGTCGGCGGTGCCCGCCTGCTCGACAAACGCCCGGCTCGCCTCGACGCTGGTTAGCCGGTCAGCGCTGCCGTGCATGACGAGCAGGGGCATCTGAAGCCGCGCGGCATTAGCTACGGCCTCGCGCTGCGCGTTCATCGTCTCGACGTAGCCGCGCGCGGTGATGTCGCCGTGAACGAGCGGGTCGCTCTCGTAGGCCTGCACGACCGCCGGATCGCGCGAGAGGGCCTGCGTGTCGAGGCCCGTCGAGAAGCGCGCGGCGGGCGCGATCACTGCCAGCAGCCTCGCGAGAGTCACTTTCCAGACAGGGGGGTCGAAGGCGAGCCCGAGGGCGGGGCCAGTCACGACGATACCCCGCCCGCCGAGTGGACGGTCGAGCGCGGCGCTCAGGGCGATGAGCCCGCCCAGCGAGTGCCCTCCGATGAAGTAGGGGGCCTGCGGCGCGGCACGCCAGGCGCTCTGCACGATAGCGGCGAAGTCGGCGCGGTACTCGTCGAAGCTCATGACGTGGCCTCGCGCGCCAGGGCTCTCACCATGCCCGCGCAGATCGCCCATGTGCAGGGCGTAGCCCGCCTCTGCCAGCGCCTCCCCGACGTGGTCGTAGCGCCGGCAGTGCTCCCCGACGCCGTGCGAGAAGGCCAGGATGGCGCGCGGCTCGCCCTCCGGCAGCCAGGTCTGCGTGACGATGCGGCGGCCATCCTCAGTATCAGTTTGTCCGGTGATGTGGTGCATCTTGCGATCTCTACCGCGCGGGGCGGTGTGCGGTATAAGCTGAATTTGGCTCCAGTATAACCCCCGCGTGTGGTACGCTCAAATCTACCGGCACTTGCACCGGTTCGTGCCATACGGCACAATATTTATATCTTTTAGCCAGATTTGAAACTTTCCACCGCCGCAAGCGCGCCTGCGCGTCCGGCTGTGAAGAGAGCAGGTATCATGCGCCGCACGCTGTTTGTTCTGCTGGTCGTCTTGAGCCTTACACTGCTCGGCGGCTGCACATCGCCACAGCCTGAGCCATCCGGCGACAACCCGCCGGGGGACGCCGAGCCCGTCGATTCCGGCGGGACGCTGCGCGTGGCGCTGCTGCCGATCCTCGACAGCCTGCCTTATTATGTCGCCGAGGAGCAAGGCTACTTCGCCGCAGAGGGCGTGCAGGTCGAGATCGTGCCGGTGGCCAGCGGCCTGGAGCGCGACCAGCTGATGCAGGCGGGCGAGATCGACGGGATGCTCACCGAGCTGCCCGTCGTGGCCAATTTCAACAAGAGCGAGCCGGCGGTGCAGATCCTGATCAGCGCCCGCAAAGCCTACCCCGACGCGCCGCTGTTCCGCGTGCTTGCCGCGCCGGGCAGCGGTGTCAGCGCGCCGGCTGGCCTGGCAGGCGTGCCCATCGGCATCGCCGAGAACACCATCATCGAGTATGTGACCGAACGCCTGCTCGAAGAGCGTGGGCTGGCATCTGAGGACGTCGTGGGGCAGTCCGTCCCGGCCATCCCGGAGCGCTTCCAGCTTCTGATGGAAGGCCAGATCGCCGCGGCGACGTTGCCCGACCCGCTGGCGCAGAGCGCCATCGAGCAGGGCGCGATCAACGTCATCGACGACTCCGCCTACCCGCAGTATGCCGTCAGCGTGCTGGCGTTCAGCACACAGTCCATCGAGGAGCAGCCCGAGGCTGTCCGGCGCTTCCTGCGCGCCTGGGATCGCGCGGCGGCGGACATCAACGATAAGCCGGAGCAGTACCGCCGGCTGCTGCTGGAGCAGGTTCAGGTGCCTGACAACGTGCGGGAAACGTACAACATCCCGCCCTTCCCGCGCAGCGAGGTGCCTACCGAGGCTCAGTGGTCGGACGTGAACCGCTGGCTGATCGACAAGGGGCTGTTAGAATCGGAGTTGCCCTACGCAGACTCGGTCTCGACGCAGTACCTGCCCTGAGCCCCCGCTGGCTGCTTATTCCGTGACGGTGGTAGGGGCCGGTCTGAGATCGGCCCAATAGCTGAACTTACAGGTGATTGGGTCGTGTTAGCTCAGCTCGCAACCCCCTTCGACGCCGTTCGCTCCGCGAACGTCGCCACTTCCCCCTTTCAGGGGGCAGAA
>CAZDLX010000024.1:14519-29561 GCA_964506005.1 uncultured Anaerolineae bacterium | reverse complement strand
GAAACGGTAGCGAACCCGTCTCAGCAAACGCATCACATCATATTCCCAACAACAAACGAACGAGAGCGACACTTGGCTCGCCGATCAGCCAGTTGAGCACATTCGCGAAGCGCAGCGCCGGGTGTATGGCTGCGAGCCGCGGGCCGATGAACGAGAGCGCGATCAGCGCAAACAGCACGTACATGCTCTGCTGGCGGTGCCGCTCCCACCAGATCGCCGGGCCCGCCGGCAGCGCCGAGAGCATCGCCGTCCAGCCGTCCAGCGGGTAGATGGGCAGCAGGTTGAAGATAAAGAGCAGCACGTTCAACCAGATCATGTCAAAGAACAGCCGGCCCACCGAGGGCAGCAAGCCGCCTGCCACTGTACCGGATGGATCGAACGGCAGCAGCCCGAACCGGATCGGCAGAGCGAACAGCAGCGCGACGAGCAGGTTCGATACCGGCCCCGCGACCACCGCCCAGAACATCCCCCAGCGGCGATTGCGCATCCGGTAGGGGTTGACCGGCGCCGAGCCCAGAATGGCGAAGCCGATGAACACGCCGATGATGAAGCCGGGCCAGTAAATGTTGGCCCGCGGGTCCAGCGTCATGCGGCCCTGCTCTTTGGCTGTCGGGTCGCCCATCCGGTAGGCGATGTAGGCGTGAGCGAATTCGTGCACCGCCATCGCGACGAGCAGGACGATAGCACGGGAGATCAGGATGGCGGGCGAGAGTCCGAACAAGCGACAGGCTCCTTGCGGCGGTTTAGCAAACAGAATGCCCTGCCTGAGCAGCGCATTGCGCAACATGACTATAGCAGCTCGGCGTTATGAGTTTCCACGCCGATCGGATAGATCGGGGGTGACGTTCGGCACCACACAGCAAGAGGGCCCCCGAAGGGGCCCTCCGCGACTCACGCGATGCTGGCTTAGTTATCCGAGTAGCCGGTCAGCCAGCCCTTGCCGGTGCCGGAGTAGTCCATCTGCCCGCGCTCGTAACCGTAAGCCATCGCGCCGCGGGCCATCTCCCAGTCCGCCTCTTCGTGCGCGTAGCCCCGCAGCCAGCCCTTGCGTGCGTCCTTCTCGACGTCCTCCCACGGGCGGTCGAGGTGCGCCTCGTGCTGGGCCAGCTCATAGCCGTAATCGTAGGCCGGGCCGGTAGTGGCCCATTCCTTACCGGTCTCCGGATAGGACTCCTCGAAGTGCCGGCGGAACGAGTCGCCTGCCCGGCTGCGATCGTAGCCGTAGCGAATCGCGACGATGCAGGTATCCCAGTCCAGGCCAGGCTGCTCGCTCATCCAGCGGGTGCGGGCCTCTTCCTCGATCTCGCTCCAGTCGCGGTCCTGCTCGCCGGCCAGTCGGTAGCCATAGCGGTAGGCCGGTTCCATCTCAGTGAAGTCCCGGTCAGAATCCGCATAGGCTTTGTCAAAGTGGCGGCGGAAATCATACTCGTCGTACGGTCTGCGTTCCATTGCTGTACCTTCTTCCCTTTACACTCTGCCATTCCAGTACATTCAGGGCAGTTTATCACCATACCCTGTGATCTCAGTATGGCACTTTTTGATCGGAAAGTCAGGTCAACAGCCTAAAACGCACCTAAATACTGGTGTGCCCTGTCAGGTTGCCCGGTTATCTCCCACTTTGCGCCGCGGCTCGCGCGACGAATTGCGCATTCGCTTCGCCTGGCGCGGTTTCGCGTCGCCCTCCTCCTCGCCAAGCAGCTCGAGGCCGTCGTAGAGCGTCGTCACACTGCCGTCCAGGTCGAGCACGACGTCGTAGCCGTACAGCTCCGGCTCGGCAACGGGCTCGCCGAAAACGGCCATCGGCTTGTGAAACACGTGCGCGACGGTGCCCGTCCACCCGGTCGCGGTAAGCCGCACCCGGTCGCCGACCGCAAACTGCTGGTGAAGCTGATCAAAGGTTTTGGCTCTGTCCTCCGCCACCTGCTGCCTCCTCGTACACTGAGTAGAGATTACGGCACCCCGCCAAACCGGGGCGCGTCTTCCTGAGGATAGCAGAAAACGCCGGCGTCTTCAGCCGCGTCTGAGGCCGGTTGTGCCGCCCGGCGGCCCCCTTTATACTCAGGTTGTCCCCTTGATTCACGCAACATCGGATGACACAGGGAGGTATGCAATGGCCTTTACTCTGACCTGGCTCGGGCACGCCACCTTCTCGCTCGACATCGACGGACACAAGGTGCTGCTCGACCCGTTCATCAGCGGCAACCCTGCCGCCAGCGGCGTCGATCCTGACTCAATACAGGCTGATTACATCCTGGTTTCACACGGGCACAACGATCACGTCGGCGACGCCGTCAAGATCGCCAAACGGACAGGCGCCCAGGTCATCAGCAACTTCGAGATCTGCGACTGGTTCGGCCAGCAGGGTATTGAGAACCGGCACGCGCAGCACATCGGCGGCGGGCACCAGTACCCGTTCGGCTACGTGAAGCTGACCATCGCGCATCACGGCTCGATGCTGCCCGACGGCACCTACGGCGGCAACCCCGTCGGCTTTCTGCTCACCCTGAACGACGGCAAGAAGGTCTATTTCGCCTGCGATACGGGGCTGTTCTACACCATGAAGCTGTACGGCGACGAGGGGCTAGACCTCGCCGTGCTGCCCATCGGGGACAACTATACGATGGGGCCGGACGACGCCTTCCGCGCGGTGCAGCTCCTGAACCCCGGCGTCGTGATCCCCGTGCACTACGACACGTGGGAGCTCATCGCGCAGGACGCCGCCGCGTGGTGCGAGCGCGTCAACCGGGAGACACAGACGCAGTCTGTGCGCCTCCAGCCGGGCGACTCGTATACGCTTGAGTAGGCCCGTGGTCGACAGTCATCAGGTTGCGGCTAGGGTCTGTGTTCGAGCCGGACACTGACTACAAAACCCCCTCCTGACCTCGCAGCGACCTGTGGTCGCCGCTCGGTCCCTCCTCCCCCTTGCAAGGGGGAGGGTAGGAGGGGGTTCTGTCCCACAGCCTCGACTCCAGGCACGCCTGGCCCGCCAGCGATAGGTGGGAGGCCCCGGGCGAGAGCCGTTATAATCAGCCCCATGACACCTGCACCCCACCCCGACCCGGACCGTCACAGCGGGCAGGAGCCGCAGCTTGGCAGCGGCAGCCTGCCCCGCCTGACCGGCTATGAACCCCTGCTCGGCGGCATCCGCCGCGTGGGGGCGGACCAGCGCCGCATCCAGACGCTGATCGGCACGCCGAGCGAGGCGGAGCGTCGGCGCGTGCTGGAATACATTGCGCGGCTCGGGCAGACGGACGCCTACGCGCAGGAGCTGGCCCAGGTGGTGCCCGCGCGGGCACGGCAGAAGGTCGGCGGGTGGCACGGCACGTTCACGCCGGGGCAGCGCATCGCCGCGATGCGGGTGCTGGCGGAGATCGGCAGCTACGAGTCCGTGCTGCCGCTGCTCGACGCGCTGGCAGACGACGTGTACGCCGTGCGGCAAGCGGCGGCGGACTCCCTGACCGCGCTCGCCGCTCGTCTCGACCCCGCCGACCGCCGCACCGAGATTGTCTTCCGCGCGCTGGTTGACGCGCTGGCCATGCGGCCCCTCAGCGCGCGGCGGGTCGTCGCGCAGATTCTGGCGAGCACGGAACCCGAGCTGGTCCTGCGCCCGCTGCTGGGGACCGGGCTGGGTGCGGCGGACTGGTGGGCGCGGCGCGAAGCCGCGTGGGTGCTGGGCAGCCTCGGCGACCCGCGTGCGGCGAAGCGGCTTGCCGGTGCGCTCGGCGATCCTTCGGCGGCGGTGCGCACGGCGGCGGCGTGGGCGCTGGGGCGGCTCGGCGTGCCCGCGGCGATCCCTGAGCTGATGGACGCACTGGAAGACCGCGACGAGGTGGTGCGGGCGGCGGTAGTAGAGGCACTCGGGGCGCTGACACCCCGGCTCTCTGCGACGGATGCCGCGTTCCGCGAGGTGATCTACCGCGTCGTGGGGGCGCTCGAAGACCCGGATATCTCCGTCCGGCTCGCCGTGAAGGAAACGCTGGCGGAGGTGGCGAAGCTGCCCGAAGGCCGCCGCGTGCTCCAGTCTTTGCGCGGTACCCTCAAGCCCTGAGGTCGCTCAGCAGCGGTAGAAGATCTCCTCCGCTTCCTCGCGCAGAATCCGGTAGCTCTCCAGCCGCTCGCGCCAGATCTCGCCGCGCTTCACCGCCGCGCGCACCGCGCAGCCAGGCTCCGCGAAGTGCCGGCAGTCGTCGAAGCGGCACTGGTCGAGGAAGGGCCGGAACTCCGGGAAGTACCCGTCCAACTCCGGCGGCTCGATGTTGAACAGCCCGATCTGCCGGATACCCGGCGTGTCGGCAACGTAGCCCCCGCCATCCAGCTCGAACATCTCCGAGGCGACGGTCGTGTGCCGCCCCTTCGTGGTAGCCTCGCTGACTGACTTCACCGCCAGCCCCAGCCCCGGCTGCATCGCGTTGAGCAGGCTGCTCTTGCCCACCCCCGACGGCCCGGTAAGCGCCGAGGTGCGCCCCGCGAGCGCCGCCTTGAGCTCGTCCACGCCTGCCCCGGTCTCCGCGCTGGTGTATATCACCCGGTAGCCGATGTCCTCATAGGGGCCGAACAGCGCGCGGGCCTGCTCCTCCGTGACGAGGTCGATCTTGTTCGCCGCGATGATCGACGGGATGCCCTGCCGCTCGGCGATGACGAGGAAGCGGTCGAGCATGCGGTGGCGCACTTCGGGGTTAGCAGCCGCGAATACGAACACGACCTGATCCGGGTTGGCCATGATCACCCTCTCGCGGTCGGGCAGCTTCTCCGCGCCGCGACCCTCGGGCGCGGGCATCTGCCGCGTGAAGGCGTGCTCGCGGGGCAGCACCTCCTCGACGAGGCCCTCCAGCTTGACGGTGTCCTCCTCATGGACCTCGCGCAGGGAGATCCGCACCCGGTCGCCGAGGGCCACCGGGTCGGTGGTGAGCCGGTCCTCCAGCAGCCGCCCGCGCACCCGCGAGACGATGGTGCCCTGCGTCGTCTTCACCCAGAAGAACCCGCTCTGGGTCTTCGTTACCAATCCCTCGATCAGTTCCTGTTCGGCCAACCGCCCCTGCTCCTCGCTCGAATCAAAACGCCACAGGGGAAAGAGCCGCCTGTGGCGTTGTTGCCTGCAAAACGGTGAGGGCGCATCATGCCGCGCCACCTGCCACAATCTTCACCCCTGCGCCATCCCCCTGTCTTAATGTTCTCTAGAGCAAAGCTAGCATGTTTCAGGAGGCGAGTCAAGACTGCTGGCATTTGGCTAATGGCTTTTGGCATATCGCAGATGGCACCTGTTCGGTAGGGGCGGGTCTGAGACCCGCCCCTACTCAAGAACTGCGCAACGTCCTCACACCTCTCGCCGCTTCAGCCAGTCCAGGTAGCGCCGGTTCTCCGGCTGGCGGATGCCCTGCCGCGTGTGCGCATAGGCGTACTGCCGGAACGCCGGCACGATGAACACCTCGCGCAGGCGGCGCCATGCGTCGTGGTCCAGCACCTGCTGCAGCAGCGGCGGGATCTTCACCACGTCGGCGGGGCGCAGCGAGAGCAGCGCGATGCGCGGCAGCACGAGGCGCAGCTTGCGCTCGCGGGCCAGCAGCCGCAGCAGGAACGGCAGCTCCCGCCTGATGTTCCGCGCCAGCATGCCGAGCGCCCGGCGCGGCGCGTAGAAGCGCAGCATCGCGCGGAACACCTCGACCTGCAGCTCGTAGGGCGTCATATGCTTGGGCTCGATCAGCACGTGGTGCCCGTCGTACAGCGACCAGTCATCCGAGATCAGCCGGCCCTCGGCCCGCATCTGCTCGTAGAAATCCGTGCCGGGCAGCGGCGTGATGGCCAGGAACTGCACCGTGTCGACGGCGTTGTCGATGGCAAAGTCCACCGTCGCTTTGATCGTCTCGCGGGTGTCGGCGTCGCAGCCCAGCACGAACATTCCGTGTACCAGGATGTCGTAGGCGTGGAAGGCGCGGATGCTCTCGGCGATGGTCTCGACGGTCTGCCGCTTGTTGAACTCAAGCAGCGCGTCGGGGTTCACCGACTCGAAGCCGACGTAGACGTACTGGCAGCCGGTGTCGTGCATGAGCTGCAGCAGCTCGGTGTCCCACGCCCCACCGCGCGGATCGGCGTAGATCACCTCGGCACGCACCTGCGCCGACCACGGCACGTAGATGCCGCGCTCGCGCATCCCACGCAGCAGGGCCAGCGTGCGGGGCTTGCTCACCACAAAGTTATCGTCGTAGAAGAACACGTCCTTGCCGGGCGGCACGCGCTCAAGCTGGTCGAGCACATCCTCGACGTGCCGCGCGCGCACCCGCCGCCCGAACATCTTGATCACCGAGCAGAAGTTACAGTTGAACGGGCAGCCCCACTGCGTCATGATGGGCATGGTGAGCATGGCCTCATACCCCACGATGAGCGTGAGGTCCGGATTGGGCAGGTCGGCGAACACCGCCTCGGGGCAGAAGGGGCGGTCGGGGTTGTGCACGGGGCCGTTCACGTCGTGATACGACAGCCCGGCGATCTGCGAGACGTCGCCGCCTGTCTCCAGCGCCTCGACAAGCTCCAGCATCGCCGTATGGCCCTCGCCTCGCACCACGTAGTCGGCATGCTGCAGGCCCTCATCGGGCAGGAAGGTGACATGCGCCCCGCCGAACACGACCGGGCGGCCCTGCTCGCGCAGGCGGTCGGCTAGCTCGTAGGCGGGCGGGGTCGTGCCGGTCGTCGTCGAGAATCCGACGAGGTCGGCGCTAAGCAGGTCGTCCACGTCGATAGGCGCCAGCGACTCGACATAGATCTTCACGTCATGCCCGTGCTCGACCAGCCGCGCGCCGATCTGCGGCAGCCCCAGCCGCGGCAGCCGCGAGTGGTCGTACACGTTGTGACTCTTCGATTTCGGTTCCACCAGCCTGATCTTCATCCCACAGTCCCTCCGCGCCGCAACGCACTTTGCGCTGGTTAGAGTAGGTTCAAGTTTCCCCTCCCTACCGGCGGGGAGGGGAAGTCAGCCGGAGACTGACAGGGGTGGGGTTTCGACTTCATTTACACACTAGTACCCCGCCAGCCCCGACGCGGGCAGAAATCCGTAGGCCCACAGCACCAGCCCGGCGATGCCGAGCGAGAGCAGCGCGCCGACCACCGTCTGCCACACGTCGTGGCCCTTTGCGCTGACGCGCGCCCACGTCGTGAGCGGGATCAGCGCCAGCAGCGGCGTCGCGACCAGCCCGAACAGGTAGATCAGCGCGCCTACCGGCCCGGCGACGCCTGCCGCGTGCCCGCTGGCCTTGTAGCGCAGCACGAAGTTGAGCAGGATCAGCCCCAGCGTGACGAGCGTGTACGTCACGGCGATGGCCTCGTAGATGTCCGGCGCGTCGGTCAGCCACAGCACCAGGAAGCCGAGAGGGTAGCTCACGACCATGAAAACGAAGCTGGCAATACGCTGCCGCCGGATCACCTTCGCCTTCTCGCGCACCTTGCCGGGGATGTAGAAGAACAGGCTGCCGAGCGGGATCAGGCTGAGGAACAGCAGCGCCCAGCCGAACCCCGCCAGCCCGTTGGGCAGGTCGTTCGGCAGCTTGAAGAACAGGAATGTCAGCAGCGCTCCTGACAGGATAGGAACGTTCAATATCTGCGACAGCACCTCACCGGCAATGTGGCGGATCTTGCTCTGGTTCGTACCTTCGTCATGGCTCATAGACTCGTCCTCGCAGCCCTACGGGCAGGGCCGCATCTTCCTTTCCAGGTGGCCTGTGTGAGCCGGGCCGAGGCAGCGCCGGGCTCACTGGATGCATGGTACGGCGATTTCAGTCCCAGTCGCCGTCGTCCGGGTCCCCTTCGTCGTCCGGCCAGTCGCCGGTGCCGATCACTGGCCAGTAGTGGGCGGCGACGTCCATATCGGCCTGCATCAAGGCGGCGCCGCGCTCGGCATCGCCGATAGCTGCCGCCTGCTGCAGCCCCGACCACAGCGCGCGGGCCTCGGCGCGGCGCTCGGGGTCGGCATAGTAGCGAGCCCACATGCGGATGGAGAACTCCCAGAAGGTGTTGAAGATCAGGAGAAAGACGGTATTGCTGCTGGCCTCGATGAGCCGGCGGTGCAGCCGCCACTGCGCGCGTGCGTACGGGCGCGGCCTGTCGGCGAGGCCACGGTAGCCGTAGACCTGCTGCCGGACCGCGCGAGGGTCGTTCTGGATGGCGGCGTAGGTGTACGCGGGCGAGAGCAGCGCCCACATGTCGATGAGGTCAGGGACGAAGCTGGGTACCAGCGTGGGGTCAACCTGCAGCAGCCCGGTCAGCACGGTCAGGCTGCCATCGCGCAGGTAGTCGCTGACTTCAGTCGGCTTGCCCTGCTGGATCACCAGCCAGCCGTCCCGCGCGAGGCGCTGCAGCGCCTCGCGGAGCGCGGGCCGCGCCACGCCGATCTCTTTCGCCAGGTCGCGCTCGCCGGGGAGCGCGCTGCGGGGCAGGTAGTCGCCGGTGAGGATGCGCTCGATGAGCAGGCGCTCCGCGCGGTCCGATGCCTTCTCTTTGTCCTTCGCCATGTGCCCTCACTGGTCTTACCAGTTGCTCAGTTCGGAGTGTAGCGCTGGTATGACCAGTTGTCAATGGATGTTGGCGCTGGCGGAGCAACGGGGCTGCCAGTACAGGGCAGCATGCTGCGCCTCATGTCTCTTAACTGAATGCGTCCAAATGAATCACCTGCCATCCGCTCTGAGCTGGTTCGCTTCGCGAACTACTCCATCTCCCCTGAAAGGGGCGAAGGCGTTGGTTGCGGTAGCTGACGACTGTGTGGGGAAACGCCCTCTGCCCCCTGAAAGGGGGAAGTGCCCCGAAGGGGCGAAGGGGGTCTTAAGCCGGGTTGAGACAAGCCGGTGGTCTTTAGTTAACAGGTATAGGGGCGCAGCATGCTGCGCCCCTACCTCCTCACCTCTAACCCTCTCCCGGGCGCGACCTTCGGTCGTTGGGAGACGGGAAGTGACAGCCCGTGGCCGCCGACCATGTACCGCCTACCGCCCCTCTCCGTGAGGCACACAAGTGTGCTGGGAGAGGGGCAGACCTCGCGGCGACCGCGTCGCGCGAGGTCGGGGTGAGGTCTCCATTATGGTGCCCGTGCAGACTCACCCGCCCTCTGCTATACTGGCGCACTATGAACACCCGCACCCCTCACCCTCTGCTCGCGGCGGGGCTTGCGCTCGCTGCGGCGGCGCTGGCCTGCATCGGCGGCCTGCCCGCCGCCCCGCAGAACGACGCCGCCAGCTTCGCCACCGTCACGCCCGGCGGGCGCATCTCCGTCTCGCTGCTCACCCCGACGCACCCGGTGCTCGACGTGGCGGTGCTCGACGCAACGCCCATCGGCCCGGTGGCAACCGGCACTGCCGCCGCGGCGACCGCTGCCGTGCAGACTCAGACTGCCCCAACGCTCACGCCGACCGTCGCGGGGCTGCTCGCCCCGCCCGCCGAGTGCCCCGCGCCCGGCAGCCCGCGCCTGCCTGCCGAGCCGCCGAGCTTCAGCCAGTTCGACGAGGCCATCGCGCAGTATCTCTCTGCCGGCGGCGCGCCGACCATCATCGAGGGGCGGCTGGCGGCCTGGGGCGCGCTGACGGATTACGGCGGGCTGGTCCGTTCCGACCGTGACTTCACCGGCGACGGCGTCCCCGAGGTGCTCGCCGTGCTGATGGACCCCGACAACCAGGATTTCCCATACCCTGGCGACCTGTACATCTTCGGCTGCGAGAACGGCGCGTACCGGCTGCACTACCAGGCGGGCAACGCCTCGAACCGCAGCGCGCCGATCATTCTGAACACCACGACCAGCGACGTGAACGCCAACGGGCTCAACGACCTGGTCTATGCCGTGCAGCGCTGCACGGATACGGTCTGCAGCACCCGCGTCGAGGTCATCGAGTGGAACCTCACGCTGAGCAGCTTTGACAGCCTGCTCGCCGAGGACGTCGAGGAGCCGTTTGCCCAGGCCGAGGTCGTGGACGTCGAGGCAGACGGTCTGAGCGAGATTCGCGTCAGGCGCGGGGCGCTCGCCTCGGAAGCCGCCGGGCCTCAGCGCGGCGGTACGCTGACTCTGCGCTGGGACGGCGCGCGCTACACGGTCATCGGCGATGAGCCGCCGCAGGCGGAGTACCGCATCCACGTGCTGCAGGACGCCGCAGAGGCGCTCGCCGAGGGCGATACGTCGACCGCTGCCAGCCTGTACCGGCGCGCCGCGACGGAAACCAGCCTGCAGAGCTGGACCTACCCCGACGAGGCCGCCCATCTTCAGGCGTACGCCCGCTTCCGGCTGATCGCGCTGTACGCCAGCCAGAACAACGTCGAGGCGGCGCAGGCCGCCTACGACGAACTGATGGCCGCTTACGCCCCGCAGCCCGACGCGCCGCCCGCCGAGGAAGGCCAGCCCCCGCCGCCGACCGTGGAGGCGCCGATCAACGCGGTGCTGCCCGGCAGCGGCTTTGCCGAGATGGCGCGGCTGTTCTGGCGCAGCTTCAGCGCCAACCAGGACGCTGCGCGGGCCTGCCAGATGGCCGAAGCCTATGCGCGGACGTCGCCCGCCTCGTATGAAGTGCTGAACACCTTTGGCTACACCAACCCGACCGTGACCTTCAACGATCTGTGCCCGTTCTGAGAGCAAGGCAGCCGGCAGGGAGAACGCATGAAACTCCATTTACGCGCCCACTTCGAGAGCAGGCTCGACGAGATGGCTCGCTTCGCGCGGGACCTCGTCTCCATTGAGTCGCCGACGACGAGCAAGGTTGCGGTGGACGCCGTCGGCGAGGTCGTCGCCGCGGCGCTGGCGGACTGCGGTGCGGAGATTGTGGTGCACCCGCGTGCGGAGGTCGGAGACATCGTCGAGGCGCGCTGGAACGCGGGTGCGCCGGGCGCGCCGCTGCTGATCGTGTGCCACCTCGACACCGTGCACCCTGCCGGCGCGGTGAAGCGCAACCCGGTGCGCTTCGAGGATGGCGGGCTGTACGGCCCGGGCGCGTACGATATGAAAGGCAGCGTCGCGGTGGTGGTCGGGGCTGTTGGCGGCCTGCAGGAGCTTGGCGTCTTCCCAGAGCGGCCTGTCATCGCCCTGATGACGACCGACGAGGAGACCGGCAGTTTCTACTCTCGCGAGCTCATCCAGGCGCGGGCCGAGGGCGCGGCACTGGCGCTCATCATGGAAGCTGCGCTGCCCGACGGCTCGCTCAAAACGTGGCGCAAGGCGGTGGGGCGCTACACCGTGCGCACCTACGGCACGGCGGCCCACGCAGGCGGCGCGCACGAGTACGGCGTCAACGCCATCGAGGAGATGGGCCACCAGATCCTGCGGCTGCAGGGCATGACGAACTACGACGCCGGCACGACGGTCAGTGTGGGCATCGTGAGCGGCGGCACCCGCACCAACGTGGTCCCCGACCAGTGCGAGGCGCAGGTCGACGTCCGCGCGCTGACGCTGGCGGAGATGACCTCGCTGGACGAGCGCATTCTGAACCTTACGCCGGTGCTCGACGGTGCGCGTGTCGAGGTCGAGGGCGGCTTCGACCGCCCGCCAATGGAGCGCAACAGCCAGATGGTCGAAACGTTCGAGCGAGCGCGAGCTATCGCGGAGGGCTACGGGCTGACGCTCAAGGAGTCGGGCACCGGCGGCGGCTCCGATGGCAACTACACCGCTGCCATCGGCACGCCGACGCTTGACGGGCTCGGCCCGCTCGGCGACGGCGCCCACACCGACCACGAGTTCCTCAACATCCCCTCCATGGCCGACAGCGCCACGCTGGTCGCCGCGCTGCTGCGCGAGTGGCCGGGGATGTAGGCGCACCGCGTCGGGCTGCACCCGCCGAATCGCCCGTTGCCCCCTTGAGGGGGAAATGGCCCGAAGGGCCAAAGGGGGTGAGTGCCAGGCAAACGTGCCACCCCCTCTGTCAGTGTTCGCTCCGCGAACTACGACATCTCCCACCTGAAAGGGGGCGAGCGGGTCGTGTGGATGTACGCACTGTCAGCAAGTCGGCGATCCGCCCGTTGCCCCCTTGAGGGGGAAATGGCCCGAAGGGCCAAAGGGGGTGGGCGGCAAATAAACGTGCCACCCCCTCTGCCGACGCTTCGCGTCGCCATCTCCCCCTGAAAGGGGGCGATTGGGGCTCACGATGGGGAAATCAGCACATGCCAGATAGACGCCGCATCAGCCCATCGATGAAGAAGATCTCACGCCGCTTGCGCAAGCAGGCAACGCCCATGGAGCGTCGGCTGTGGCGCCACCTTCGCGACCGGCAGCTAGGCGGGCTGCACTTCCGGCGGCAGCACCCCATTGGCCCCTACATTGTCGATTTCTACTGCTCTGAGCGCGGTCTGATCGTCGAATTGGACGGCGAGTCCCACAACTACCAGGCGGAGTACGACGAAGCCCGCACGGCGTTTCTGGAGGCTGAGGGCTACCATCTCGTCCGCTTTACCAACGCAGATGTCCGCGACAACCTCGAAGGCGTCCTCATAACACTCAAATCACTACTCGGCATCGGCGCGGGATGAGGGCTCACCCCCGCCCCAGCGCGCGGAGCGTCGTGCCGGGGTCGTTGGTGAGTACGGCGTCCACGCCGAGCCAGCGGTAGTACCACAACCGCGAGTCGGGGTGTGGGTCGAGCGGGCACACGGGCTGCCCGCGGCGGTGCGCCGCGCGGACGTAAAGCGGGTTGGCGAGCAGGATTGGCCAGAACGGGCCGAGCAGGTCCGCACCGGGCCGGGGCGTGAGCCGCTTCAGCGTGATAAACCCGATCGGAATCTCCGGCGCGACGCGTTTCACCGCCTCGACGCGCGGCATCTCGAAAGACAGCAGCACCGCGCGCTCGGTCATCCCCGCTGCGGCGAGCTGCGCCGCAAGCTGCCGCCCCACCGCCGGCTCGAGAAAGCGGTCGGTCTTGAGCTCCAGCGCAAGGATTACGCCCGGCGGCAGCAGACCAATCACCTCCGCGAGCGTCGGGATGCGCTCGTCCTCATACCCCTCGAAGCCGTTCGCCGCGCTGAGCTGTTTGAGCTCGGCGAGCATCATATCCGCCACCGCGCCACGCCCATTGGTGGTGCGGTCCACTGTCGAGTCGTGGATGCACACGAACACGCCATCCGCGCTGAGGTGCAGGTCCGTTTCGATCAGATCGGCGCCCTGCTCCAGCGCCAACCGGAAGGCCGCGAGCGTGTTTTCGGGCCGCCGGGCCATGTTGCCGCGGTGCGCCATGACGTAGGGGCGTGCCTTGCCGGGTATCTCAAGCCGCATGGTGACTCCTGATTGCACAATGTCGCATCTCCATTGAAGCATGGAAGCTCGAAAGGCGAAACCCGGGTAGCGGCTACTGCGTAATTCCATGTAGACTATGCGCTGATCGCAGGCGCAGACCCCGCTGAGACAAGGGACGGTCAATGAACGGCACCGCAATCCAAACGCATGATCTCACGCGCGACTTCGGCACAGTGCGCGCCGTGGATCACCTCAATCTGACTGTGCCAGCCGGGATCGTATTTGGCTTCCTCGGGCCCAACGGTTCGGGCAAGACGACGACGATGCGCCTCCTGTTAGGGCTGCTGGAGCCCACCGAGGGCGACGCCTCAGTGCTGGGCTACGACATCCGCACCGAGTCCGCTGAGATCCGGGAGCGCACCGGCGCGCTGCTTGAGGACAACGGGCTGTACGAGCGGCTCACCGCCGAGGATAACCTCGACTACTTCGGGCGCATCTACCGCATGCCTACCGCTGACAGGCAGGCACGCATCAGGGAGCTGCTGGCGCACTTCGGCCTGTGGGAGCGCCGTAAAGAGCTGGTCAAGGACTGGAGCAAGGGTATGCAGCAGAAGCTCGCCATCGCGCGGGCGCTCATGCACCGCCCGCCGCTCGTCGTGCTCGACGAGCCGACCTCGGGGCTGGACCCCATCGCCGCCGCCTCGCTGCGTGACGATCTGGCCGCCCTGGTCGAGCAGGAGGGCGCGACCGTCTTTCTGAACACCCACAACCTGCCCGAGGCGGAGAAACTCTGCGGGCTGGTGGGCGTGATCCGCAATGGCAAGCTGCTTGCAGTCGACCACCCCGACAAGCTGCGCGCGCAGGTCGGCGTACCGACGGTCGAGATCGTCGGCTCCGGCTTCACCGAGCAGGTGCTCGCCGCGCTCCGCGCGCGCCCCGAGGTCAGCGACGTACAGGTGACGAACGGCCGCCTGCGCATCGACCTGCACGAGGCGGTTGAGGTCGGCCCGCTGGTGACGGCGATTGTCAGCGCCGGCGCGCTCGTCGAGGAGGTCCGCAAGGGCAGCGCTTCGCTTGAAGACGTCTTCCTCACGCTGATGCGCGAGGAAGACCGGCCGGAGGGCTAGCCATGCTCCACGATACCTGGACGGTCTTTCGCAAGGAGTGGCAGGAACTGCTCGACATGACGAGCGGGCGCTCAGCCGTGATACGCCTGCTGATCTGGGTCGCCATCTTCGGGGTGATGTTCCCGCTGGAGTCCGGCGGGGCGTGGCTGTTCACCATCACGCCGGTGGTCTTCTGGTCGTGGATGGCGTTCTTCTACGTCTCATCGCTGTCCGTCAGCACGATTGCGGGCGAGCGCGAGCGCCACACGCTGGAGACGCTGCTCGCCACGCGCCTGCCCGATGCGGCGATCCTGTTCGGCAAGGTGCTGGCGTCCGTCGCCTACGGCTGGGGGCTCGTGATGGTCACGTACATCTCGGCCATCGTCGCGATCAACGTCGCCGGCAGAGGCGCAGGGAACGGGCTCCAGTTCTACACGCCCGCCGTGGCGATTGGCGGCGTGTTGATGAGCCTGTTCGCCGGGCTGCTGGTGGCGGGCCTCGGCGTGCTGATCTCGCTGCGGGCTTCGAGCACCCGCCAGGCGCAGATGACGCTGTATATCGTATCGGTTGTTCTGTTTCTGCCGCTGGTCCTCAGCCAGTCGATGCCGGCAGTGAAGGCCTGGGCGAACCGGCTCGTGCTCGGGGCCAACACGGGGAGCTTCGTGCTGACAGGCAGCCTGGTGCTGCTGGCCGGCGCGGGGGCGACCGTCGGTGCGGCGCTGGCGCGGTTCCGGCGCTCGGAATTGATACTGGATTAGC
>CAZDLX010000024.1:0-14419 GCA_964506005.1 uncultured Anaerolineae bacterium | reverse complement strand
GGAGTACGCTCATGTTAGGCGATATCTGGACGGTAGCACGCAAAGAGTGGCGCGAAATCCTCGCGGCGGGCGGCGGCGGGGGCCGCGGGCGCTGGAGCTTTCTGATCTTCCTGGGGCTGTTCGGCGTGTTCCTGCCGCTGCAGGGCGGTGTGGACGGGGTCCGCAGCGGCATGTCGGTGATCTTCTTCGCCTGGGTGCCGTTCCTGCTGGTCTCGAACGTCATCGCGGACTCGTTCGCCGGGGAGCGCGAGCGCCACACACTCGAAACGCTGCTCGCCACCCGCCTCTCCGACGACTCGATTCTGTTCGGCAAGATGCTGGCGGGCGTGATGTATGCCGTGGGGCTGTCCGTGGCCAGCCTTGCCCTGAGCGTCATCACAGTCAACGTCGTGTTCCGGCCCCAGCCGCTGGTCATATATCCGCCGCTGCTGCTCGTCATCGCGCTGGTCGTCTCAGTGCTCGGCGCGGTGCTCGCTTCAGGCATCGGCGTGCTTGTCTCGCTGCGAGCCTCGACGGCGCGGCAGGCCCAGCAGACGATGGGCCTGGCTATCATCGCGCTGTTCCTGCCATTTTACGTGATCCCCTGGCTGCCGGAGTCCTTCACGCGCAGCGCCGTCGAGGCGCTGATGAAGGTGCCGCCGGTGGTCGCCGGGCTGGCTGCGCTGGCCCTGTTCATCGCGCTGAACGCGATCGTCGTCAGCGCGGCGATGGCCCGCTTCAAGCGCTCGCGCCTGATTCTCGACTGAGGGACCGGCGCGATTGCCGCGCGCGCCGCATGGCGTTATAAACGAGTCGAAACCAGACAGCACACCTATCACCGGGCGAGCACATGCAGCACCTCAACGATCACTGGCACGACGTCGCCATCGTCGGCGCGGGGCCCATCGGCCTTGAGCTGGCGGTGAGCTTCCAGCGCGCAGGCGCGAGCTACCTCATTTTCGACGCCGGGCAGATCGGCCAGACCTTCCTGACCTGGCCCGACGACACCGAGTTTTTCAGCACCCCGGAGCGCATCGCCATCGCTGGCGTGCCGATCCCGACCATCACGCAGCGGCGCATCACGGCGGAGCACTACCTCGCCTACCTGCGCGCCGTGGTCGAGCAGTTCGACCTGCGCCTCAACACCTACGAGGGCGTCGAGCGGGTGGAACGGTGCAACGGCGGCTTCGAGCTGCACACCCGCACGCTGGCAGGCCGGCACGCCTACCGGGCCAAGGCGGTCGTCTTTGCGAGTGGCGGCATGGCCCGCCCGCGCCGCCTCGGCATCCCCGGCGAGGACCTGCCGCACGTCACCCACTACTTCGACAACCCGCATGTCTACTTCCGCAAGCGGCTGCTCGTCGTGGGCGGGCGCAACTCGGCGGCAGAGTCGGCGCTGCGCGCGTGGCGGGCCGGGGCCGGCGTGACGATCAGCTACCGCCGCCCGGAGATCAGCGCCGAGCGCGTGAAGCAGATCCTGTACGACGAGGTCAGGACGCTGATCGAGCGCGGCAAGATGGGCTTCCTGCCATGCACGCAGCCGGTCGAGATCACGCCCACGCACGTCGTCCTCGCCCCGACCGGCGAGGATGGCCGCCCGGTAGAGGGCGAGCGCACCGTGCATGAGACGGACTTCGTGCTGCTGCAGACCGGCTACGAGGCGGATATGAGCCTGCTGGCCGGTGCAGGGGTAGCGCTTCACGGCGAGGCGCAGGAGCCGCATTACAACCCCGACACGATGGAGACGAACGTACCCGGCCTGTACGTGGCGGGCACGGCGGCAGCCGGCACGCAGACGAAGTTCCGGCTGTTCATCGAGACGAGCCACCAGCACGTCTACAAGATCGTGAAGCGGTTGACAGGCTATGAACCGCCCGTGGCGGACATTCCGCACCGTAACTACGGCTTCTTCGAGGAGCCGAAGCCCAACCCGCTGTCGCACAAGTAAGGGCGGGTCTGAGAGGCGCCCCCTGCCTGCAATTTGAGCAGTTGAATGCGCGTGGGGTCTACCGAGTCACGTGATCCTAGCCCCGACCCCCTTCGCCCCTTCGGGGCACTTCCCCCTTTCAGGGGGCAGAGGGCGGCTTCCCGCGCATCAACAATAACCGGCACCAGCACCTTCGCCCCCTCTCAGGGGGAGATGGCGACGCGAAGCGTCGGCAGAGGGGGTCGGCGGCAGGTCACCAGATCCGCCTGCCTTGACGCGCCCCTACCATCGTATCCCCGACACAGGCCGCAATTAGCCATCTGCCATTAGCTATCAGCCATACGCCATACGCCATACGCTACACACCATACAGCTCCCCGACCAGCGCGTCGATCTGCGCGTCGAGGTCGGCACGGGCAAGGGTGTCCGCCCGGGCCATGTCCGCGGCGAGCGCGTCGAGCCGCGCCACGCGCGGGTCGCCGGCGGGCACGTCCGGCACCGGCAGCAGCGCCAGCTCGCGCTGCCCGAAGCGCAGATAGCCCCCTGCCAGCGCCAGTCCGCCGAACAGCGCGCGGTACAGCCGCGCGACGATCTCCGAGTTCAGCACCGCTCCGAGCGCCCCGAGCGGCCAGGCCGCGCCCGTGATGATGGTCGTGGACACGGCTGCCTGCGCCAGCCCACCATCCAGCACGGCGTTCGGGCGGCGGGCCAGCCCCGCCACGACGAGCTTGCGCGCCCGCGCCTGAGCCTGGCGGCGCGGTGGCAGCGCCGACTGTGGCAGCGCGGGGCGCGCGTAGCGGCGCTTGAGGACCAGCGCGTCCTTCCGGCCCCACAGCGAGTGGTGACGGCGGATCAGGCCGGTGGTGAGCAGTATCAGCACGTCGGAGGGCAGCGGGCCGGGTGCCGCGTCGAAGACCCGCTCGCGCAGCTCGTACGCCTCCGCGACCGTCAGCCCGGCGGCGAGCTCAGCCATCTCGCCGAGCGGCACGCCGTTCGCCACACAGGGCCGCAGCGCCTCCCACGCCGGGTCGAGCGCGGCGCTCCACACGCTGCCCGGCGCGTCGAGATCGGTCTGCGAGCCGCGCCGCAGCAGTGCCGGGCCGCCGCCGTCGAACATGCGCAGCGGCGCGGCAGGCGACGGCACACGCTTCTCCATCACGACGACGACGGGGTAAACGCTCGCGTCGAACGGCTGCGCCGCCGCGTAATCGGCCAGCACCTCGACGGTCGCCCGCTCCCTGAGCCAGCGGCGGAGCGGCTGCGCGTAGCTCGCGGCGAGCAGCTTGTTGGGCAGCACCAGCCCCACGCGGCCGCCATCCATGCACAACCCGAGCGCGCGCTCCACGAACGGCACCGCGAGGTCGAAGCTGCCCGCCGCCGTCCGGTAGCGCGCCTGCAGCGCCTGCCGGTACGCGCCGTCGTCGCTCTGAGCGCGGGTGAACACGCTGGCATAAGGCGGGTTGCCGAGCACTGCGTCGAACCGTGCCGGGAGCTCCGCCAGCGCCGCGTCGTCGAGCAGGGCATCGCCGCAGCGCAGCCGCCCGCCGAGGTCGGCGGGGGACGTGCCGGGCTCGGCGGCCCACAGCCACAGCGTGAGCCGGGCCAGCGCCGCCGTTTCGGCGTCTGACTCGACGCCGTGCAGGCAGCGGGCCGCCTCCCAGCGCGGCAGGCCGCACCGCGCGGCGATCAGCTCGCCTGCCGCGACGAGGAAGTGCCCGCTGCCCATCGCCGGGTCGAGCACGCGCGGCGCGGTGCCCGCGCCAAGCAGCGGCTCAAGCGTCCACCCGGCGACCTGCGAGGCGAGCGCAGGCGGCGTGAAGTAGCTGCCCTGCGCGTGCCGCCCGTCGAGCAGGCGGCTGTGAAGCTCCCCCGGCAGGTAGATGGCATCGTCGCCGGGCTCATGCCCCGCCAGCGCGCACCAGGCGATCTCAACCGCGGCGCTCAGGCCGTTCTCGCCAGGTGGATCGGGGAGCGTCAATCGGCGCGCCGACGCCACCCACGCAGCGGTTAGCCCCACGAGCAGCCGCCGCAGCGCGTCCGGCGGCGCAGACGGGCACGCCGCCTGCATCGCGGGGTACGTCTGGTTGAGAAGCTGGTTCAGTGTGGCGGATCCGGTCATCGGCGCGGGTCACTCCGGTCGTCGGGCAGGTGAGACGAAGATACACCGGGCGGGCGGCTTGTGCCAGATGGCCCCAGATAGGGAAGCAGGCCAGTAGGGGCGGCTCTGAGAGCCGCCCCTACCAATCTCAGGCGGGGGTGGCTTATGCCCCATTGGAACCCCCACCCGACCTCCCCCTTGCAAGGGGGAGGGGCATTCGCTTCGCGAGTGCTTGGCGCAGGGGGTTCAACGAGGTGAGTCAGACTCGGGTTGTCAGGCTAATTCGCCGCACCCCACCTTGCACAACGACCTCCCGCCGATTACCATTGCGCGAATGGACAACTCACCCCCACCCCACGCCGACCAGACTTCGCCTGCTGCCGCGCGCCTGCTGCTCGCGCTCATCGACCTGTACGCCGGAGCTGCGCTTCTGTACCTGCTGCTCCGTCTGCTCACCGGCGACCGCTTCTGGCCGGTGCGCCTCGCGGATACGTTCGGCCACTGGCTGCTGCTGCCCGCCGTGCCCCTGTTCGCCGTGACGCTCGCCGCGCGGCGCTGGCGGCACGCCGCTGCACTCGCCGCGCCTGCACTGGCCTTTGCGGCGCTGTTCGGCGGGCTGTTTGTGCCGCGCACGTCGTCTGTGCCCGCCTGCACCGCAAACCCCGGCGACTGCCACACGCTCGCCGTGATGACGCTGAACGCAGGGAAGATAGTCCCCGACATGGACGCCTTCGCCGCCACGCTGCGCGAGCACAGCGTTGACGTGGTCGCCATCCAGGAGCTGTCCACCGCGTTCGAGGCGGCGCTCGGCGATGCGCTGCTCGACGAGTACCCGCACCGCGTGCTGTACGGCGCGGGCGTGGACGGCATCGGCCTGCTGAGCCGCTTCCCCATCACCTCGCACGACCTGTTCTACCTTGAGCTGGGCGCGTTCCCGTATCTTGAAGTGACGCTCGACGTGGACGGCCAGCCGCTGACCGTGTTCAGCGCACACCCGCCGCCGCCCGCCTACGGGCTCGGGCGCGGCTACCGGACGCGCGCCATCGTCGATATGCCCGGGCTGCTGGCCCGCATCGATACGAGCCAGCCCACGCTCGTGCTGGGCGACTTCAACGCGACGGACCAGTCCGCCGAGCACCGGCTGCTCACCCGCGCGGGCCTGCAGGACGCCTTCCGCGAGGCGGGCTGGGGCTTCGGCTCGACGTTCCCCGGCGCGGGCCGTGCGGGCTCGCTGCCCGCCCCGCCGGTAGTACGCATCGACTACGTGTGGGCGACCTCGCACTTCGCGGTGAGCCGCGCCTGGGTCGGCCCGGCGGTCGGCTCCGACCATCTGCCCGTGCTCGCCGAGCTGCACTGGTAGGCGCAAGTTCCGCGCAGCACTATTGCCGCCCTCCGGCGCGGTGGCTATACTGGCATCGTACCGACTTTTCAGCGAAAGCGGCTTCCTCAATGGCGACAGTCCTGGTTGTGGAAGATGACGCAACCCTGCAGGAGACACTGGCCTACAACCTGGAACAGGACGGCTACGCCGTGCTGACGGCCAGCGACGGCGAGGAGGGCCTCAGCATCATCCGCAAGCACCACCCGGACCTCGTCGTGCTGGACATCATGCTGCCGCGCCTGGACGGGCTGGCGGTGTGCCGGCTCGTCCGCAAAGACCCGGAGGTCGCACACACCCCCATCATCATGCTCACCGCACGCGGCACGCAGGGCGACAAGATGGTCGGGCTGGACAGCGGCGCCGACGACTACGTCACCAAGCCGTTCGGACTCGGCGAGTTCCTGGCGCGGGTGCGTGCCGTGCTGCGCCGCGCGCCGGGCCGGACGGTCGTACGGCAGACGCTGGAAGTGGGCGACATCAAGGTTGATCTGACCGCGCGGCGGGCCCAGCGGAAGGGTCGGGAGCTCCAGCTCAGCCAGAAGGAGTTCGACCTGCTCGCCGAGCTGATGCGCAACGAGGGCGCGGTGCTCTCCCGGGACCTGATCCTCTCGCGTGTGTGGGGCTACGACTACTACGGAGACAGCCGCACGGTGGACGTGCACATCCGCTGGCTGCGCCAGAAGATCGAGGATGATCCCTCCAACCCCAGGCACATCATCACGGTCCGCGGGGTCGGGTACCGCTTCGAGGGGTGAGATGACCGGTATCATCGGCGTTCTGATCGTGGCGGTGCTCTCGGCACTGGTGGGCGGGTTCATCGCCTCGCAGGGCGCACGCCACCGCGTACAGGAGCTCCGGGCGCGGCACGCTCGTCTTGCCGGCGAGCTGGACGCCAGCCGGGAGGCGTCCACGCGTGCAGCCATGCTCGGCGAGCTCAGCGAGGCGGCTTACAACGCCCTGCTGCTGCTCGACTCCGAGCGCAGTATCGTGTATTTGAACGGCGCCGCGCGGCGCCTGTTCTCGCATCACGGCGAGCAGCCCGAGCCGGGCGGCAGCCTGATCGCGGTGACACGCCACCACGAGCTGGAGAACCTCGTCGACGAGACGCTGGAGACCCGCGAGGACGTGGAGAGCCAGCTCGCGCTCGACCAATCGGTGTTTCGCGTGCGGACCCACCTGCTTCGCGATGGCGAGCGCGTCCACGTCGCCATTGCCCTGCAGGACATCACCGAGTTGCAGCGGCTGGGCCGCGCCCGGCGCGACATGGTCGCGAACGTCTCGCACGAGCTCCGGACGCCGATCACGTCCATCCGCCTGCTCGCCGACACGCTCAAGCGTGACAATCTCTGCGGCGAGGGCCGCGGCATGCAGCTCCTCGACAAGATCAACGACGAGGCGGACACCCTCCAGCAGATCGCGCAGGAGCTGCTGGACCTCGTCATGATCGAATCCGGGCGCGCTGAGTTTATCCTGAAGCCGGTCGAGGCAGCGGAGATCGTAGAACGGGCGCTGGAGCACTTCAGCGAGCAGTTGAGCCGGGGCCAGCTTACGGTCACGACGGATGCCGAGCCGGGCCTGATGGCGCTGGCCGACATCCAGCAGGCGGACCGCGTGCTGAGCAACCTCCTGCACAACGCGATCAAGTTCACGCCGCCGGGCGGCCGGATCAAGATCGAAGTGCGGCCCGCCGGGGAGTGGCTGCGCTTCTCCATTACGGATAGCGGGCCGGGCATCGCGCCGGAAGAGCGCAGCCGCGTCTTCGAGCGCTTCTACCGGGGCGACCGCGCCCGGCAGGGCGGCGGCACCGGCCTGGGCCTGGCGATTGCCAAGCACATCGTGCAGTCGCACGGCGGCGAGATCTACGCCGAAGAGTCCCCCCACCCGCCGGGCACACGCATCACGTTCACGCTGCCCACCCCGGACCGGTAGCGCCCAGATCGAACACGCAAGGGCGCAACGCGCGCCCCTGCCAAATCACCTGCTTAATCTAACGTAGGGGCGGGTCTGAGACCCGCCCACGGGTGAAATACCTGCTCCACGAGAGGGATAATGGCGTAGGGGCGCAGCATGCTGCGCCCCTACCGAGTCAACCGTCGAATATATCATAGGGGCGGGTGCGATGCTGTGCATCGGTTGACCCGCCCCTACCGGCGCATTCGTGTCATCCTGGCGCGGTGTCAACCAGGGGTCGGGTCACCTCACCGCGCGGTGATGCCCAGCGCCTGCATCACCCGCGAGCGGAGCTGCATGATGTCGAACGGCTTGAGAATGTACTCGTCCACGCCGGCATTCTCCGCCTCACGCCGCTGGCTCTCCTGCAGGTTGGCCGTTACCATGATCACGTAGGTATCCGCCAGCGCGGGGTCCACTTTGAGCTGGCGGCAGATGTCGCAGCCCATCATACCCGGCATCTCGGCGTCGAGCAGCACGACCTCAGGCTGCATCTCGTGGATGAGGTTGAAGGCCTGCAGGCCGTCATCCGCCGTGAGTACTTTGACGCCGTGCCCCCGCAGAGACCGCAGCACGTCGGCCATGAGGTCGAGCGTGAGCGGATCGTCGTCCGCGATGAGTATGTGCCTGTCCATTCCACACCTTACAGCCGCGCCCGATCGCGGCGCTTTACGTCCAATTCTCCAGCAGGTTGACGATCTCTGCCACAAACCAGTCGGCGGACGCGCCGTCCAGCACGCGGTGGTCGAACGTCAGCGAGATGTAGACCATCGGCCTCACGGCGATGGCATCGTCCTGCGTCACGACGACGCGCTTCTGGATCGCGCCCACGCCGAGGATCGCCGTCTGCGGCTGGTTGATGATCGGCGTGGCGAACAGGCTGCCCGAAACGCCATGGTTGGTCAGCGTGAAGGTGCCGCCCTGCACCTCATCGGGCGCGAGGCGTCCCTCCCGCGCGCGCTGCGCAAGGTCGTTGATCTGGCGGGCCAGCCCCGAGAGCGACAGCTCATCCGCGTGCTTGACGACGGGCACGATCAGCCCATCGTCGATGGCCACGGCCATCCCGATGTTGACGTCCGGCTTGAGCAGGATGCCCTCGTCCGTCCACTGGCTGTTGACCTGCGGATGGCGGCGCAGCGCCGCCGCGATGGCGGCGACGAAGTACGCGGTGAACGTCAGATTCACGCCGCGCCGCGCGAACTCGTCTTTGTTCGCCGCGCGGTGCCGCGCGACCGCGCTCATGTCCGCCTCGAACACCGTCGTAACGTGCGGCGCGATCTTGAGCTTGCTTTCGACCATGTGCTCGGCGATGCGGCGGCGCATCTTGCTCAGCGGCACGACCTCGCCGGGCTTGCCGGGTGCGGGCGGCGGCGCGTGGACATGGTCGGCAGGGGCCTGGGCGGGCTTGCTGGCCTCCGGCGCCGCTTCCTTCACCGCCGGGCGGTACAGGTCGTCGGTCGGCTTGAACAGGTCGCCGCTGCCGGGCTGTTCCCAGGGCATCAGCTCGGGCTCGGCGGCAGGTGCCGCCGCGGGCGCCGCCTCGCCCTGCTCGACGTAGGCGAGGATGTCCTTCTTGGTCACGCGCCCGCCGCGCCCCGAACCCTCCATCTGCTGCACTCGCTCCAGTGGGATGCCGTGCTCGGCGGCGATGTTCGCCACCACCGGCGAGATGCGCGGCGCGTGACTCTCCGTTTGCGCGGCACGCTGGGCCTGCCCGTTCCCGGCGGGCGACGCAGCCGCCGGCGACGCAGCCGCCGGCGGCGCTGCCGCGGCTTCGGCTTCGGCGGGTGCGGCGGCCTCAGCCGGTTTGCCGGCTGGCGACTCGGGCACGTCCTCGCCCGGTTCGCCGATGTAGGCCAGCAGCGTCCCCGCGGTGACGGTCTCGCCCTCCTGCACGTAGATCGCCAGCACCGTCCCGGCGGCAGGCGCAGGGATCTCCGAGTCGACCTTATCGCTCTCGACTTCGAGCAGTGCCTCGTACTCCTCGACCGTGTCGCCGACCTGCTTCATCCAGCTTCCGACGGTCCCCTCGACGACGCTCTCCCCAAGCTGGGGCATGATGACTTTCGTTGCCATGCGCTCTCCTTACCGTCTGAGGTTCTGATTCGCTACCCGTGCAATCAGTACGCCGCCAGCTCGCGGATCGCGTCGGCGATCTTGGCCGGGTTCGGCATGTAGTAGTCCTGCATCGGGTGGCTGAACGGCACGCCGGGGATGTCCGGCCCGGTCAGGCGGCGGATCGGCCCGTCCATGTACTCGAACGCCTCGTCGGCCAGGATGGCGGCGATCTCCGCCCCGAAGCCGAGGAAGCGGTTGTCCTCGTACACGATCAGCGCCTTGCCCGTCTTCTTGAACGAGTCGACGATGGTCCCGGTGTCGAGTGGGCGCAGCGTGCGGATGTCCACGACCTCGACGTTCAGCCCGTCCTGCTCCGCGACCATCTCGGCGGCCTGTGACGCGTAGAAGTGCATCATGCCGTAGGCGTACACGCTCAGGTCGCCGCCCTCGCGCGTGACGGCGGCGGGCCCGATGGGCACGGTGTGATCGCCGTTGGCGGGCACCTCGCCCTTGATCAGCCGGTAGCCCTTCTTCGGCTCGAAGTACATCACCGGGTTCGGGTCGCGCACTGCGGATTTCAGCAGGCCCTTGGCGTCTGCCGGGTTCGACGGCACGACGATCTTGAGGCCCGGCGAGTGCGCGAAGAACGCCTCGACGCTCTGCGAGTGGTACAGCCCGCCGCCGATGCCGCCGCCATAGGGCGCGCGGATCGTCATCGGCACGGTCCACTCGCCGTTCGAGCGATAGTAGAAGCGTGCCGCTTCGTTCACGATCTGGTTGAAAGCCGGGTGGATGAAGTCTGCGAATTGGATCTCGCAGATGGGATGCATGCCCGCCAGCGCCGCCCCCACGCCGATGCCAATGATGCTCAGCTCGGCGAGCGGCGAGTCGATCACGCGGTCGGGCCCGTACTTGTCGTAGAGGCCGACCGTCGCCCGGAATACCCCGCCGCGCGGCCCGACATCCTCCCCGGTGATAAACACGCGCTCGTCGCGGGCGAGTTCCTCGTCCATCGCCTCGCGGATCGCGTCGATCAACGTCATTTCAGGCATAAAGTGTGCTGCTCCTCTGGTCCACTATGACAACACAACGCGTAACCGGTATTTTCAGGGCTCAAAGGTAATCTGCACGGTGACCGAGCCGCCCAGCCCGAACGGGTTGACATTCACGGTGCCGCCTATCGCCCAGTTGGCGACGTTGAGCAGGTGCCCCAGCAGGGTCCACAGGTTGTTGCTGACCTGCTGCAGCCAGTTGGTGATCCGGTTGGTAAGGGACGGCAGCGCCCCGGCAAGCGCCTGCGCCCCGGGGGACTGCGGCGCGCCGCCGAGCCCACCCGGCGCCTGCACGCCCGCCGCCATCGTCTTGAGGCGCGACGACGATGTGTGCAGCAGGCCGATCACCGAAACAGCCGAGAAGCCCGCCGAACTGCGCGCCTGCGGGTCGGTATCGAAGTCGAGGTACGACATCAGGGTTTCCAGGCTGCGGGTAAGGTCCTGCAAGTCGAAAAGCTCCGTGTGCAGTGGTGGGTTCGCTTCGAGCGCAGCGACATGCTGCGTCTGAAACTGCTCGACCTCGTCGTCGATCCGGCGGATGTCCGCCAGGATCTCCTCGCGCAGCCGGCTGGTGATAGACTCCTGGATCTCGCGCAGGTCCGCGTACTCGTCGCTCATGGGCTTACTCCTCTTCTACCGGCGCGAACACGTCTCCCAGGCAGGCTTCTTCCGGCGGGTACGGCGCCTCTTCGGCCTGCCGCTGTGCGGCGTCAACCTCCTGCCGCGCCCGCTGCTCGTACTCGTCGACGAGGTCGGGCGTCAGGACGCCGCGCTCGAGCAGGTAGGCCTGGAACCGCGCGATCGGATCGCGCCGCTTCCACAGCTCGACCTCCTCGCGCGAGCGGTAGGTGCGGTCGTCGTCGTCGGAGGAGTGCGGCACGGGACGGTAGGTCTTGGCCTCGAGCAGCGTGCTGCGCGGGTGGGCGTTGGCGTCGCGGGCGCGCTCAACAGCCTCTTTCATCGCGCGGTAGGAGGCCAGTACGTCGTTGCCATCCACGATGACACCCGCCACGCCGAACATCGGCGCGCGGTCGGCCACATTCTCGACGGCCATCTGCTTATCCATCGGCACGGAGATGGCGTAGATGTTGTTCTGCACGATGCAGATCAGCGGCAGGTTGTGCACGCCGGCCCAGTTCATCCCCTCGTAGAACTCGCCTTGACTGGTCGAGCCCTCGCCGAGCGCCGTCACCGCGACGCGGTCCTCGCCGCGCAGCTTGATGGCGAGCGCCATACCCGCCGCCTGCGGCACCTGCGTCGCGACGGGGCTGGAGCCGGACACGATGCCCAGCCGCTTCGAGCCCCAGTGCGAGGGCATCTGCCGCGCGCCGCTGGTCGTCTCGCCCTCCTTGCCGTACACCGCGAGCATGAACTCCGCGGGCGTGTAGCCCAGCGTCAGGTTGAGCGCGAGGTCGCGGTAGTACGGGTGAACGTAGTCGTAACCTCTGCGGAGCGCGAACGCCGCGCCGACCTGGATGGCCTCATGCCCCATGCCGGAGATGTGGAACGCGATCTTGCCCTGCCGGTGGAGCACCCATCCGCGCTCGTCCAGCCGCCGCGCCCGGAGCATCGACCAGTACATGTCGAGCAGGGTCTGCTCGTCGAGGTCGAGCCCGGCATCGTCGATGTCATGCTGGATCTGTTTTTCTTCCGTCGCCATACACCTCTCCCTTACAGTTGTGGCTCAACTCGATCACGCCTGATACACCACTCGCCGCCTGGCGGCGGCGCTAAGGTCTTCTTCAGTGTTCCTGAGCGCGCTTACTCGTGCCGGAACGGCCACTCGGGCAGCGGCTCGCGGTACGCCAGCCACGCCACCGGGATGCGGTCGCGCCCGGTGTAGCCGGCGACGATCCCGCCGACCATCGCACAGGTCGTGTCGCGGTCGCCAAGCCCGCTGACCGTCAGCCACAGCGCCTCCTCGTAGTTCCCGAGGCGCATCCCCGCGCACCACAGCGCGAACGGCACGGTGTCCTGCGCGCTGACGCGGCTCCCGTTGCCGAGCACGCCCACCGCCTCGGCCACCGGCGTGCGCGGCGGCAGGTCGCGCGCGCGCTCGATGCCGCGCCGCACCTCGCTCTCGGGGATGTGCCGCACCACCATGCTCAGGAACGCCTTGCGCCCGGGACGCCGCTTGCGGCGCCGCGCACGCCAGGCTATCGCCGCACCAACGGCGATGGCGATTGCGCCCGCGATGCCCTCGGGGTGGCTGTGCGTGATCTCCGCCGAGCGCACCGCCTGCTCGACGACCCGCTTCATGTCGGAGGCGAAGTACGCGCCGACAGGCGCGACGCGCATCGCCGCGCCGTTGCCAAACGAGCCCGATCCGCCGAATTGGTCCGCCGCGGCGCTGCGCCAGTTCTGCCCCGCAGCGATGTTCAGCAGCAGCCGGGCCGTGCCCGAGCCATACCCTCGCCCGTGCTCGTGGTGCGCCGCGAAGCTCTCCGCCAGCCGGTCCTGGTCGATCTCGCCGCAGGCAGCCAGCACCTCGTAGATCGACAGCGCCATGGCGGTGTCGTCTGTCCACTCCCACGGCGGGTCGGGCAGGATACGCTCGCGGATGTGCTGCTCGACGACCTCCCGGCGGCCAAAGTACCGCTCGCCAAAGGCGTCGCCTACCGACAGCCCTTCCAGTGAGCTTGCAGCGCGAGCCAGCCGCCGCTGGTTCTCGGCGCTCACAGCGGCCAGCCCGCGGATGGTGGGGATACAGCACAAGCGAGCCGCACAACAGGACAGGCAGCTCGAGGTCTCGCATCCCCTGGCAGCTTGAGGTCGTTGTCCATGCCTCGCGGCATCCTTAATGACGTGTTGGGGTAAACGGCCCGTGCCCGCCGGGCAAGCGGCACACGAAAATCCAACTAAATGTATCCGGTATCAGAGATTATACAGGAGACGCTTAACGGGACACAACCGAGTTGGGAGAGGGTGTCGTGCATAGGTCGGGAGTTCGAGGCTCGCCCGGAATTAAGCAGTGGCAGTGGGTGACCCCTCTACGGCGACCGCCTGAGTGCAAAGGATTGTCCGGAATTAAGTTCCGGGTAGCCGAGCCTCGCCGGGCGATAAATCGCCCGGCTACAGGGCAGCTTCGCTGCCGCCAAGTCCCCTGTCGGGGACTGGTCTGCCTCTGGCAGACTCCGCCCCCGTGGGGCGGGAGTCCCAAAGGGACTTTGCGGGATAGCGTAGCTATCCCTTGTAGCCGGGGAATTTCATTCCCCGGCTGAGATTGCATTAACAGAAATGTCAGCCAGAAGAGGCCGCCAGAGTCCTTTTCGCGGAATCCCCTCCGCCCGGCCCTGTGGGTCGATGCCGCCCCTATCCACCCTGCCCCACGCGCGGCGCGCCGGGCGGGATTTCGCCGGGGGGCACCTGGTAGATCGCCTGCCAGGGCATGTACTGGCTGAAGAACGTGTCGTTGTAGAGGAGCTGCCCGTCGCGATATACGCTGCGATGCACCGTCGTGTCGAAGCCGTCAACCGCGTAGTCGACCTGCTCGATCGTGCCGGGGCTCAGCTCGGGGTTCTCCTCGTAGAGTGACGGGCCATGCGGCACCGTGTTGCTGACGTAGGGGCCGTCCTTCTGCACGGTACGGCCATCGCTCGTGCCGTAGAAGCGGAAGGTGATCGTCGCGGCAGCGCTGTTCACCTCCGTCTCGATCAGCACGTAGTTCGCCATGTCGTTGGTGAAGCGCAGGTCCACGATCGGCGAGTAGACGGTAGCGTCCATGCCCTTGCCCTCGCCCGAGTCGTAGTACCCGACCCAGTAGCCATGCGGCCAGCGCTCGTTGATGGGGAAGCCCGCGTAGAAGGCCGCCTGGAAGGCCGTCGTGCTGACCTGGCACACGCCGCCGCCGACGCCCTCGATGCTGCGCCCGTTGTAGATGATAATGCCCGACTCGAAGCCGCTCTCCACGCTGACGTCGCCCAGGTACTGGTTGAACGAGAACTCCGCGCCGGGCGGGATCATCACGCCGTGGA
>CAZDLX010000023.1:0-29669 GCA_964506005.1 uncultured Anaerolineae bacterium | reverse complement strand
ACGCTCGCGTGCCGGAGTGAGGGGCTGGGGGTGAGGGCTCATTCGTGGATCACTTCTGTCTTTCCATCTGTGTTCTCTGTGTCATCTGTGGACTCACCCTTCCCCCTCCCTGCTGGCGGGGAGGGGGTTAGGGGGTGGGGTCCTCACCCAATCCACCACCTGCCGCACCCCCGCCGCCGCGCAGAACGCCAGCGGCACCGTCGTGATCAGGATGTAGTGCGGGAAGCGCGCCTGCCACACCATCAGGAACGCCAGCGCCGCCGCCAGCCACACCACCATCACCCGCCGCTCGCGCCACGCCCGCGCCAGCCCCACCGCCGCCAGCGCCGTGATCGCCGCGTCGAACGGCGTCACGATCGCGCCCTGCCCGCCCTCGACCGGCACCACGAGCCACCTCAGCAGCGCCAGCACGTCGCCGCCCTGCTCCTCGACCAGCTCCGTCCCCGAGCGGTACACCGTCAGCGAGAGCGACGCGCCCAGCCGTTCGAGCGGCGCGGGCCACAGCGCCGGGTTCGCCGCGTAGAACGCCGCCAGCGCCAGCACGCCCCAGCCCACCAGCAGCCCCAGCCCCGCCAGGAACTGGCGCTGCCATCCGCGCGGCGCGGGCGCGCGCTCCGCCCCCTCCGGCTCGACGCTGGGCCGCCACGCCAGGTGCAGCAGCCAGTCCAGCGCGATCCCCACGCCCGCGATGCTGTGCGCGTACTTCGACGCCGCCGTCACCCCCAGCGCTGCCGCCGAGACGGCCAGCCAGCCGTTCAGCCGCCGCCCCGATTTCACGTAGGCCAGCACGCTGACGGTGCTCGCCAGCATCGGCAGCGCCTCCAGGTACGCCTGCCCCGTGAACCGGATGGCGTACGTGTGCACCGCCAGGAACAGCCCCGCCAGCGGGTTCGCCACCGCCGCCACCAGCACGCCGAGCGCCCCGAACGCCGCCGAGAGCACCCGCATGTCGTACAGCAGGCTCAGCGTGCTTGCGTCGGTGATCAGGTCCGGCTCGACGGGCGCGTGCCCGCCCGGCGGCTGCGGTGCCATCACCGCGCCGTACAGCAGCTTGAACAGCGCCGGGTGCTCGTAGTTCTCGTCCAAGTGCGGGATGCGCGCCCAGTCCCCCGCGCGCAGCGCCCCGGCATACGCCTGCCCCACGTTGTAGTAGACGGGCTCGTCGTAGGCCGCCGGCAGCCGCCCGCTGACGGTCAGCCGCAGCCCCAGCGCCAGCGCCGCAATCGCCAGCGCCGCCGCCCCGCGTATCAGGAGTCGCCTGTTAGCCCTCACACTCTCACCTCACGGTCGCTCTCGAAAACCGCCCCAGATGATAGTGCTCTCCGCCCGAACCTCCAAAACCCCGCCGGCTGCCGCCCGTATTGGCGTCAGCACGCTTCGGGCCTATCATTAAACTCATAGCGTATTCACGCCGCTCAAGGAGCCGCCATGACAGCCCGCACAGACACCGCCGCCCTGGGACAAATCGACGAAGCCGAGTATAAGCGTCGCGTTCGCGCCTGGACTCTGTACGATTGGGCCAACTCGGCGTTCGCCACGACGATCCTCGCCGCCGTGCTGCCCGTATACTACAGCCAGGTCGCCGGCGCGACCCTGCCCAGCGAGGCGGCGGCAACGGCCCTGTGGAGCCTCGGCCTGAGCATCTCCCTGTTCCTCGTCGCCATCATCTCGCCCATCCTCGGCACTATCTCCGACGTGATGCGGGGCAAGAAGCGGTTCCTGGCTATCTTCGCCGGCATGGGCATCCTGGCTACCGGGCTGATGGTGCTCGTCACCACCGGCGACTGGGTGCTGGCGTCGATTCTGTTTATCTTCGGGCGCATCGGCTTCACCGCAGCCAACGTGTTCTATGACGCGCTGCTGCCACACGTCGCCCGCCCTGAGGATCAGGACCGCGTGAGCACCACCGGTTATGCGGTTGGCTATCTGGGCGGCGGGCTGCTGCTGGCCATCAACGTGCTGATGATCAACTTCCTGCCGGACTTCATCGACTTCGCCGGCACGCGCCTCTCGCTGCTCAGCGTCGCGATCTGGTGGGCGGTGTTCTCGATCCCGCTGTTTCTGCGCGTCCCAGAGCCGCCCGGCGTCGAGCGCGCGCTGCGCCCCGGCGAGAACGTTGTCAGCGTCAGCTTCCGCAACCTGCGTGAAACCTTCGGCGACATCCGGCGCTACCGCGAGCTGTTCAAGTATCTTGTCGCCTTCCTGATCTACAATGACGGCATCGGGACGATCATCGGCGTGGCTGCCATCTTCGGCGCGGAGCTGGGCTTCGGCACGACGGAGCTGATCCTCGCACTGCTGCTGGTGCAGTTCGTCGGCATCCCGTTCAGCCTGGTGTTTGGCCGCCTGCCGAGCCCTTCCGAGCCGCGCCGCCCGATCTTCCTGGCGTTCATTCTGTACAACATGGTGATGCTGCCGCTGGCGGGTGTGATTGGCCTGCGCGCCCTGCCTGCCGACGTGATCGGCGCGCCGCCCCCGCCCTACCAGACGACGGAGACGGCTATCGGCGAGGGCGTCTACACGGCGGGGGACAGCGCCATTGTGTACCAGGGCGATTGGGTTGAGCAGATCGTCCCGGCGGAAGAGATGAGCGGCGGGGCATTCTTCGACTTCGTGAACCGTCTGTTCGGCGAGGCTGTGGCAGACACCGCCATCATGCGTGCCAGCGCCCCCGATGCCAGCTACGAGATTGCGTTCAACGGCCAGGGGATCACGGTTACGCACAGCGCCGGGCCGGATCACGGCGAGTGGGCGGTCTACATGGACGGAGAGCCATACCTGCAAGGCGGCGAACCGCTGGTCATCGACGCGCACAACGACACGGTGCGCTACGGCAGCCGCCGGACGTTCACGGCAGACGCGCCGGGCGAGCACACGCTGCGCATAGTGAGCACCAGTGCGGAGCGCCCCGTCATGACGCTGACCGGCGTCGAGGTGCTGCCACCCGTCCGCCAGAACAATCTGCTGGTGATCATCGGCCTGCTGCTCGGCATCGAGCTTGTGGGGGTGCTGCTCGCGGTGCTGGTTGGCAAGCCGCTGTTTAGCGGCCTTGCACAGTGGTTCAACACCAAGCGCAGCATCATGCTGGCGCTGGTTGTGTACGCCGTCATCGCCATCTGGGGCTTCTTCATCAACTCGACGATCGAGTTCTGGCTGCTCGCGTGGCTGGTCGCGACGGTGCAGGGCGGCAGCCAGGCGCTGAGCCGCAGCCTCTACGCGCGGATGTCCCCGGCGTCAAAGAGTGGGGAGTTCTTCGGGTTGTTCGGCGTGATGGAGAAGTTCTCGGCTATTCTGGGGCCGATCCTGTTCGCGACGGCGGGGGCAGTCTTCGCCTCCAGCCGCCCGGCGATCCTCAGCCTGATCCTGTTCTTCATCGTCGGCATCTTCCTGCTGAGCCGGGTGAACGTCGAGGAGGGCCAGCGCGTCGCCGAGGCAGAAGACGCGGCGCTGCTGGGAAGTTAATTCAGGAAATGGTCCACAGATGACACAGATGAACACAGATTAAGGGCGAAAACGAAAGTCCACGAATGACACGAAGAACACGAATCGAAAAGCCAGGAATTATTCGTGCCATTCGTGTCATTCGTGGATCAATCATTCATTTTGTCTGTGAAATCTGTGTCATCTGTGGACTCTCATCTTACCCCAGCCGGACGGTCGCCTCAATCTCCTCACCTGCCCGGTTGACCGTCAGCCGGACGCGCTCGCCGGGCGCGAAGGCCGCCAGCACGGCTTCGAGGTCGTTCCACTCTGTAATCGTCTGCCCATCAATCGCCGTGATGATGTCGCCGGGGCGCAGATCGGCCAGCTCGGCGGGAGTCCGCTCGTCGAGGAAGCTGATGATCAGCGCGCCATCCGCCACCTCGAACGGGTCGCCGGGCTGGACCATCCGGTAGGCGATGCCGAGCCGCCCGTTCTGGTAGCCGCCAGGGTATACGGGTACGACGGGCTCGATGGGCACCACGATCACAGGCACTGGGGTTGGCGTCGGGGGCAGCGGGTCGATGCGCCGGCTGCGCTCGAACAGCCGCCCGCCCGAGAAGCCGAGGATCGCGCCGCCGGCAGCGGCGAGCAGCACGATCACGCCGACGAGCGTCCACACCCAGGGCGAGACGCTCTGCCCTGCCTGTGCCGGGGCCTGCTCGGCCTGCGGCCACGCCCCCTCAGACGCCAGCCGGTCCTTCTCCTGCGGTGTAAGCTGCCGGGCCATGCGATTGCTCCCTCTTACCTGCGCGGGTCATTCACCTCTGTAGACGCCGCACCTGTGCCGGGAGTTCCCGCTGCGGGCTAACGCGGCGGCAGCCACTTGAGTGCGTGCGCGCTCGCCACTGCCTCGATCTCGAAGACCTGGCCGGTCTGCGCGTCGACGAGGGCAAGCTGCCCCGCACCGCCAGCCGCTTCGGCGAGCAGAGGTGGCGGTACCAGCCCCGCCACAAGCGAGCCATCCGGCGAGAGCTGCGCACCGTCAAGGGCGAACAACCCCGTCTCCACGCGCAGGTCGCTGCCGTCTGCCTCGACACTCGCCACGGAGATTTCACTGCCCTCGTATGCTGCGCGGAGCAGCGCCAGCCGGCCATCGGGCCGTAGCTGCACGTCGGCCACCGGCAGGTCGAGCAGATAACCAGCAGCCGGGGACAGGCTTGCCTGTACCGTCTGCAGGAAGGGGGAGCCGTAATCGCCGGACGAGCGATAAGCCATGATCGTGCCATCCGGCAGCCACTCCGCACGCGCGCCGAACAGCTCCAGCGGGACCGGGTCAGGGCGGTTGCCCGGCTCACCGCCGAGCGAGATCAGCGCCTGGTCCGACGCCTCCCAGTACTGCACGTCCGCGAGCAGCCAGCCGCCATCCGGCGAGAAGCGGGGGTTCTCGTAGTGCTCCAGCTGGCGGCTGGAGCCGGAAGTGTTGCGGTCCACACTCACCTGCCGGACGATGCCGGTAGCCAGCTCGTAGATCCAGATGCCGCCGTTGGCATAGGCGATCCAAGCGCCATCCGGCCCGTAGGCGGGCGTGGCAGGGAACTCGGCGGCGGTCTGCCAGTTAAGGACGAGCAGCCGCTCCGCCTCCTGGCTTCCGGCTGCGGCATGGTACAGCGCGCCGCCGCTGTCATACAGCACCCGCTCGCCGTCCGGCGAAATGTCGTAGCTGGCGACGCCCTCGGGGGCGTAGGTGATCTGCTGCGGCGGCTCGCCGCTCGCCGGGAGCTTCCAGACCTGATCGACGCCCCCGGCGGGGGCCAGGTAGTACAGGTCGGCGGGCAGTGTGAGCCCGGCGACACGCCGCGCGAGGGGCGCGCCCCAGCCCACCTGCTGCACAGGCGTGGTCGAGGGCAGCTCAGCCTGTGCCCCGGTCAGCGGGTCGAGAATCTTCAGCGTTTCCTCTTCGCCATCGTAAGTTAGCAGCCGCGCGCCACCCGGCTCCCACACGGCACTGCCTGTCTCGACGGCGACGCTGCTCTCGACGCGGAAGCTCAGCTCGAACGGATCTGCCGCATGCAGAAAGCCCGGCTCGCTTATGCTGCCGGAATGCGAAAAGAAGGCCAGCATCCCGTCAGCCCGCTCGGTGGGCAGCGTCACGTACCGGTCCTGCGGCACGACGAAGGCGCGTGACCCGGCATCGCCCGGCGTGAGCACCGCCAGCCCGCCCGCCTCCGGCGCGAAGGCCAGCCGCCCGTCGCTCAGCCAGGCATGACCGTTCAGCGCGCCGAGGTCAACCCAGCGCTGGAGCGGCGCTGCGAGATAGAGCACCGCGCTGCCATCCGCCCGCCGGACGAGCAGCCAGTCCGAGCCCGGCGACCACGACAGCCCTGCGACCGGGCCCTCGGGCACTTCAAACACGCCCGGTTCCGCGCCGGGGCCTCCGCCCGGCGCAACCACGACGAAACCGTCCCCTGCCGCGAAGGCCCGCTTCAGGCCATCCGGCGACCACGCAATGGTGTGTTCATTCCGCGTGCCAGCCGGCATGCCTCCCCGCGCATCCCACGGGTATGGTTCGCCTTCGCGCCCGTCGAGCGCGGTGTGGTACAACATGCCCCCGGCCCGGTAGACGATGCCCCCGCCGCCCGGCGTAACGGTGAAGTCCTCGACGACCTGCTCCTCGGGCGTGACGGGCAGCGGCTCTCCGCCATCGTAGGGGTGCAGCCAGACCCGCCCCGCTGCATTCAGCGTGAACAGGTCCGCGCCGAGCGGCCAGGCAGATATATCGGGCGGGGGTGTGGGCGGCGCGTCAGGCGTCGGCGCGGGAGCAGCACCGGTCGCAGCCGCCGGCGTGAGCCCGGTTTCGACTGTGGCAGCGCCGGTCGCTTCTGGCGAGGCGGTTGCGGGCGCGGCGTCAGGCGTGGGGCTGGGGCTCGAATCGACCTCGCCGGGGAATGGCAGCACCCCACAACTGGTCAGTACAACGAGCGCGAGCAGGCAGGTGATGATGGCGTGAGTTCGGTTCATAGCGATTTCGCGCGGGGCGTGCCCCCTGGCAGCTGCCGGGCGCAGCTCGTGTGGCTATTTCTGAGCAGCTTCCCGGACCAAACGGAGTATTTCGCCCGGCTCCGGGTGGCGGCGCGTTTCGAGCTTGCTGTAGAGCAGCGTGCCATTCACGTCAACCTCGAAGCGGCCCCCGTCTGAGGGAACAAGTGTCAGGGATTCAACATCGATCTCGAGCTCTTTGAGCAGTTCTTCCGCCAAACTGACGGCTCGGGGGCGGTAGTGTCAAACCGCGCAGTAGGTGATGGAAATGTTGAGCATGGACGGCTCCTCAGCTTGCAGTCGAGAGTCACTGCCAACCAGCATACCACAAGCCCCGCGACTGTACGAAGTAGGAGTGCATAGACCTGAATCGCCGGGGGAGCAGAGGGCGATCGGCTCGCAGATTTCCACGTCCTCGCTACGTTCCCTGTTCAGCGTGATTCGATCCTCGAACCCCGCCTTGACAGCCGTGCGAGGTACTGTATAAAAGGGGCGAGGAGTGGTATAATAGCACATCTGTGCTAGCTGGCCGCGAAGTGCCCGGCTGCGGGGGATCGGTTATAATCCGCTGCGAGAGTGGCTGTCACACTGCCAGATAATACGACGGAGTTCGCCCATGAGTAGCCGACCGGCGTCGCCCCAGTTCGAGCGAGTGGCCGTGCTGTATCACCCGATGATCGAAGCGACGCGGCCCGTCGCCGAGAGCATCCACGGCTGGCTGGCCGGGAGGGGGTTGAAGTCGTTACTGGCGCTCACCTGGGACGAAACCGAAGTACGCCCCATGATGTCCGAGATCGACCTGGCCATTGTGCTCGGCGGCGACGGCTCGATGCTGCGCGCGGCGCGCATGGCTGCCGGGCACGAGGTACCCATTCTCGGCGTCAACATGGGCCGGGTTGGCTTTCTAACGGAGGTCACGCCGGACAACTGGCAGGAACGGCTGCCGTGCGTGCTGGCAGGCGATTACTGGATCGAAGAGCGGATGATGCTCCGGGCCAGCGCGACGCGCGAAGGCCGGTTGATCGGCCAGTACACGGCGCTTAACGACGTGGTCGTGAGCCGGGGCAACCTGGCGCGCGTCGTGCAGCTTCTCACCGAGATCGACGGTGACGAGCTGACGACCTACGTCGGCGACGGGCTGATCGTCAGCACGCCGACGGGCTCGACAGCTTACGCGCTGGCCGTTGGCGGACCCATCCTGCCCCCCGAGCTGCGCAACATCCTGGTGATCCCTATCGCCCCGCACCTGACGCTCGACCGGGCCATCGTGCTGTCGCAGGGCGCTCACGTGCGCGTCCACGTCTACACCGATCACCAGGCCATTCTGACCGTCGATGGGCAGTTCGCCTTTGAGATGGAGAACGGCGACGAGGTAGACGTGAAGGCGGGGGAAGAAGTCAGCCGCTTCATCCGGCTCGGCAAGCGAAGCTACTTCTACCACCTGCTGCTGGAGCGGCTGACGCCCAAACAACCGAACGAGCGAGCGTCCTGACGGGCGACGGAACGGAGTACCCTGGCATGGCAGACCCGGTCGTGGAAACACCGCAGGCGGCTCCCGAGATGGAGCTTCAAGTCTGCGCTGTCCACCCCAAGATCGAGACCTCCCTCCGCTGCAACCGCTGCGGACGGTTGATGTGCAACAAGTGCGCGGTGCGTACTCCGGTTGGCTACCGCTGCCGGGAGTGCGTGCGCGGACAGCAGCAGACCTTCTACAACGCTCAGACGCTCGACCCCGTCATCCAGGGGGCTATCAGCCTGGTGCTGGGTGGCCTCGCCGCCTCGCTGATGGGCCTCGTCGGGTTCGGCTTTTTTAGCTGGCTGATCGCGTTCTGGGCAGGCGGTGCTGCGGGCGCGCTGATCGCCGACCTCGCCTACCGGGCCGTTAGCAAGCGCCGGGGCAGATACTCGTGGCTCGTCGTCGCAGGCGGCATCATCGCCGGCGCGATCGTGGCAGGCGTCCTGACCCGCTTCTCGCTGGCAGGGCTGATCTTCACGGTGATGGCGGTAAGCGCCGCGATGGGCCGCCTGCGGCTCGGGCGCTGAGGCTGGGGAACACACTGAAAGCCAAATGCAAGCCGTCTGATTTTTCCGGGGATAGTATCAGGGCTATGCTGAGCGAACTAACGATCAAAGACTTCGCAATCATCGACAAGCTCACGCTCCAGTTCTCGCCGGGCTTCAACGTGCTGACGGGCGAGACGGGTGCGGGCAAGTCGATCATTCTCGACGCCATGTCGCTGCTGCTCGGCGGCAGGGCCAGCAACGACGCCGTCCGCAGCGGTGCGGAAAAGGCGCTGATCGAGGGCATCTTCGTGCTGGAGAGCGAGAGCACGCGGGCGCTCGTCGACAGCATTCTGGCGAGAGAGGAGCTAGAAGGCGACTCGCCCGACGTGCTGGTCCTCACCCGCGAAGTGCGGCGCGGCGGGCGCAATATCTGCCGGGCGAACGGGCACGTCGTCACGGTGGCGATCCTGCAGGAGCTCAGCGAAGGGCTGATCGACATCCACGGACAGACGGAGCATCTCTCGCTGCTCAAGCCGTCCTACCACCTCGACCTGCTGGACCGCTACGGGGGGCTCGTCGAGAGGCGGCGCGCCTTCGCCGACCTCGTCAGGCAGGTCGAGGCGCTGCGCAGCGAGCTGCACGACCTGATCACGCACAAAGAAGAGCGCGCCATGCGCGCGGAGATGCTCGCCTTCAAAGCCGAGGAGATCCGGGCGGCGAACCTCAAGCCCGGCGAGGAGGACGAGCTGCGTGACGAAGCGCGGCGGCTGGCCAACGCCGAACAGCTCACCGAGCTGGTGCGCGAGGCTTACAGCGCGCTCGTCACCGGCGTGGAGGGCGGCGTCGGCGCTGCCGACCTGCTGAGCACGGCTGCCAGCGCACTCGCCCGCCTCGTCAAGATCGATCCCGAGGCGGAGGCTATCGGCACGCTTGCCGAGGAGCTCTCCATTCAGGTCGAGGAACTGGGGCGCAGCCTCGCCGACTACGAGGAGAGTATTGAGTTCGACCCGGTGCGGCTGCAACAGGCCGAGCTCAGAGTCGATCTAATCCGCAGCCTCAAGCGCAAGTACCACGTCGAGACCATCGAAGAGCTGATTGACGCGGCAGAGAAAGCCGCCGCCGAAGTCGAGACCATTGAGGGCTCCAGCGGGCGCATCGAGGAGCTTGAGGCGCAGGAAGCCGTGCTGCTGGCCCGCATCGGCGAGGCGGCTGCCGAGCTCTCCGAGGCGCGCAAGGCGTGCGCGGCCCGCCTCAGCCGGGCGGTCGAGACGGAGCTGGCAGACCTGCGCATGCCGGACGCGCAGTTCGGCGTCTCCATCGAGCAGGCCGACGACCCCGCCGGTGCGCCCGTCGGCGACTACCGGCTGGCCTTCGACCGCACCGGCATCGACCAGGTCGAGTTTCTGATCTCCCCCAACATCGGCGAGCCGCTCAAGCCCATCGCGCGGATCGCCTCCGGCGGCGAGACGTCGCGCATTATGCTGGCGCTCAAGACGGTGCTCTCCCGCGCCGACGAGACGCCCACGCTGATCTTCGACGAGATCGACTCGGGTATCGGCGGGCGCATCGGGGCGGTCGTCGGGCAGAAGCTGTGGTCGCTGGCGGCGGAGCACCAGGTCCTCGTCGTGACCCACCTGCCCCAGCTCGCCGGCTTTTCCGACATGCACTTCAAGGTCGAGAAGCGGCGGCAGGGCAGCCGCACCGTCACGCACGTCACCGAGCTGGCGCGGGACAAGCAGATCGACGAGCTCACCGCCATGCTCGGCGCGGAGGCGGAGTCGGCGCGGCAGAGCGCGCAGGAGATCCTTACCTATGTAGACGGCGTGAAGAAGCGGGCCGCGGCGTCGGTCGGGGGGCGCGGCTAAGCGCCGCCAGGGTGCAGACTCCATTCCAGGCCCAAACCCCTGAGAGGGGGCAGGATTGGTCTACCAGGGAGTCGCGGAGCGACCCCGGTCAGAGGGGGTCGCATGTCGAACCGCCGCCGGGCCGCTTGTCTACTCCCACCCGTCTTCGTCAACAACCTCGGGGTCGCCGGCCCACTCGCCCAGATAATCCAGCGTTGGCGGGCGCAGGCTGGTGACTTCCAGCTCCGCGCTGCACTCAGGGCAGGTCAGCGGGTCCCACAGCTCGACACTCTCTTTAAGGCTGATGGCGGCGTGGCACGCCGGGCATCTGGTCTTGACACGGCCCCGGGTCGGGTTCTGGCTCACTGCATCATGCTCCTGCACATCCAACACAGCCGCCCGGCAAATCGGCGGCTACCAAGCATGTAAGCACACATTTTGCGGGGGGTCAAGCCTTCCGGAGCGAGCGCCCAACCAGATTAGTCAGAAAGTCATGGATGCGCGCGCCGGTGTCCGCCCAGCCGGGGTGAGCCTCGTAGCGGCGGCGGGCGGCAAGGCTCATCTCGCGCAGGCGCTCGCGGTCTGCCGCCAGCTCGCGGAGGCAGCGCGCCAGCGCCCCGGCGTCGCCGGGCGGGATGAGGAAGCCATCGCCCCCGTGGGTCACGATCTCCGCCGCCCCACCGCCCGTGCCGGCGATGGCGGGCAGGCCGAAAGCCATGCCTTCGAGGTAAGCGATGCCGAAGCCCTCGTAGAATGACGGCACGGCCAGCACATCGCTCCCGGCGAGCCGCGCGGCGAGGGCGTCGTCGGGCAGCGGCCCGGCGAGCGTTACGCGGTCGCCCAGCCCAAGCCGTTCGACCTGCCGCTCGATGCGCCCTGTGTAGCCGGGCTCTGCATCCAGGCTACCGGCGACGGTGAGCCGCCAGCTCACGTCGGCAAGCCGGGCCAGCGCGTCGAGCAGCGTGTGCAGCCCCTTGCGCTCGATCACGTTGCCGACGAAGACGACCTCCAGCGGGCCGCCGCTATCCGCGCGCGCCGCGATGGCCTCCGGCGACAGCCCCTCGCCGAGCCGGTCGCCCGCCGGGTAAGCCACCACGTGTGGCTTTTCCTCACCGGCTAATGCCTCGACCGTTCGGCGCGTCGTTTCGCTGTTAAAGATGAAGGCGTCCACCGAGCGCAGGTAGCGGCGCTCGACGCGCCGGTAGAGGCCGAGCAGCCAGCCGGGGTGCGCCTCGCTGCTGCGCAGATGGTGCACAATCGACACGATGGGGTAATCCACCGAGCGGCAGACGCGCTCGTTGAGCCGCCACAGCGAGGGGTGGTTCAGCTCGTCCTGCAGCAGCACGTCGAAATCCACGGCGCGCAGCCACTCGGCGAGCAGGTAGGAAAAGTTGTCGGTGAGGTGGCGGGCGTAGCTGCGGTAGGGCAGCCCCAGCACCTCAACCGCGACGCCCTGCCCCTCCAGGTACTCGACCAGCTTGCGGTCGTACAGGTAGCCGCCCGAGACGTGCTCCAGGCTGCCGTAAATGACCAGCCCGGCGTTCACGGCTGGTGCTTGCCCTCACGCTCGAGCCGGTAGGCCGCCGCCGCGATGTCGTTTTCCCACACCGTTACGGTGAGCGCAACGATGTTCGGCGCGGCGATGCGGCGGCTGAGCGTCGTCGCCAGGATGCGCGAGAAGTGCTCGATGCTGGGATTCAGCCCCTCGAACTCCGGCAGGTCGTTGAGGGTGTGGTCGCGGTAGGTGGCGACCAGTTCGTCGAGCTTCGCCTCCACGTCCACGATGTCCACCAGGTAGCCGTGCCGGTCGAGCTCCGCACCCTCCAGCTTCAACTCGACGGCGTAATGGTGGGAGTGCAGGTCGTTCTCCGGCCCCCAGTCCCCGCCGATCAGGTAGTGCTGCGCGACGAAATCTCGTCGGACGCTCAGTGTGTACATATCACCCCCTTGCTGCCGCCCGCAGGACGTACAGCGTCTGGTCGACCATGCGCTTCCAGTCAAACCGTTCCAGCCCCGCACCGGCGTTCGCGGCGAGCGCCGCCCGGCGGCCCGGCTCGAACGCCTCGCGGATGGCGCGGGCAAGTGCATCCGCATCCACGTAAGGCACGAGCAGCCCGTTGACGCCGTGCTGCACGACCTCCGGGTTGCCGCCCGCGTCGCTGGCGATGACCGGCGTGCCGAGCGACAGCGACTCGATCAGCGTGTGCGACAGCCCCTCGCCGCCCGAGTACAGCAGCGTGTAGTCGGCGGCGCGGAAGTACAGCGGCAGCCGCTCGCGCGGGACAAACCCCTCGAACCGCACCCGGTCCCCGAGGCCCAGCACCGCGGCCAGCGCCTCAAGATTGGCGCGCTCCTCGCCCTCCCCGGCGATGACCAGCCGGGCGTCGGGGTGCTCCGCCAGCGCCCGCAGCGAGTGGTCGATGCCCTTGAGCGGCATCAGCCGCGCGGCGGTGAGCAGCAGCGGGCCATCCGGCAGGCCGAGCACGCGGCGGGCCTCACCCTGGCTCTCCGGGCAGTCGGGCCGCTCGCCCGGCAGCGCGTTGTACACCACGCTGATGCGCTCCGGCGGCACGCCCCAGCCCGCGACGAGCCGCTTGCGGTGCTGGCTCGGCACGAGGACGTGATCCCAGCGCCGGGCGACCGCGGCACGCTGGCGCTTGTTGGCCTCGACCAGCAGCCCGTACTGCCTGATCTGGAAGGTGTCAATATCCGTGTCGGGCGGGGCCCAGCCTTTGTTGGTCGCCCGCTCCCAGGCCGGATCGCCGACCACCTTGCCGACCACCGGCTTAATCGCCGCAGGCAGCGGGATGTTGAAACTGTGGGCAAAGGCGATGTCGTGCCCCGGCCAGAGACGGCACGCCGCCCGCCAGTACGCGAGCTGCCTCGCCAGGTAGTTCTGCCGCCGGGAGATCCGCGTCACGGGGAACGGATAATCGTCAACCGGCGCATCGCCGAATGTCAGCACGGTGACGTCGTGCCCGCGCGCCTGGAATTCCGGCAGGATGTGGTGCAGGTAGGTGGCCGGTCCGCCCGGCTCGGGGTGAAAGATGCCTGTCGCGATGAAGATGCGCATGACTATATTGTGCACAAAACGCGCCATTTGCACGAATAGGGCTGCCCTCACCCTAAATCCCTCTCCCGGTCGCGCCTTCGGCGCTGGGAGAGGGACTTTTCCCCTCGTGTCATTCGTTGACCAAACTCTCCGCTTCCTCCTTGCTTTCCGTGTCTTCCGCGATTCAATCCTCCGGGCCGTGCCGCTCGCGAATGTAATCTCCTCCCTCCCTTACACACTCTTGCGTGCCGTAGGGGCGCAGCATGCTGCGCCCCTACCGAGCCGCCCGACGATCAAATTCTCCTTCTTTGCTGTCATCTGTGGCCTCGCATCTCTTGCCGCGCGGCGCTGCTGTGTGGTACGATGGGCCCATCTCCGTAGCACAGGCATTCTAGCGTTTAAGAGGCAGACCGTGTCGACCGTCCAGCCGCAGAAGAAGTGGATCATCGCCGAGCCCGCCCCTGACATCTACGTCGAACGGCTGCGCAAACACGACATCCACCCGACCCTTGCCACGCTGCTGTACCGGCGCGGCTACGAGACTCCCGACGACGCGCTCGCCTTTCTACAGTACTACGATGGCGACGACAACCCCTTCCGGCTCAAGGGCATGATCGAGGCGGTGTACCGGCTGCGCATGGCCATCCGGCGCGGCGAGAAGATCGCCGTCTACGGCGACTTCGACTGTGACGGCGTGACCTCGACCGCGCTGCTCACTGAGGTGCTTGCCCGGCTCGGTGCGAACGTCTGCCGGTACATCCCGAACCGCGTGGACGAGGGCTACGGGCTGAACAGCCCCGCGCTGAAGAAGCTCGCCGACGACGGTGTGAGCGTCGTGGTAACGGTGGACTGCGGCATCCGGTCCATCAAGGAAGTCGAGGACGCGAAGAGCTACGGCCTCGACATGATCATCAGCGACCACCACAGCGTCGGCGCGGAGCTGCCCGACGCCTACGCCGTGATCAACCCCAAGCAGCCCGGCTGCGCCTACCCCGAGAAGATGCTGGCCGGCGTCGGGCTGGCCTACAAGCTCGCCGAGGCGCTCTACATGGAAGGCGTGCGCCGCAAGCAGAAGGGCCTCGACGAGTGGCACCCCGCCGACTGGCTCGACCTCGTCGCCATCGGCACGGTCGCCGATATCGCGCCGCTGACCGGGGAGAACCGCGAGCTCGTCCGGCGCGGTCTCAGGCAGTTGAACCACCCAAAGCGCCCCGGCCTGATGGCGCTGTATCAGGTCGCCAAGATCCGGCCGGGGCTCGTCAATTCCGTAACCATCGGCTTCATCATCGGGCCGCGTATCAACGCCGCGGGGCGGCTGAAATCCGCCATGCTGGCCTATGACCTGCTCACCGCGACGGACGCCATGCGCGCGATGCCGCTCGCCACCGAGCTGAACAACCTGAACATCACCCGCCAGGAGAAGACGCGGGCGATGCAGCTCATAGCCGAATCCACCTTCCCCGGCGACCCATCCGACGAGCCGCTGCTGTTCGCCGCCAACCCTGAGTTCGAGCAGGGCGTCGTCGGGCTCGTCGCGAGCCGCCTCACCGAGCAATACTACCGCCCCTCCGTCGTCGTGCAGATGGGTGAGGAAGAGAGCCACGGCTCGTGCCGCAGCATCCCGGAGTTCAACATCACAGAGGCGCTGGACCAGTGCGCGGATCTGCTGGAGCGCTACGGCGGGCACGCGGCGGCGGCCGGCTTCACCATCCGCAACGAGAACATTCAGGCGCTCTCGGAGGCGCTGTGGGACATCGCCACCGAGCAGCTCGCCGACCGGGAGCTCGCTCCCCGGCTGGACATCGACGCCGAGCTGCCGCTGGCCGAAGCCACCATCGAGCTGGCCGACTCCCTGGCCGTGCTGGAGCCGACCGGCGAGAAGAACCCCGCGCCGGTGTTCTGCACGCGCGGCGCGCGCATCGTCAACCGCTATGCGGTCGGCGCCGACGGCAAGCACCTGAAGCTCACGCTTTCGGACGATGGCATCAACCAGATCGAGGCCATCGCCTTCCGGCTGGGCGAGCTGGCCGAGTCTCTGCCCGAGTACGTCGACGTGGCCTACCAGCTTGAGGTCGACCAGTGGAACGGCAATCGCCGCCTGCAGTGCAACGTGCAGGATATCCGGCCCGCCGCGGGCAGCGTGAGCTAGCTCTGGCCTTAGCTGGATGAGAAGCCTGACCGCCCTGCTCATCGCCGCAGCATTAACGCTATTCGCCTTCCCTCCCGCGCAGACCCAGCCCGACCCGCGCTTCGGCGTGCTCGGCGCGGCAGCCGACCCCGAAGCCGCCGCCGGGCTCGGCGTGGGCTGGGAGGTCGTCGAGTTTCGCTGGGACGCCCTCCAGCCAACCGGCCCCGCCGACTGGCAGACCACCTTCGAGACAGGCGACTATCTGGCGCAGGCAGCCGGTGCGGGGCGGGAGGTCGTCGGCGTGCTCGCCGGGACGCCAGCCTGGGCCACCGGCGGCTCGCCGGGGACGGGCGTGCCGCGCGGCCTGCACCAACCCCCCGACGACCCCGACAACACCTGGGCGGCGTTCGTGCGGCAGGCCGTGCACTACGGCGCGGTCCGCGGCGTGAACCGCTGGGCGGTGTGGCGCGGGCAGGACGTGCCCGCCGACATGCCAGGCGCGACGTGGGAGGGCAGCCTGCGCGATTACTACCGTCTCGTCGAGGTCGCCGCGCTGGTTGCCCGGCAGACGAACCCCAACGCCGTGATCCACCTCGGCGCAGTTGGCGAAGGCGACCCTGCCTGGCTGGAGGCCTTCCTCGAGATGGCCGCCGCCGATCCGCAGGCACACGGGCAGGCCGCCACATTCGACGTCGTTGGCGTCCACGCAAGCGGCTCGCCCGAGCAGGTCTACGCCCGTATCAGAGCGCTGATCGACACGATGAACCAGGAGGGCGTGCCGCTCAAGGAGGTGTGGGCAACCGGCGTGGGCCTGCGCGCCGCTGTGGACCCCGAAGCTGACGAGCTCCGCAGCGAGCTCGCGGAGCACCCCAACGTGACGCTGGCGCAGCAGGCCGCCTACCTCGTGCAGGCGCACGCGCTCGGCTTCGCCGCCGCGCCGGGCGTCCGGCTGGCGGCTAACCGGCTCGCCGACAGCCCCGATGCGCCGGAGATGGCAGGCTTCGGGCTGCTGCGCGAGGACGGGTCGGCGCGCCATACCTACGAGGCGTACCGGATGCTGCTCAGGGAGCTGGGCGGCTTCACGAGCGCCCGCCGCATCCGTGTGGAGGATCACCCTGAAGTCGCCTACGTGCAGTTCGCCTTTCCTGACAGGCTGACGCACGTCGCCTGGGCCACGACGCAGCAGACCACGACGCTGCTCATCCCCGCCCGCAGCCGGGAAGCGGTGCTGGTCGACGTGCAGGGGAACCGCGCCGCCCTCCAGCCGGAGGACGGGCATTACCGGCTGGTGGTGGAAGCCGCCACCTGCGACGACCCGCGGGTGGGCTGTCTGGTCGGCGGGATGCCCTGGCTGCTCGTCGAGCAGGGCGCGCGCCCGCAGCGCCGCGGCCAGCCTGACGTCACCGCGCAGCCGGGCGGCGAGCCGATGGCGATCACGGCAACGCTGCCGCCGCCTACCTCGACACTTGGCCCGACCACCTCCCCGGCCCCAACACAGAGCGAGGCCGCCGCCGTGCCTACGGAAGCAGGCCCCGCTATCTCTACGCCGCTGCCCAATGCAACGTTGGAACCAACGAGGGCACCTGCTACCAGGACCACGCCGGAGACAGCCGAACCAAGCAGGCCGGGCTGGCTGCTCGGCGGGCTGATCGCGGCAGCCGCGCTCGGCGCGGCAGGCGGCGCGGCCTCCCTCGCGCGGCGGTCTCGCCGGCGGGCGTAGCACGTTGGGTAACCTGCCTCTTCATCCCGCAGCACGCTGCGCGTGCCGCACCCTTCTCCCACAAGGGGAGAAGGGAGGGGTTGAACTCACGGCTAACGTTTCCCCCTCTCCCCAGACGGCGAAAGCCGTCGCGTGGGAGAGGGGTGGGCTTGAGGCGATGTAGTCGCCTCAAGGTCGGGGAGAGGGGCAACCTCGGTATGAGATTGACGGTGACGCGCCGCGTGGCGCTCAGTTCTGGAAAACGTAGAGGATCGAGCAGCGCTCGGGGTAGTTGCCGGTCGAGTCGACCACGACGAGTCGCACCCAGTACTCGCCGTTCGGGAAGCCCGGCGTGTTGACCGTGCCCACCAGCCCGCTGTGAACGTGCTCCTGGCCCGTGTACACGGTGACAAACTCGTCCGTACCCTGGCGGCGCACCTCCAACTTGTAGAACTGGAGATCCGGGTGAGTTGCCGTGCCGTAGAAGGGCACCACCCCGCTGAGCACCGCCCCGACCGTCGGCGCGGAGATAAACGAGCCGCTGTCCGTGCAGGCCCCGGCAGAGCTGCGCCGCGTCGCGGTGGGAAGCGGCTGGCCTGGCGGCGAGCCGGGCACGGCGGCGACCCGCGTTGGGCCGGCGGTCGCGGGGGCGACGGCCCGCGGCGGCACCAGAATCGTGTCACCGGCCTGCAGCGCCGGGCTCGTGAGGCAGTTGCCGAGCTGCAGCGCGCTGGCGCTGACCCCGTAGCGCCGCCCGATGGCACTCAGTGTATCCCCGATCTCGACGAGGTAAGGCACCCATCCCGCCTGCACGCGGCACGGCAGGGCAGTGGGCACGGCGGGGATTGCCGTCGCGGGGACGGCAGTCGGCGCATCCGTCGGCGGCACGGACGTGGGCGGCGGTGTATCGGTCGGCGCCTCCACGGTGGGCTCATCTGTGGGAAGATCTGTCGGCGGCTCCTCAGCCACTTCGCCGGGCAGTTCCTCCGGCGCGACCGTTGGCAGCCGGTAAGGCGTGGCGCTCAGCCGGGGCGTCGGGGGCTGCTGGGAGACGAGCGGGCCATCGCCGCTGCCCAGCAGCAGCACGCCGACCAGCGTCGCACCGACGACCAGCAGGATCGCCAGTGCGGCGCCGACCTGCTGCGCCCGGCTCTGCTTCACGGCTGTCCCCCTGCACTGGCGAATTTCTCGCGCAGCGTCTCCGCTTCTGCCTCAACTTCAGCCAGACGCGAGCGCAGCCGCACGACCTCTTTGACGCGGTCGGCGAGCTGTTCCTGCAGCAGGCTCACTTCCTGCTCGGTGACGCGCGCCTGCGCGAGCCGGCTCCTCAGCGCAGCCAGCTCCTGCTCGCCCGGCGCGGGTGCCATCGAGCGGGCCTCCGCCAGCTCGGCGCGGAGCTTTTCCGCCTCGGCGGCGCGCGCCTGCAGCCGCTCGATCCGGGCCTGCAGGCTCTCGATCTCCGCCTGCGCCGCCTGCTGGCGGGCGGGCACCTCTTCGAGCCGCGCGTGCATGTCGCGGATGTACTCTTTCATCTCCTCGATCTGGCGACGCGCCACGTTCAGCTCGGCAGACTTGGCGCGAACGTCGTCCGCCAGCTCGACGATGCGGCCCGCCTCATGTGCGACGGCGCGCTCGGCCTTGTCCTGCATCTCGCGGAACGCCTCGGCATTGAGCAGCGCCGCCGTCACCAGCGGGCCAAGCCTGTCGAGCAGATTGCGCTCGTCGTCGCTGAACTGCCGCTCGGAGTACGGCGAGCCGACGAACAGCACGCCGACCCGCTCGTCCTTGTTGACGAGCGGCTGCACGTAGGCGGGCCCCTCGTGCGTAATGCGCATCTTGCGATAGACGTCGCGCAGCTCGGCGGCATTGCGCTGCATGGTCAGGCGCATCTGGCGCAGCCGCCCCAGGGCGTTCACGAACGTCGGGTGCTCGGCGAGTCTGAGCACGTCGCGGTGCAGCGACGTCTGGGAAATGTTGTCGTACGCACCGACGATGGTGAGCTGCTGTACGTCCTCGTCCACCAGCGCCAGCGCGCACACGTCGGCCCGCAGCGCCGTCGCGACGGCGCGGGGCGCTTCTTCGACGATCTCGTCGGCTTCCAGCGTGCTGAGCAGGCTGCCCACCGATTCGAGGGTCTCCAGCAGCGTCGGGGTGATGTGCGGCGCGGCGACGGACGGCGTCTCTGCCTCGGCGGGGGCGGCGGGCACGGACGGCTCGGCGCGGGCTGTCTCCTCCGCCATGCCGGGCGGGGGCAGCGCGTCGACTGCAGAGGTCGCCGGGACCGCCGAGGCCAGCCGGCTCGGCTCGAAGTCGTCCCAGCGTAGAAGCTGCTCGACGACGTGCCGGTAGGCCACAGCCGCCAGCATCGGGATGGCGACGAGCTGCCCCAGCCGCATCGCCGCTGAAATATCGCCCAGGCTGGGCCGCAGCAGGTGCAGTGCCGCCGCCGCGCCGAGCAGAATGAGCACCAGCCCCTTGAGGAAGGGGTCGTAGGCATAGCGGATGCGGGTCAGCATCCACACCAGCCCGGCGAGCGCGATGAGAATCTGCAGGCCGCCCCACACCGTGTCGAGCCAGGAGCCGTTGAACAGGGTGTTGCTCGCCGAGGCGGATGTCCAGAAGTAGTAGGTACCGGCAAACAGGATCAGGGAGACGCCCAGCGTCACAGCCGCCGCCACGTCGGCGACGAAGTTGCGCTTGCGGAAGTCGGGCTCGTCCATCGTGACGAAGGCCCAGGCCAGCCCGAGCACGGTGACGGTGTCCACCAGCCGTTCGACGGGCGGCAGCAGCACGTTGCGCGGGAAGTAGCCCTGCCACGCCGCCAGCGAGGCGAGCAGCAGTACCACCCGGGCCAGGAACAGCGCAAACGAGGCTGCCGTCAGGCGCAGCGTGCCTGACGTGCGCTCGCGCATCCACTGGCCCAGACTGATGGCGAAAGCAGCCTCGACGGCGAAGAGGATGATGAAATGGTAGACCAGGCTACCCGGCGGCTGGCCGACGAGGCTCAGTATCTGGTCGAACAACGCGGTCATCTCCCGGTTCGGACATCAGGGCGATTATAGCACCATTCCTACACAACTGCTTAACAGCGCCGCCGTGCAAAAACCGCCCGTCGTAGGGACGGGCGGCAGCGATTCGCGGCATATAATACCGGGCAGCGCTAGATACGCGCCTCTTCCTGCTCGCCGGCGGCGTCTTCCGTGCCGGGGATCTCTTCGGGCTCCTCGCCCGTCTTCCAGACGTCTTCCGTCCGGTCGATGAAGAGAATGCCCTCCAGATGGTCGATCTCATGCTGGAAGACGCGGGCCAGCCAGTCGCGCGGCTTAACGCGGATCTCGTTGCCGTGCCGGTCCTGCGCGCGCACCACGATTTCCACGTGGCGGTCCACCTCGCCCACGTAGCCGGGGATCGACAGGCAGCCCTCGATACCGCTCACCATCTCCCGCGAGGTCTTGATGATCTCCGGGTTGATGATCTCGTACAGCACGCCCGCCTCGGGCCCGTACTCCTCTTCGTCGTCCGGCAGCCGGATCACCAGCACGCGCTCGCTGATGCCGACCTGCGGCGCGGCCAGGCCAACCCCGCTCGCCTGCTCCAGCGTCTCCAGCATGTCGTCCAGAAGCTCATGCAGCTCGGGGGTAAATTCGCGCACGCGCCGCGCCTTCTGGCGCAGAACGTCGTCGCCGATGTAAACGATCTTGCGTGTCGCCATATCTCTACCAATCGTCGATCAGTTGTCCGTAATGGCGCCTATTATACCACCCTTAGAGCTGGATCGCGCCCAACGCGTACAGGAGCAGAAAGCCGAGAACCGCTATGTCTAGGAACAGGAAGATCGCCAGCACCATGCGCTGCTGGGCCGTCATACCCAGCGCCATGCCGCCCGTGCTTGCAGCGGGTGCGGGTGCGCTCACCCGATCTCGTTCGGCGACGACCACGCTGCCCCGCTCCTCGACGATATCCTCGCTCTCAATGCCAAGCTCGGAAAGCCAGTCGGGAACGGCTGCCTCCGGGAGCGGCGGCAGGCTCTCCTCGCGCAGCGCGGCGAGATCGTCGTAATCGTCCTCGTAGACCGCCTCGACTTCTTCGCCTTCTTCCCGGAGGCTGCTGAAGGGATCTTCTTCCTCCGTTTGAAGCTGGCTGAACAGGTCGTCTTCGTCGGCCTCGTCGAGGCTGGCAAATGGGTCGTCCGCCCGCGGAACCGGCTCGGCGGAGTAATCGCCGAACAGCGCGTCGATATCCTCGTCATCCGCCCGTTCGTCGCGCAGCGAGCGCAGATCGTCAAACTCGTTGTCGTCGTTCTTATCGAACATAGCGGGTATCCTTCCTGACGCGACCAGAATTATCACCCGAAGCCTAGTTTAATTTGCCCGGACTGTCAACTGGGGGAGAAGTTGGGCTGATGACCAACCTACGATCCCCTCTGACAGTGTTCGCTCTGCGAACTACGCCATCATCCCCCTTTCAGGGGGCGAAGGCGTTGGCTGCGGCTGATAATGAACGCACAGAACCACCACCTGCCCCCTGAAAGGGGGAAGTGCCCCGAAGGGGCGAAGGGGGTCTTAAGCCGGGTTGTAGCAAGCCGGTAGCCTTAAGGTGACAGGGCCTGTCAACTGCATAACAGTAGGGGCACAGCATGCTGCGCCCCTACGAGTCGTTGATAACAGGTCGGACCGCGGCTCGGGCGATCTTCCGCGCCCTCCGCGATTCAGCTACCAGCTGTGGTGGAACTGCACGAACTGCCCCAGCGGGCCGTAGATCACGCAGTCGCCGGGCGCGCCGGGCGAGGAGTTGAAGTACCGGAAGCCCGTACAGGAGCCCCGCATCCCCTGCTCGTAGAGTTCGACAGTCTGGTTGAGCTCGTCGTCGGGGCTGGGGCGGTCGGTCTCGATGCGTACGTTGAACTGGCCCGGCCTTGTCAGCGCCTCGTAGACGGTATCCGACGCGCCGGTGCCGTAGGCGTAGCGCACCCGCACCGTCGAGATGATCGACAGGCAGGCGTCGACCTTCGCCCAGGCCATGCCCCCGACCTCGCCGTAGCACAGCCAGGAGAGCGCGTTCTTGTCCGCCTGCGACCAGTGGATCTCCGGCGCGTCGAACGTGGGTGTGATCGTCGGCGGCGGGGTATCCGTGGGCGTCGGCGTGGTCGTCGGCGTCGGGGTGCGGGTGGGCGGCGCGACGACCTCCCGCGCCACCAGCGGATCGTCCTCGCCGGGCTCGGGCGTCGCGTCGTCGTCCCCGGTGTACGGGCGAAGCGTGGCGGTCGCCGTCGGAGTGATGGACGGGGTTGAGGTTTCTGTCGCGACGAGCGCCGCCAGCGGGCTGTCGCCGGGGCCCGCCGCGGCGAGCGCAAGCCCAACCGCCGCCATCCCGGCGATCAGCACGGCAATCGACAGGATGCGGGTCAGGCTGCGCGGCGCGGGCGGCACGCCGTTGGTGCGGTTCGCCTCTATCTCACTCCCCATGGCGGCGATCATAGCCAATCGGCCCGGAGGGGACAAAATCCCGAGGCGTTGCTAGAGTGGTGCCGGGCGCCGGCACCCCACCCCGAGTTGGCATAGCCAACTCACCCCTCCCCGCCAGCAGGGAGGGGACGAACGGGCGCAGTCTGCCTTTCGCGCCAGTTGGATAAGGCGGCGACCAATTACACCGGTCGTTGGGAGATGGGGTCGAACCGGCTTAAAGACTCGCCTTAGAACTCGATCGGGGCGATGTCGTCGAGTGTGAAGTCCACCTCGTCCGGCTCCACGTCGAGCCGGTCTGCCTCGTCGTCGTAGAGCGAGCCGGCCTGCACGCCCCGGTCGCACAGCGAGCGGTACACGCAGTAGCGGCAGTGGGCGAAATCCGGCGTGAGCGGCCATACTTCGTCCTCACGCGCCAGAATCTCGGCGGCGAGCCGGTGCAGGTAGGACCGGTTGTCCTCGTGGATCGCGGCGTTGTAGCGGAAGATCTCAGGGTCGGCGGGCGCGCTCGTAAACCAGTAGATTAACTCGACCTGCTCCGGCTCGATGACTCCCCCGAACAGGTGGCGGCCCGCCTCGACCAGCACGAAGGGATACACCCGGGTCTGCAGGCGGCGGGCGAGAACTTCCCGGCGCGGGCGGCGCAGCGCGGTTTTCCAGTCGACGATCACGGCACGCTCGCCGCGTGCCAGCGCCAGCAGGTCGAACTTGGCGACGAGCCGGTGGGCGCCCAGCGGCGTCGAGAGCTGCACTTCCGCGCGGCGCATCTCCGACGGCAGGCCCGGCGGCGGCACGTGCAGATAAGCGTCCCACCAGTCCGCGAGCGGCCCGGCGGGCGGCCTTAGCTTTTCCTCGGGGATGCCGGAGATGTGCCGCTGTACGAGCAGGTGGAACTGCCGCCCCTGCTCGGAGAGGCGCTCGTACTCGGCGGCGGGTTCGGAAGGCACCGCGGGCCAGCGCGTGCGCAGCACGTAGCCAAGCTGGAAGCGGCGCGCGCAGTCGTCGTAGTCCTGCAGGCTGTGCTGGCTGAACTGGAAGCGGGCCGGCAGCGGGCCAGAACCCTCCGCCGGTTTGGCCTGCGGCACGTCGCGCGTTTCGACGGCCTGCCGCCAGTGGTCAAACGGGCCTGTCTTGCTCACGGCTTCTCCGACTCCTGCTCCAGATACGTCTTCAGCGCCACCAGCGCAGCAGCGGGCGCATTCCGCCGCCCCTGCTCCCAGAAGCGGCCCATATTCCACGTGATGATCAGGTCACGCCGGGCGCGGGTAATGCCGACATACAGCAGGCGCATACGCTCGGCGGCATAGTCGATCCGCGCCTGCCTGGTGGCCTGCCCCTCCTCGTAGGTATCTACCTTGCCCGCCATGAGCAGCTCGACCTGCCGCTTCGTCTCGGCCTGCAGGTTGAGGTCGTCGCGCAGGAACCACTTCTCCGAGATGTACGAGTCGCCGGGCTGAGCCGCCGGGAAGCTGTAGTTGTTCACCGACATCAGGTAGACGCGGTCCCACTCCAGCCCCTTGGCGGCGTGGATCGTCGCGACGGTCACCACGCCTCGCGTCGGCTCGTAGCCCTCGCCCTCATCATCAAAGCCGAGGAAGCGCCGCTCGTTCTGGGCGATGACGCGCAGCTCCTGCGTCAGTTCGGGCAGGCGGTAGTCGGGGTTGCTGGCGGCGATCCCGCCCAGCACGACGGCGAGTTTATGCCCCAGTGCGAGGTCGGGCTTCTCGCTGAAAAGCTGCTGCGAGATAGTCAGAATGAGCTGGTCGATAGGCAGCGAAGTCGCCTGCAGCCATACCTGCACCTGCTCGCGGAATGCAGCCAGCCGGGTGAGCTCGTCGGGCGGCAGCACGTCGAGCAGCAGGTCGAGCCAGTCGCCCTCAGGGCCGGGCCACAGGAAGTCCTCGGTATGCCGCAGCTTACGCAGCGCCCGCTCGGACAGGTCGGCGGCGGCGACAAGCTCCTCCGTCGGTTCAGGGACGTGAACCGGCCACCACACCTCGCGGTAGACACGCGCCAGCCGGGGGCCGTCGGTCGGCTCGGCCAGCACCTCGCACACAAGCTGCAGCCGCCCGGCGGCGTTGCGCGTCGCCGAGGTGCTGCGCAGCAGCTCCTCGAAGGGCAGGCCGCGCGCCTTGAGCGCCTCCGCCAGCTTGAAGCCGCGGCTGTTCTCCGGCACGAGCACCGCCACGGTGCAGTCCTTGTTGTCGGGCAGCCAGGCAGCCAGCGACTGTACGACCCGCTTGATCTCCTGGTCGGGCGTGATGTCTTTGCCCGGCTCCCAGTCGAGGTATACAAAGCCGCCCTCGGGGTTGCCCTGCGGGTCGCCGGGCTCGGTGGGCAGGATGACGTTCTTGCCGTAGAACGTGGCCTTCTGCAGCGCCTTGTCGAGCAGCTTGTGCTTGCCCGCCCACTCGACGAGGTAGTTGGCCAGGTCGATGATAGGCTTCGCCGAGCGGCCCGAGGTCTGCAGCGGCATCTCGGCGACGGTGGGCCGCTTCAGGAAGCGGCGCAGCAGGTTCGAGTTCGCCGTGGTGAACGTCGTGTAGATGGCCTGGTTCGGGTCGCCGACGCGCACCCAGTTCTTATCGCGCGAGAGCAGCTCCAGCAGCCGGTTCTGGAGCTGGCTGGAGTCCTGTGCCTCGTCCTCTAAGATGTAGGGCCAGCGGTCGCGCAGGCGCTTCAGGAAGCCCCGGTCGGACTCGACGGCGGTCATGGCCAGCCGCACCAGGTCGTCGAAGTCGACCGCGCCGCGGTAGCTGACGCTGCGCTGGTACTGCGCGTACAGGTCGATGCCGATCTCGGCGAGCGGCAGGTCCATGTCGAGCTCGTCGAGCCGGGTGAGCATCTCGCCGGGCTCCCAGCGGTTGTCTTTGCCGAGCCGGATGATCTCGTGGGCCAGGCTCTCTACGAGGTCGACGCCCTGCCTGCGCAGAATGCCGGGCAGCCGGCTTTCGTCCTCCACCAGCGCCGGGTCGAGGTATGGCAGAAGCTGCTCGGCGTTGCGCCCCACCCAACCCTCGGCCAGCTCGCGGATCATCGCCGTCGTCACCCGCTCGTCGAGGATGTCGAACGTATCCGGCAGGCCGACGAGCGCCGGGCGCATCCGCACGATGTCGTGCGCGAGCCCGTGCAGCGTCCGCACCCGGTAGCCGATGTAGGGCAGCAGGCCGCGCTCCTGCTGCACCAGCCGGGCGATGCGCCTGCGAAAGGCATTGACCGCCGGGTTCGTGAACGTGACGATCAGTACTTCCTGCTCGTCGATCTGGCCCTCGTCGGCCAGCCGTTCGACGAGGCGGGCGGCCAGGTGCGACAGCGTGAACGTCTTGCCGCTGCCCGGCACGGCGGAGACGCCCATCCGCCCGCCCTCGTAATCGACGACAGCCTGCTGCTGGGGCCGGAGTTGTGCCGGCATCGGGAGGCTCATCACGCCACCTCGTCCCCGGCGTCGCCGGGCATCTCGATACGGGTCGGGTGGCGGCGCAGGATCTGCTGGAAGACGCGCAGCATCGGGCCGCGCTGTTCGAAGCCCTGCTCGCCGAGATCGCTGATGCCGAGGTAGACACGCTGGCGGCAGCGCCGCAGCAGGCCGCTCACGATGCGGTACAGCATGTCCTGCTGGCGGGTGTACTCGTCGGCATCGGTCCACAGCTCACCGGCGGGCCAGCCCGGCGAGAGCACGTAGGGGTGCGTCAGCGGCTGGTCGAGGCGCTCCCACCAGCCGATGGAGCCGGCGTCCAGCCAGAACTGCACGTCTACGGGCCGGTTGCGCAGCAGGAAGGTGTGCGCTGGCCCCATGAACACCGCGTCGACCTCCTCGTCCTGCCAGCTCTCGGCGTACAGCCCGGCGAGCAGCCCCTGCCGCACAATGCCGGCATACAGCCGCCCGATCTCGGCCTGCGGCTGCGCGCCGTCTTCGAACAGCGTGCGCCGGAACCGGCGAGCGGACTGCACCAGCTCGTCCACTACTCGCCCCGCCTCGGGGTCGTCGTGGAAGCCGAAGCCGGGCTGCGAGAGCACCTCGCCGAACAGCCGGCTGAACAGGTGGTCGAGCGGCAGGTCCGCGTCCGCCGCCGCGTCGAGCAGCCACTCGCGCAGCCGGTCGTAGCGCTGGCCCGCGCGGTAGGTGATGCGGTCCTGCATGTCGGGCTTGATGTTATCGAACGGCAGCAGGCGCTCGCCGTCGCCGCGCGGACGGTACACCACCCTGCCGAGCAGCCCCGCGCGCACCGGGTCGAGCCCCGCGATGGCGTGCTGCAGGGCGGAGGCGACGTCCGGCACAGGCGGCGTTTCTTCCCAGTCAGGGCGGGCCAGCGCCGCCAGCGTCAGCACTGTCCGGGCGGCGGGCTCCTCGATCAGCGCCCGCGAGGGCCGGTGCGAGATGTGCGGGATGCCGTAGCGGTCGAGCTTCTGCCCGAGCGAGAAGCGCAGCGCGTCGCTGAGGAACGGCGCGACGACCGCGATCTCCCCCGGCGGGACGGTGTCCTCCAGCACCAGCCCGGCGATGCGATCCGCCACCCAGTCGAGCATCTCGGGGTAGTAGCGGCAGTAGCGCCCTTGCAGCGCCAGCTCGACGCCCTCCGGCGCGGGGCGCGTGGTGCCGTTCTCGCGGCGCAGCGTGTAGTCGATCTCCTGCAGCAGCGCAGCGGTGCCCTCCGAGTTAATGTACGAGCGGTCGAGCGTCACGACGCCGTCCACCTGCTCGCGGAGTACCCGCGCGCCTTCAGGGTCGGCGCCGAGGAACACCCGGTAGCCGCTCCACCACTCGTAAGTGAGCAGCGCCCCCTCGAGGTGAGGAAGCCAGTTGGCGACCAGCGAATGCGTGAACGGCGCGTCTTCCTCGACGTGCTCGACGATGAGGTGCGTCCGGCTCTGGAAGAACGCCTCACTGAAACCCGGCTCGCCGAGCAGCCGGGCAAACAGCTCGATGAGCAGCGAAAAGTCGACGAGCGAGTTCGAGAGGCAGTGACCGCGAAAGGCGTCCATCAGCCGCCCGGCGGCGTCGTAGGCCAGCACTCGCTTGCGAGGGCGCTCCGGGCCCCAGGCCTGGGCCAGCCGCTCGGGGACCTCGTGGTAGTCGATGCCCATCAGCGCCGCCTTGCCGAGGTTGTCGAGCACCTGCCGGGCGATCTGCTGGGGCGAGAGACTCAGCGCGTCGAACTCGCCCTCGAACACGGCATGCTCGACGAACTCCGAGATGGCATACTGCGCCGTCTCGATGTTCAGAAAGCGCGGCTGGCGTCTCGGCTGATCGAAGCCTGCCGTGTCCGCGATGAGCGGCCAGTACAGGTCCACCATCTCGCGGGCCAGGCCGCTCACCGTCCGGATATCCACGCGGCCCATCGGCCCGCGCTCTGCGCTTCTCAACGCGCGCTCGAAGGGCGGGGCCAGCGTCGGCTGCGGCAGCAGCACGAGGATGTTCTCCGGCGGCACGCCGCTCTCCAGCCACGTCAGCAGCGTCTCGACGGCGAAGGTCGTCTTGCCCGCGCCGAACGGCCCCTCGACCAGCATGGTGCGGGGGTTGGACAGGCCGGCATAGGTTCCGAGTTGGCTATTCACGGGCATTCACCGCTCTCGCGCCCTCGACCGGGGCTCAGGCATCTTCCCGCCAGCAGGCCCGCCGGAAGCCGCAGCTCGCGCAGATCGACCGGTCGCTGGTCATCGGGAAATGCCGGATGCTCACAGTGTTGGAACGAATGTTCTCCATTCTGGCGGTCATATTATATATGCTTTCGCGGACAAATGCTTCTGCCTCTTTTGCGGAGAGTGGCTCGCCCCGCGAAGGGATGCTGCGACCACCGCCAGCGAGATCGGCGATCTCAAATGTGACAGCCTCCTCGGGCACATCGTAGGCCCGCCCCGCATACAGCCGGTAGATGCCCGCCTGCGTTCGAATTGACTCGCGGTCGGTGCCGCCGGTCTTCCAGTCAATGATCCGCACGGCAGGCGCTGCCGGGTCGTAGAGCAGCACGTCGGGGATGGCGAAGACACGCACGGTGCCGTGCCCGGCGACGCCGGTCAGGTCGAAGGACTGGTACTTGGGGTCGATCTCGGCTATCGCTTCCGGAGCGGCCCGAAGCCGCCCGTAGGCCTCGCTGTCGAGCAGGCTGTTCGCCAGCCTGGCGACGAACGCCTCTGCCTCCACCGGGTCGACGGAGGGCGGCGCATCGGGGTAGACGTGCTCGGCGAGCACCACCCACTCGCCGTCAAGCTTCGCCCCGCGCCGCGACGCCTCGACGCCAGCCCGAAACACGTCGAGCGCCAGATTGACCACGGTTTCGCGGCCCAGCTCGCGGCCATCTCGGAGTGCAGCCGCCGCTTCAGCCGCGACAATGTGGATCACGCTGCCGATCCACATGCGCGCGCTCCGCACCTGCTTGAGCCACCACACCGCGCTGACGATGCGGCTCCGGGCCTCCCGGACGCGCCGCGATCCGTAGTAGTTGAGATAGTAGCGTCGTGGGCACTCCTCGAGCATGGCGTGACGCGTTACCGACCAGCTAAAGGCGGTGTACGGGCTCGGCGGCACAAGCTCGCGGGTGTGCAGGTCGAGCGTGATCTCCAGCTCTTCGAGCGTGGCGTCGTTCAGAACAGCCAGATTGTTGCGGCGCATGGGCTTCCCTGCCTGTCGTCTCTCGGAGACCGGATCCTAAGCCGAACCGGGCCGGAGGGCAAACGGAGCGCACCTGAAACCCCACCCCCTAGCCCCCTCCCCGCCAGCAGGGAGGGGGAATACATCGCTGGCTCGGATTGCCGCTGTGCAAAAGCGCGACTAGACTTTGCGTGAGGATTTTTCACTTGCACATACGCTAGCTACAGCAACCTCTATCAGTCAACCGCACTAACCTTGTTGAGTCCAACGGCAGTCGGACGTCAAGTTAGCAGCCAGCCAGTGGGGCAGGCGCGACAAACGAACTGCATTCCCAAGCTACCTGATACACAGTAAACTACTTTCCTCCCCCTCCCTGCTGGCGGGGAGGGGGTCGGGGGGTGGGGTCCTGAAAGACGATCCGCGCAACTCCAA